>PCUH01000168.1 GCA_002770955.1 Flavobacteriales bacterium CG18_big_fil_WC_8_21_14_2_50_32_9 | reverse complement strand
TTTGCTTTGGCTTCTTGTTCTATGGCAACTAACTTTTCGTTTTCAACATCATCAAAGGCTTTTTGTTTTTCGTATTCGTATTTAGTTGGTGTTGAGTACTTGCTTTTTTAGTTTCGTCACGGTCAATGATTATTTTCTTGTAGGAGGAACAAATTTAGCATTACGTGAAAACCATAGAAAATCTATTGACTTAGATTTACTTATAATGAAAGATTATGACTTAGAACACGCAAATTACATTAACCTTAAACTAAAATAACATTTTGGATCTCGATATACTAATACAGAGTTTTCAAATGTAGGTGTGTTTGGGGGTATTGATGGTGTTAAGGTTGATTTTATAAATTTTCCTTATTCCCTATTAAAACCCATTGAATATTTTAACGGTTATAGACTGGCTAGTGAATTAGATGTTGTAGCAATGAAGATTAATGCAGTTTCTGGGAGAGGAAGTAGAAAAGATTTTTATGATTTTGAAAAATTATGCTAAAATAATTAGCGAGAAGTAAAAAAAAAGCAGCAAAATAATTTATTTGGCTATACGAATAAGCTAAATCTGATTTTCATTATTTAGAATAGTTCTGAATAAAAAAAATGTTTTTTTTTACTTTGTTTTCAAGCTATACAATGCATACATTTGTCGTCTCAATTTATTATTTATTTAAACTAAAGTTATGAGTAACGGATTTTCAAAATCTTCAGTAGGAAGAAAAATTTTGATGGCCCTCTCAGGGTTCTTCTTGTTGTTATTTTTATTCCAACATTTCATCATTAATCTGCTGTCAATAATCAGTGCAGATGCATTTAATAGTGTATCATTCTTTATGGGAACAAACCCAATTGTTCAATTTGCAATACAACCTATCTTGTTGTTTGCAGTTGTTTTCCATTTAATCATGGGAATTACTTTAGAGCTTAAGAACAAAGCTGCCCGACCTATTCAATATGCCATGAATAAGCCAAACGAAAATTCTTCTTGGATGAGTAGAAACATGGTAATAACTGGCATAATGGTTTTATTGTTTTTGGGTTTGCACTTTTACGATTTTTGGATTCCTGAGATTAAAACAAAATTCATTGAAGGCAACATGAGTGGTTTAAATGAGGCTGGTGAATTACGTTTTCACGAAGAGTTAGTTCATAAATTTACCGACCCAATTAGAGTTGGATTATACATTTTAGCATTTATTTTCTTATCGTTGCATTTAATGCACGGATTTCAATCAGCCTTTCAATCGGTTGGGTTTAACCATCGAAAATATACACCAATAATTAAAAAATTAGGCAAAATATACGCAATTATAATACCTCTTGGTTTTGTCATTATTGCTTTAGTTCATTTTTTTAACCATTAACATTAATCTATTTTAAACATGTCAAAATTAGATTCAAAAATACCAGAAGGTCCACTAAAAGATAAATGGACAAATTATAAAGACCATATTGATGTGGTTAATCCTGCTAACAAAAGAAACATTGATATTATTGTTGTTGGAACTGGCTTAGCAGGAGGTTCAGCAGCAGCTTCGCTAGCTGAGATGGGTTACAACGTAAAGACTTTTTGTTATCAGGATTCCCCTCGAAGAGCTCATTCTATTGCTGCTCAAGGAGGTATTAATGCTGCAAAAAACTATCAAAACGATGGTGATTCAGTTTACCGTTTGTTTTACGATACCGTTAAAGGTGGCGATTACAGAGCTAGAGAAGCAAACGTATATCGTTTAGCCGAAGTTTCTTCCAACATCATCGATCAATGTGTAGCTCAGGGAGTTCCTTTTGCTCGAGATTATGGTGGATTATTAGATAATCGTTCGTTTGGTGGCGTGTTGGTTTCCCGAACTTTTTATGCAAAAGGACAAACAGGACAACAATTGCTATTAGGAGCGTATTCTGCCATGAACAGGCAAATTGCAAAAGGTAAAATTGCTATGTATAACCGTCATGAAATGCTCGACTTAGTAATCGTTGATGGAAAAGCCAGAGGAATTATTGTAAGAAATATGATTACTGGAGAAATCGAAAGACATTCTGCTCATGCTGTTGTAATTGCAAGTGGAGGATATAGTAATGTATTTTTTTTATCAACCAATGCAATGGGTTCAAACGCAAGTGCAGCGTGGAAGATTCACAAAAAAGGAGCCTATTTTGCTAATGCATGTTACACACAAATTCACCCAACCTGTATTCCACGTTCAGGAGAACATCAATCAAAACTCACCTTAATGTCAGAATCATTACGTAATGATGGACGTATATGGGTTCCAAAAAAACTAGAAGATGTTAAAGCTATACGTGAAAAGAAAATAAAACCCGTTCAAATAGCTGAACAAGATAGAGATTATTACTTAGAAAGAAGATATCCTGCTTATGGCAACTTAGTTCCTAGAGATGTTGCTTCTCGTGCTGCTAAAGAACGATGCGATGCTGGTTATGGAGTAAATGCTACTGGAGAAGCAGTATATTTAGATTTTGCAACTTCTATTGAAAGATATGGCAAAGAAAAAGCAATGATTTCAGGGATAGAAAATCCAAGTAAAGAAAAAATTATTGAATTAGGTGAAGCAGTAATTGAAGCAAAATATGGTAATCTGTTTCAAATGTATGAGAAAATTGTAGATGAAAATCCTTACAAAACTCCAATGATGATTTATCCTGCTGTTCACTATACGATGGGTGGTATTTGGGTAGATTATAATCTAATGACCACTATTCCTGGTTGTTATGCTGCCGGAGAAGCTAATTTTTCTGACCACGGTGCTAACAGACTTGGTGCTTCGGCTTTGATGCAAGGATTGGCCGATGGTTATTTTGTTTTACCTTACACCATTGGAGCTTATTTAGCTACTGAAATAAGAACAGGTAAAATACCAACCAACACACCTGAATTTGATGCTGCTGAAAAACAAGTAAGAGAACAATTGGAAAAATTAATCAATAATAAAGGTAAAAAATCGGTTGATTATTTCCATAAAAAACTAGGAAAAGTGATGTGGGACAACGTGGGAATGTCAAGAAATGAAGCAGGACTAAAAAAAGCCATGGATGAAATTGCTCAAATTAGAGAAGAATTTTGGAAAGATGTTTTTGTTCCTGGAGAAATGAATGAGTTAAATCCTGAATTAGAAAAAGCTACAAGAGTAGCTGATTTCTTAGAGTTGGGAGAATTTTTTGCTGTTGATGCTTTACATAGAAACGAATCTTGTGGAGGACACTTCAGAGAAGAATCTGTTGAAATAGATGGCGAGCAAGAAGGAGAAGCAAAAAGAGATGACGTAAACTTTAGATATGTTGCCGCTTGGGAATATACTGGAAATCCAAGAGAAGCCATCCTTCACAAAGAAGAATTAGAATTTAAAGATATTGAATTAAAACAGAGAAGCTATAAATAAGTTAATGGTTATTTGTTATTTGTTATTTGTTATTTGTTATTTGAATTATTAAATGGATAATAAAATAAGAAGTTTTGAGGATTTAGAATGTTGGAAAGTTTGTACAGAATTAAGAAGATTTGTTTCTCAACTTGTTAAAACATTCCCAAAAGAAGAGCAGTTCGACTTAACTTCTCAAATGAAAAGAGCTTCTAGGTCTGTAACACATAATATTGCTGAAGGCTATGGTAGGTTTCATTACCAAGAGAACATTCAATATTGCAGGCAAGCTAGAGGGTCGTTGTACGAACTTATTGATCAGTTTATTGTAGCATTTGATGAAAAATACATCACTAACGAAGAATTAACAAAAGGGAAAGAACAAATTAATAAGTCGTTGGCATTGTTAAATGGATATATTAAGTACTTAATGAAAGCTAAAAATGAAAAATAAATATAATTAACAGTTATGAGACTATTAACAAACAACTCTTAACTAATAACTTAATAAACATGAACTTAACATTAAAAGTGTGGCGTCAGAAAAACGCAAAAGCTAAAGGAGCTTTAGAAACTTATAAACTAAACGATGTATCTGAACATTCTTCATTTTTAGAAATGTTGGATATGTTGAACGAACAACTTATCAATGAAGGTAACGAACCTGTAGCATTTGACCATGATTGTAGAGAAGGTATTTGTGGAATGTGTTCACTATATATTAATGGCGAAGCACATGGCCCAGATAGAGCTGTAACAACCTGTCAGTTACATATGCGAATGTTTAAAGATGGTGAAACTATTTATATTGAACCATGGAGAGCTAAAGCATTACCCGTAATTAAAGATTTAGTGGTTGATAGAAGTGCATTGGAAAGAATTCAACAAGCAGGAGGATATATTTCAGTTAACACTTCTGGAAATACGCAAGATGCTAATGCAATTCCAATCAGAAAATCTGATGCTGATAAAGCCATGGATGCAGCCTCTTGTATTGGTTGTGGTGCTTGTGTAGCTTCTTGTAAAAACTCATCCGCTATGTTGTTTGTTGCCGCTAAAGTTTCACAATTTTCTTATTTACCTCAAGGGCAGATAGAACGAAAAGAACGTGTGTTAAACATGGTCGATCAAATGGATAAAGAAGGTTTTGGTAACTGTACGAATACTGGAGCTTGCGAAGTGGAATGCCCTAAAGGCATTTCTTTAGAATATATTGCTCGAATGAACAAAGAATACTTTGGTGCTTCCATAGTTGCTGAAGATTAATTCATTAAATTTTTATTTTAAAAAACCACTTCAGTTTTGAAGTGGTTTTTTTATTAATTTTAGGGTCTATTTATTTGACTAATGACCCAAAATAAGAGTAACATAGACTGGAAAACAGAATTAGATAAAACTATTTTACGCTATCACACCATTGCTTTATGGGTAGCTGTAGTTTTTAATATGCTCTTTTTTGTTACTGATTATTTTAATCTCTATGCATATTGGCAAGAATTTCTAACATTTAGAACTGCTGTTTCATTAGTTTGTTTAATTACTGTTCTTTTTCATAAAAAACTTAAAATCCCTATTGAAATTTTAGGCTTTATCCCTGTTTTGCTAATTTCCATACAAAATGCTTACATGTGGAGCGTGATGGATTTAGAGCATCTTCAAAAACACGCATTTGCCTACATAGCTCTTTTTATAGGGTCAGGAATGTTTATGTTTTATCGCATATTTTTTTCTATTTTAATTGTTGTAGCAAATATCATAGCCAATATTGTTTTCTTTTATTTCAATAGTAAGCTACTTATTGATGAAATACTTGTTAGCGGAGGTCTACTAACTGGTGCAGTAGCTGTTTTTTCTATTTTATTAATAAGAATGCGTTATCGATTAACAAAAAAAGAACTTGTTGCTCGATTTGCACTTGAAAAATCAAAAAAAGAAGTAGAAGAAAAAAATAAAGAAATTATTGATAGCATCAATTATGCTAAACGCATACAGGATGCACTAATTACCCCTCCATCAGTATTAAAAAAAATACTACCAGATTCATTTTGTGTTTTTTTACCAAAAGACATAGTTAGTGGTGATTTTTATTGGGCTTCTGAAGTTACAACAACAAATCAAGATAAATCGAATGAAAAAGTTGTTGTTTTTTCTGTTGCAGATTGCACCGGACATGGGGTTTCTGGTGCTTTTGTAAGCATCATAGGATTAAAAATATTGAATCAATCCATAAAAGAAAAAGGAGTGAATTCACCTGCAGATGCGTTAAATTTTTTAAACCAAGAAGTGTATAACACCATCAATCTTCATACAGAAGAAGAAAGTGAGCTTAGAGATGGGATGGATATTGCTTTCTGCTCCATTAATTCATCAACTTTAAAAATGGAATATGCTGGAGCTAATAATCCTGTTTATGTGATAAGAAACAAGATTATTAATGAAATAAAAGCAGACAAACAACCAATAGGTGCTTATGTTGGTAACCAATCCTTCTCAAACAAAACCTACCAACTCGAAAAAGGAGATATGGTTTATGTTTTTTCTGATGGTTATGCAGATCAATTTGGTGGTGAAAAAGAAAAAAAATTCAACTACAGACAATTTAAACTACTTTTAGAAGAAGTTTCATCGCTCCCTACAGAACAACAAAAAGAAAAAATGCTTAAAGCCTTTTATGATTGGAAAGGAGATTTAGAGCAATTGGACGATGTTTGTGTTATAGGAGTTAGAATATAACAAATTACGATATACGATGTACGATGTACGATTGTGGACTTAGGACTGAAAACGAAATGAATGTTTGTAACAGCTCCTAAGGAAGTTTTACCACAAAAACACCCGTAACTCCCTTGCTAATTAAAGTTTCTTTTAATTGCTGAGCCTCCGTTGCAGAATTTACTTTTCCATACCTAACCTTAACAAGTCCATTCACTTTTTCAGTAGTTATTTCGTTTATTTTTAGGTTATGTTTTTTACAATAAGCATATACTCTTGCTTGAGAATATTCAGCCAATGCAAACAATTGTACTGCATATTTTGTTGTGGTTGAAGAAGGTGTTGTTGATTCTATTCGTTGTGTTTCTTTAGAAGTACTGGTAGCTATTGGTTTTGGTTTAGCGTCTTCTTTTTTTTCTACTTTAATTTCCTCTTTCACCTTTTCAACAACTTCTTTTGGTTTTTCTTCCTCCTTTATTTGCAAGGGCTGTTCATTCACTGCTAATTCAGATGAACTACTATTGTCGATAGCAATAGAAGTTAAGCTAATTTTATTTTTTTCATCATTTTTAGAATATTGAAACTGAACAGGAAAAACAACACTTCCTGCTTCTTCAACAACAATGTTATACTCAATTTCAACCACGCCATTAGAAGGAAACGCCATTAAATAAAACTTAAGTAAATTATTTTTTCTATCAGAAAAATAAGTGTTTTTAGGAGATGGTTTATAAATATGTTTATCTGGAATTTGATATTCTATTTTACCTAATTCAACACCTTCTAACCCAGAAATTGTTGTTTTTATGTTATATTCGTTTGTTTCTCCCACCTGTTTAACACTGTGGTTTGAAGTTATCTCTTGAGCTAAAATAGCTTGATGAACTAATAATAGAATTACAATGCTGTATATTTTCATATGTATATTTTTATTGTTTTTTATATGTCATATGGAATCGCCATGTGAAATATTCATTGTTGTTGGTGAGCATTTTTGCTCATGGCTTATTTCATAAGTACATTTTTTATGTTCATTTATATCTTCTTTGGGAACTATATTCAACACTCAAAGGTATTCGATATTTTCAATCGAAGAATTTAAAACAGGATAAAAATAAAAAAAAATATTAGAAAAACTTGATTGATAACAAATTAAATACAACAAACTGAAAATTATATTAATCCTTTTCTATAGGTTTCTAATGCTCTTTTTCTTGCAAAACCATGTTCAACTATGGGTTGTGGATAGGTTGACTCCTCATAATCATCTACCCATTTTTTTATATATTTCAATTCATTGTCAAATTTTTTAATTTGTTCGGTTGGATTAAAAACTCTGAAATAAGGAGCTGCATCGCAGCCTGTTCCCGATGCCCATTGCCAATTTCCGTTGTTGGCAGACAAATCATAATCCAATAATTTTTTTGCGAAATAAGCCTCTCCCCACCGCCAATCAATAAGTAAATGTTTACATAAAAATCCTGCAGTTATCATCCTCACTCTATTGTGCATATAACCTGTTTCATTGAGTTGTCGCATTCCAGCATCAACGAAAGGATAGCCTGTTTTCCCTTCACACCATAATTGAAACTCTTGTTGATTATTACGCCATGAAATTCCATCATATTTCGATTTAAAATTTTGAGTAATTACCTTGGGATAATGAAACAAAATTTGCATAAAAAATTCTCGCCAAATGAGCTCATTTAAAAATATAGGATTCTCTTTTTTAGCTTTATGATAAATTCCACGAATGCTTATTGTTCCAAATCGTAAATGTGGACTTAAATAAGTCGTTTTATCAATGTATGGAAAATTTCTTATTTGATCATACTCCTTGATATCGTTAAGAATATATGGCTTAACTTTTATGTTTGAAACACAAAAACCTAGTGATTCAATGGTTGGAAAATCTTGCAGAAATCGATAAAAATTATCTGCCAATGAAATACAATCAACACTATTTATTGTGGTTGAACTTGCTTTTGTAAGCCATTTGTTTTTGTAAGGAGTAAAAACAGTGTAAGGTTCTTTATTGTCCTTTAGCACTTCATTTTCCTCAAAAATTACTTGGTCTTTGGAATTGAAAACAACAATGTTATTCTTTTTCGCTAATGCTATAATTTCAGCATCTCTTTTAATAGCATAAGGCTCATAATCTTTATTGAAATAAATGCTTGTTACTTCATATTTCAACATCAATTCTTTCCAAACATCAATAGGTTTACCTTTAAACACCAAAAGACTACTGTTGTATTCCTTTAATTGAGTATCTATTTTCTTTAGATTTTCATAAATAAATGAAATACGAGCATCATCTTTTGGTAGTTCATTGATAATGTTTGTGTCAAAAATAAAAATTGGCAACACATTTTTGTTTTTGCTTAATACTTGATAAAGAGCGATATTATCTTCTAAACGTAAATCTCTTCTGAACCAAAAAACAGAAATTTTCATTCGTTAATTTATTTGCCTTTTGCTTTTTCTAGTGTAAATGAAAATGTTGAACCAACACCTGTTGAACTCCTAACATTAACAGTTTGTTGATGAGCTTCAATTATATGTTTTACAATAGATAGCCCTAAACCAGAACCTCCATTTTGCCTGGCTCTTCCTTTGTCTGTTCTATAAAAACGCTCAAACAAACGAGGCAAATGATGTGCTTCTATTCCTTCTCCTTCATCTGCAACTTCTATCAAAATGGTATCGTGCATATCAAAAAATTTAATTTGAATCTCACCTTCTTCTTTTCCATATTTAATTGCATTAACAATTAAGTTTACCATTACTTGGCAAATTTTCCCATAATCGGCCATTACCCAAATGGATTTTACTTCTTTTTGTATTTTAATGGAAACATGAGCTGTTTTTGCTCTATCTTCTAGTGAATCAACCACATCTTTAACCAATTGAACAATATCAATTTTTTCAATTTTCATAGCTAACCTACCACTTTCTAACTTAGTTATTTCATCCAAATCTTCAATAATAGCTATCATACGCTCAACACTATTATTCGCTTTAATTAAATAGTCTTTATTAATGGTTGGATCATCTAAACCACCTTCTAAAAGTGTTAAAATATAACCTTGAATACTAAAAATAGGGGTTTTTAATTCGTGAGATACATTGCCAACAAATTCTCTTCGATAGGTTTCCAATCCTTTTAATCGACTAATTTCTTGTTGATTTGTTTTTACCCAATCTAGCACATCTTGTTGTACTTGATTGATAATGTCTTTGTCTTTGTTTAAGGCTATATCTTCACTAAAAACCAATTTATTTGTATTACT
Organism: Flavobacteriales bacterium CG18_big_fil_WC_8_21_14_2_50_32_9; assembly: GCA_002770955.1. GTDB lineage: Bacteria > Bacteroidota > Bacteroidia > Flavobacteriales_E > Vicingaceae > BRH-c54. Next base: position 15,888 of record PCUH01000168.1, on the reverse strand, counting down.
TATTTCTTTCTTAAGTTTTTGATTATGAATGGTTCTATAAATAAGTTTAATTTTTTTATAAATAAACTTCTCTAACGCAAGCAGAAACCCAAAATAGCTGATGGCAAGTGTAATAACAAAAAATAAGAAATAATAATAGATGGAAAGGAAGAGTTGGTTTGATATTAAAACCATTCCTAATACAATTACAACTAAAAAACTTAGCAAAAAAGCAACACGAATTGCAATTCCCTTAGGGGTTAGTTCTTTCATAAACACAAAAGTAAGATATAAACTTTAGAACCCATTGAGGTTTTCTGTTTTACAAATCAAACTTTATCCCTTGAGCCAGTGGCAAACTATCTGAATAGTTAATGGTATTGGTTTGTCTTCTCATGTAAATTTTCCAAGCATCAGAACCTGATTCACGTCCGCCACCAGTTTCTTTCTCACCACCAAAAGCACCACCAATTTCTGCTCCTGAAGTACCAATGTTTACATTAGCAATTCCACAATCTGAACCTGCGTAAGAAAGAAATTTTTGAGCTTCTTTCATGCTTTCGGTCATAATGGCTGAAGACAATCCTTGAGCGACATCGTTTTGTATTTCTATTGCATTTTCAACATCCCCACTGTATTTCATTACATATAAAATAGGAGCAAAAGTTTCAGATTGGACAATTTTAAAATGATTTTTAGCTTCAATAATAGCTGGTTTTACATAACAACCACTTTCATAACCTTCGCCTTCTAAAACACCACCTTCAACCAATACATTTCCACCTTCTTTTTTAGCTTTTTCAATTGCAGCCAAATACATATCTACAGCAGCTTTATCAATAAGTGGTCCTACGTGATTATTTTCATCTAACGGGTTTCCTATTCTTATTTGTTTGTAAGCTCCAACAATGGCATCCCTTACTTTATCATAAACAGATTCATGAATTATTAATCTTCTTGTTGAAGTACATCTTTGTCCGCAAGTTCCTACCGCTCCGAAAACTGCTCCCGGAACAACAACTTTTAAATCTGCAGATGGAGTAATGATAATCGCATTGTTTCCTCCTAACTCTAATAAAGATTTTCCAAAACGCTCAGCAACTGTTTTTCCAACAATTCTTCCCATTCTAGTAGAGCCTGTTGCAGAAACTAACGCAACTCTTTTATCAGTGGTCATCAATTCACCTACTTTATAATCTCCGTTGATAATACATGAGATACCTTCGGGCAAGTTATTTTCTTTTAATATGTCTGCAATAATATTCTGACAAGCAATGGAGCATAAAGGAGCTTTTTCAGAAGCTTTCCACACACAAACATCTCCACAAATCCATGCTAAAGCAGTGTTCCAACTCCAAACCGCTACCGGAAAGTTAAAAGCAGAAATAATTCCCACCACTCCTAATGGATGGTATTGTTCTCTCATTACATGTTCCGCTCTTTCTGAAACAATTGTTAATCCATACAATTGTCTTGATAATCCAACTGCAAAATCGCAAATATCTATCATTTCTTGTACTTCTCCGTAACCTTCTTGTAGGGATTTTCCCATTTCATAAGAAACCAATTTACCCAGCGGTTCTTTTAACGCTCTTAATTTATTTCCAAACTGACGAACAATTTCTCCACGCTGTGGTGCAGGCATAGTTCTAAAAGTTTTGAATGCAGCAATTGCAACTTCCATCACTTTTTCATAATCTTCTTTAGTGGTAGTGGTAACTTTTCCAATTAATTGACCATCAGTTGGAGAATAAGAAGCTATTGCTTCACCACCACCAAATGAATTTGAACCTGTTGAAGTTCCGTTATTCATTTCTTTTACGCCTAATTTATGGAGGGCTTCTTGAATTCCAAATTTATCTGCTATTGCTGTTGTTGTCATGTTATAATATGTTAGAGTAATCTTAAAAACGAATGCAAATTTAACAAAAATATACTGATTTTATTACTTACTCTTGCTCGTATTTCATAGTTTTTTTAGCCATCGTCCCGAGTAGCTCGGAACGATATTTCTTTTGTTTGTGAAGACGCAAACAAAGGCGACAGAGATTAACTATTATTATCGATGCTTTTGAGTGTATTTAAAATATAATACTTAAATTCCTAACTTAATAATATTAAGCCACTCGTGAGCGGGTAATATTATAATTTTTTTACCATCCTCATAAATTTCATCGTGTTGGTTTAGGGTAACGATAACTCCTTCTTCCTTATTAAAATAGGATAGTGCCTCCATTAAACCATTGATTTCCCTTTTCATATTATCAGGATGTAATTCCACGCAAACTTGCAGAATATAACATATTTCTTTGCCTTTTTTTACGATAAAATCACATTCGCCTTGTTCTTTAAAATAAAATATTTCTTTGTGATTTCTTCTTAATTCCAAAAAAATGACGTTCTCAAAAATCCTACCTATGTCATCTGTGAAGCTTGATGAATTGGCTTGTGCAAAGCCTGCATCTATGGTATATACTTTTTTAGGGTTCACTGCTCTGATTTTAAGCGATGGACTAAACCGAGGAATGGAAAATAAGATGTAAGCATCTTCTAACCACTGCACATAATTGGCTACAGAATTGGTTGACCCCACACCAAATGCCTTTTTAATACTGTTCAGAGAATATTCTTTGGCTGTATTGGAAATTAGAAATAGTGCTATTTCTATCATTGAATTAGCATTCCTGATGCCATATCGCACAATAATATCTCTATAAATAATGTCTTTAAAGAGTTGCTGTAAATATTCTTTCTGCTTGCTTTTAAGGTAATCGGGGAAACCTCCATCAAGTAAATAACTGTTAAATGATTGAGTGTTCCATTCGTATTTTTGAAATTGACAGTATTCCGCATAAGAAAATGGAAAAAGTTCTATTTGAATGTTTCTTCCTGTTAATTTAGTGCCTAATTCTTTACTCAGCATCGCAGCATTAGAACCTGTGATACAAATTTTCTTCCCTTTATCGTGTAGTTCTCTGATGTAAATCTCCCAATTAACTACGTTTTGAATTTCATCAAAAAAATAACACATCACTTGTTCTCCTATAATGTCATTAAGTTTTGAAAAGTCGGATAATTCAAACCCAAATATTCTAAAATCCTCAAAGTTGAAGTGTGCAGAAGGTTCATTTTCTCGTTGGGATAATTGGTGCATCAAGGTGCTTTTTCCACATCTTCTTATGCCTGTAATAATGAGAATGTAATTGTCAGACAATACTAAGTTTTCTATCTTTTTACGTGTTAAACCAGAAGGTTTATTTTTCCATGTAATTTTTTGATTCTTATACGATTTTTCTATTTCTGATTTTAGTAACATCCAAACTAGTGTAAAGTTTATTTTACAAATATACAAAAGTTTATTTTATAAATATTAACTTTTACTATTTAAATTTTTTGAAACCTTAAAGAAGTCTTAAAATTCAATTTGTAAATGCAACAAAAGTTGATTAAAAATTTAATTACCTTTGTCTTATTATGGAAAAAGAAATCATAAATAGAATAGAAAAAAGCAATCTTATTCAAGTTAATTTAGATGAATTTTATCCTTTGGGCGAACGTATATTATTAGACATTACTGATTTTTTAGTTGAAGGACTCGTGCTTAGAGAAAAACCTTTTAGGGAAACTGTTGCTCAAAAAGATTGGTCGATTTACCAAGATAAGTTTGTTGCTGTTCTTTTTAAAGATGATGCCATTGTTCCGTTGTGGGCATATATGTTAATAGCCTCTAAAATAGCTCCTTTTGCAAAACAAGTAGTATTGGGAAATTTAGAAACATTAGAAATAGCTATCTATAATTGCATTTTTGAGCAACACGATTTTTCTCTATATCAACAAAAAAGTATAATTATTAAGGGTTGCGGAAAACACCCTATTCCCGAAACTGTTTTTGTAGATTTTTTAATTCGAACACAACAAGTTGCCAAAAATATTTTGTTTGGAGAGGCTTGTTCTTCTGTGCCTGTTTATAAGCGATAACAACCTTAGAAAAATGCCCTAACCTGAACCCCTCCCGCATGAATCACATTGGTGTTTTCTGATTTTCTTCCGTTATAATTTATACTCAATTGCATATATTTTGATAAATTTTGTTGGTAAGAAACTTCCCAAGTATTATTAATTCCTCTTTTCAATCCTTCCAACATTTCAAATTCGAGTGAAGTATTGTCTGTTTGCGAAAATGAATTATCAATATAATTATAAATAGCTCGCAAACTACCTTTTGAAGCAATATTATAACGCAATTCTACCCCACCTTTTTTAGCAATGGATTTTTCTCCTCCATAAACGGGCAAATTTGTTTTCTCTTTGTAATTAAACAACAAGCTCAATTTCATTTTCACACTCGGTTGAAAAGAAAAACCAGGTTCAATTTCATTGATGGTTAAATTAAAATTTCGGTTGGCAAAAAATTCAGAAAAACTTTCTTTTTCAGTCTGAGACACCATAAAATTTAATGTATAAACACGAGTGATGTTCCACCTTGCTTTAACCGTGTTTAACAAAGTTCGTCTAGCATCAACACCATTAGTTAGCAGCGATTTGTCTTTATTGTCTTGGTAGGTATAATCTGCACCAAACTTAGTATCCGTTCTATTAAAGTAAAATGTATTTAATATCCCCATATTTATTGTAATTAAGGAGCTATCATTTATATCTGTAACAAAAGGGTTGAAATAATTATCTTTATTAGCTACCTTTCTGCTCGCTCTATAGTTGGTTCTGTTGGAAAAACGAGAAATTAATTTCTTAACTCCTTTTTCTTTCCCAAAAATACTTTCTGGTTGCAGAAAAAATCCTTGATTAAATTGATTGGTAAAGGTTTTTATAAATTCGTTGGTGGGTGTAAAAATTTTAATAAAATTAGCTTGATCTTGAAAAGCAGCTACTTCAAATTCGTTTAAATCTTTTACTCCATTTTGGTTAATATCGCCAATATAAGTATGTGTACCTTGTCCTGGTTGAACTTCAACAAACAAAAATTCTTTTTTAATTTCCAATCCAGAACCAATTTCGTAATAAGTGTTGGTTGTTAATAAACTTTTAAAAAACTTACCATTATATTCAGTTCTTGCCAATACCGTTTCTTCTGGTTTCAAATTGGACAAGGTAGTTGAAACAATATTTAATTTTCGATACGTAAAGGTACTTCTTAATTTGTGGTTTTTAAATTTAAGCAAACTCATAGATAATTCAACATCTTCGGCAAGTGTAGCAGCAAAAAAATCAGTAACTATTGGAGCATTATCTTCTCGCTGTTTGTAGCTTATCATAAACTTATTTTTTGTAGTGTCAGCATTATGAATAAATGCTTGGAGTATCTTAAATTCAAAACTAGTGGCTTGCAAGGTGTCCGATTGATTGATAAAAATTTTATTTTGCTCTGTTTCTTCACCAACTCCTAATACTATCCAACCCATTTGTTTGGTTAAAACTGCTTTATGCCTAAGAAATTCCGTATTATTTAATCCATCTGTTTTCAAAAAACTTCCGTCTGCTTTTAAAGAAAATCCTTTGTGGTTGGTTGTAACAAACATGGCATTTTTAATTCCATTAAATTCATTGATATTGGTTAAGTAATTAACATGATAGGTAATTGATGCTTTTTCCTTTTTTTCAATTCCTACAGTTGCTCCAACTATATGTTGGTCGGAGTTAAATTGTGCATTTAAAATATTCCAATCACGTTCAAATTCTACCAATCGAAAACGCTCTATGGGACTAAAATTCAATTCAATGTATTCGTAATTAGTTCCTAAATTCAATTTCCAGCTTTTTTTGTTTTCTTTATCAAAATCTATTCGATTAAACGTGTTCATTTTAAAAGCATAACCAACATCATCACCACTATTTTTGTCGGAAAACGTATTAATATCATTTTTTGAAATGGCACCTTCCCACATTATTTTTGAGTTTTCGCTGATGCGATATTCTCCTCCGAGCGTTGTCATTTGTTTTTGTTTGGGCGTAACCAATAAAATAACAGGTTCAAAATCTCCTTGAGGAATCCCACCAACAGGAACTTGCCATTCAAATACTTTTCCATTGGCAGAGCTTTGAATTTGTTTATAATTTCCGTTGTTTAATCCTACAAAAGAAAATCCAAGCTGATAAATAGCACTATCAGGATTTGTTGAAAACACAAAAACAGAATCGAAACCAAGGGTGTCTATCATTTTATAGAGTACTTTATTCGCATCAAATTCCACCAATCTGATGTTAGGAACAATGGCATTTTGTAAACTATCACCAATGTTGGAAAGCAGTAGTTTTTGATTATCGTCTAAATCTTGCAAAAGCGGTTGATTTTTTGAATCTTGCTCAGAATAAAAATTAAAAGAAAGACTAAGTTTCTTACTTTCAAATTCATTCCCAATATGCATTAATGTGCGGGCAAAATTTCTATCAGAATATTGAAATTCAATTACAATACGTGAATCTTTGGTTATAAGTCGGTTGGAAGTAAAAGTCAATTCGGCTGTATTATAATCAATAATATAATCAAATTCATTCCCTCTTTTCAATAACATTCCATCAATAAAAACTTGTTCAGTACCCGATAAAATGACAATAAAATTTTCATTTTCAGCTCCTCTAAGTCTATATGGCCCCTGATTTCCCTCAATTCCATTAATTTTATTTCGTGCAAATTTTCCTCTTGAAACTGCCGCACTAATTGATGGAGAGGTGGTTGCTGCATTTTCTTTTTTTGAAAGTGGTGTGGTTACCTGAAAACTTCCTCCTTGTGCTTTTTTATTAAAATTCATGAAATAACTTTTAGGTCGTTCCAAGTAAAAATCTCCCGCTGTCAGCTTCCATTCATCACTAAATAACTGAATGTAAACTTGATCAAAGTCTTGCAGTTGTTGCGTATTCCCTTCAGCCTGAATAGGAATATTATCATCTGAAATAGATGCTAATATATTAATGTTGTCGCTAATTTTCCCTCCCAATTGAAGGTTTAAGTTTGAATTAACCGATAAATCTTGGTTATTTCCAAAACCAACACCTCTAGAAATACTACCACTTTTATTAAGTCCATCTAAATAAAAAATATCTTCATTTTTCACTTCATATTCAAAAAGAAAAGGATTTTTAGCAATGTCACCAAGTTGTTCAATCTGATTATTGTTTTTATGTTGATACGATTTAGAAAATGACAATGGAAAAACTCGAAAAGAAACACGTAACTTTTTACCCATCAGCTCATTACTTTTTTTGGAATTTAATATTAATACGCCTTTAATATAATCTATTTGATACCATGATGAATCGAGCATCAGGTTTCCAAAATAAATAATTTCAGAATCATCAATTATGCTCAACGAATCCATTTGAATAGTATCATTATTAACAACAACATCAAATTCTCTATAATTTGAAATTTGTTGTGCATTTGCAAAAAACAAATGAAACAACAACCCAAAAAACAATATATAGTTTAGAAATTTCAATGATGGTATTAATAATTTAAGGATAAACTTACAAAAAAACCAATAATATACAACTCGGCTAATCAACTATAAAATTGTGAATTTAGTATCAAAAAAATACAAACCATAAATAAAATATACATTTATTTTTAAAATTAATTTAGTATATTCTTATCTATTAACTATATTTGCCTTTTAAAAAAATAAATAGCATGAAAAAAATAGTTTATTTAGCCTTTTCAATAGCACTAATCATTGGTTGTGGTGGTGACAATACGAACAACAAACAAAATCAAACAGCATTAGGTGATGTGAAATATGGTGGTGTTTTCAAAGTAAATGAAACTGAAGACTTCAGAAGTTTATATCCCCCCAATATTACTGAAGTAGTATCTCATCGAATAGCTAACCAAGTATATCAAGGATTAGTTAAATTAGACCAAGAAGATTTATCCATCATATTACCAGCATTAGCTGAAAAATGGGAAATAAGTGATGATGCAACGAAATTCACTTTTCATTTAAGAAAAGGTGTGAAATTTCATGATAATCCTTGTTTTAAAGACGGGAAAGGTAGAGAAGTTACTGCAAATGATTTTAAATATTCTTTAGAAAAGATTTGCGAATCCGACCCTTCAAATCAAATGTTTTGGTTATTTAAAGACAAAGTAGTTGGATCTAATGAATATTATGAATCTACTGTAAAAAAATCTCCTTTATCAGGTGGAGTTGCTGGAATTAAAGTTATCGACAATCACACATTAGAAATTCAATTGGTATATCCATTTGCAGGTTTTTTAAACATCGTAAGTCATATTTCTTGTTCAGTTTTTCCAAAAGAAGCTGTTGATATGTACGGTATTGATATGCGAACAAATTGTGTAGGAACAGGTCCATTTCAAGTTAAAAAAATTAAAGAATCAGAAACAGTTATTCTTGAAAGAAATCCAAACTATTGGGGTGTTGATTCTTACGGCAATCAATTGCCTTACTTAGATGGAATTAAATTTTCTTTTATTAAAGAGAAAAAAGCAGAGTTATTGGAATTTAAAAAAGGAAACTTAGATATGGTTTTTAGATTGCCTCTTGAAATGATTGATGATGTTGTAGGAGAATTAGATGAAGCAAAAAAAGGCGGAAACAAACCTTATGTTATGCAAGTTGTTCCTGCCATGAGTGTATTTTATTTAGGTTTACAACATAAACTCCCTCCATTTAATAACATAGATGTTAGAAAAGCATTTAACTACGCTGTTGACAAAGAATCTATTGTGAATTACACACTAAAAGGAGAGGGAAGACCTGCTATTAATGGAATTGTTCCTCCATTTAAAGGTTATGATTATGAAAATGTTAAAGGTTATGCTTATTCTCCAGAAAAAGCAAAAGAACACTTAGCTGCTGCAGGATTTCCAAACGGTAAAGGATTTCCTGAAATTATTCTTCAAATCAATCCAGGTGGAGGAGATAGAAATGTGCAAGTTGCTGAAGTTGTTCAAAAAATGCTTTCAGAAAATTTAAATATTAAAATAACTATCGAACAAATGCAATTTGCGCAACATTTAGAAAACCTAGAAACAGGAAAAGCTCTTTTTTGGAGATCAGGATGGATAGCTGATTATCCTGACCCAGAAAATTTCTTAAACTTACTTTATGGAGAACATGTTCCTGGAGATATTTCTAGCAAATCTTATATCAATGCTGTTCGTTACCAAAGTGCAAAATTTGATGAAGTGTTTAATGCTGCTTTAAGAGAGCCTAATACAGAAAAACGAATGGAGTTATACCGTCAGGCAGATCAAATAGCCGTTGATGATGCTGCAACACTCCCTATTTTCTATGATGAAAATACGCGTTTACTTCAAGTATATGTTAAAAATTTCCCAGCAAACGCTATGGAATATCGAGACATGACTGCTGTTTATTTTGATAAAGAAGAATAATATTAAAATAACAAAAGAATTTAAAAAAACATCCTATTAAGCTGAATAGGATGTTTTTTTTATTGTAAGAATTAGTATTATTGTAAAAAATTAAAATTATGTCAAAAAAAGTTGCATTAATAACAGGAGTTACAGGACAAGATGGTGCTTATTTAGCCGAACTATTGCTTAAAAAAGGCTATGAAGTACATGGTATAAAAAGAAGAAGCTCACTCTTTAATACGGCTAGAATAGACCATCTTTATACAGATTTACATGAACAAAATGTAAAATTTATTTTGCACTATGGAGACATGACTGACTCCACCAACATTATTAAAATTATTCAAGAGGTACAGCCTGATGAAATTTATAACTTAGCAGCACAATCGCATGTGAAAGTTTCGTTTGAAACTCCTGAATATACTGCCAACTCTGATGCTGTTGGTGCTTTAAGAGTGTTAGAAGCTATTCGTATATTAAAACTTGAAAAGAAAACTAAGTTCTATCAAGCTTCCACTTCCGAGTTGTATGGAAAAGTGCAAGAAGTACCTCAAACTGAAAATACACCCTTTTATCCCAGAAGCCCTTATGCTGTTGCTAAATTATATGCTTTTTGGATAACAAAAAACTATCGTGAAGCTTACGGAATGTTCGCTTGTAATGGAATTTTATTTAATCATGAAAGTCCTATAAGAGGAGAAACTTTTGTTACACGAAAAATTACTAGAGGCGTTGCTAGAATAAAATTAGGCATGCAAAAAAAGATTTTTCTAGGAAATATTGACGCCAAAAGAGATTGGGGACATGCAAAAGATTATGTGGAAGGGATGTGGCTAATGTTGCAACAAGAAACGCCTGAAGATTATGTGTTAGCTACAGGAGAAACCACTTCTGTAAGAGATTTTATTACTATGGCTTTTAATGAAGTGGATATTAAAGTAAAATGGGAAGGTAAAGATGTTGACGAAAAAGGAATAAATGCCGAAACTGGAGACATTCTTATTGAAATTGACCCAAAATATTTTAGACCTACAGAAGTAGATTTATTAGTTGGAGATGCTTCAAAAGCATTTAAAAATCTAGGGTGGAAGCCAAAATATAAATTACAAGAATTAGTAAAAGACATGGTTCAATCTGATTTAACTTTATTTAAAAGAGACAAATATTTGCTCGAAGGTGGACATGATGTAATGAATTACAATGAATAAATCTGATAAAATTTATGTTGCTGGTCACAATGGAATGGTAGGTTCTGCCATAGTTCGACAACTTCAAAAAAATGGTTTTACTACCCTTTTAACCAGAAGTTCTAAAGAACTGGATTTAACCAACCAAGCTGCTGTTAATCGTTTTTTTGAAACAGAAAAACCAGCCTATGTTTTTTTAGCTGCGGCAAAAGTAGGTGGTATTCAAGCCAACAATACGTATAGAGCAGATTTTCTTTATCAAAATTTAATGATAGAAGCTAATATTATTCATGCTTCTTACACCAATAAAGTAACTAAATTATTATTTTTAGGCTCTTCTTGTATTTATCCTAAAATGGCTCCTCAGCCACTCAAAGAAGCATATTTATTGTCTGGATTATTAGAAGAAACTAATGAACCTTACGCCATTGCCAAAATTGCAGGAATCAAACTTTGTGAGTCTTATAGAAGACAATACGGATGTAATTTTATTTCGGCAATGCCCACCAATTTATATGGACCAAACGATAATTACGATTTGAATAACTCCCATGTTCTTCCCGCATTAATTCGAAAATTCCATACTGCAAAAAAAGAAAACTTACCTCAAGTTGAAGTATGGGGAACGGGTACTCCGTTGAGAGAATTTTTACATGTAGATGATTTGGCAGAAGCGTGTCTTTTTTTAATGGAGAATTACAATAAAGAGCAATTTGTGAATGTTGGTGCAGGGGTAGATATTTCCATAAAAGAGTTAGCAATGCTAATAAAAAACATTGTTGGTTATGAAGGAGAACTCACATTCAACCCCTCCAAACCAGATGGAACCCCACGAAAATTAATGAATGTATCTAAAATTCATTCTTTAGGCTGGAAACATAAAATTGAACTCCAAGAAGGGATAAAAAAAATTTATGCTGAGGTAAAGAACCTCTTCTAATTCAGTATCAGTAAAATGAAAAAGTACCTATTGATTGTATTCCTTTTATTTTCTTTCCATTTGGGTAGTTCTCAAATTTTAGACGCTCATAAAACCCTTTTTGGAGAAGAATCCTTTTTTAATGAATCTTTCATAAAAAGCAACAAAATCAAAATCATTTCAGGCAGTTGGTCTTCCAAAAAAGTAAAAGATATCATCAGAAAAAAAGACCTTGATTTTTATTATGAATTCAATACTAATGGAATGCTTCAACAACAATATACTACTTTTTTAACCCAAACAACAAAAAAAGATACCAGCGTAATTTCGTTTGAATATGATAATGATAAGAAAATTATCACTAAAAGAAAAACAGACAATCAGGGTTATTTTTCTTACCAATATACTTATGATGCAACTAATAATATTATCAAAGAAACATACTACCGAGATGAAAACAACTCTCCCACCAAAAATGAATTTGAGCTAAAAAAACAGTATATCATTACAAGTGATAGTTTTGCGTATCAAAAAATGAATGCATTTCAAACCAAAAAAATTACCTATAATAATTATCGAAAAAGTTATAAAGAAACCTTTTTTTATTACGATTCATTGGGCTATTTAATTGAAGTGTACAGTAAATATATCATTGGAAACAATAAATCGAAAACTACATTTTCCTACAACGAAACAGGAAGATTAGCAGAAAAACAAACAACTCCCAACTTAATTGAAGGAATTACTAAAAAAGAAGTTTTTATTTATGATGAAATAGGCAATCTAATAGAAATAAAAACATATGAAAATGAGGTTTACAAAACCTCTACCCAATTTTTATATGATGGAAAAATGCTTTTAACAGCACAACTTACCAAAGAAATAGCCACAGAATTTATAACTATTTTGCAGTTTGATTATCAGTTTTTTGATGAATAGGTTTTTGTAATGCAAAAGGTTTAGTAAATTTATGCTTGATTTAAAAATAAATAGAAATGATTGGTTTGGTAAATACACCACAAGCGTGGACGCTTGCTGCAGCGGAGGAGAGGAATAAAATCTTCAATTCTTCCCTAACTTTAAACAATTTTATAATCTGAAAATTATAATTTAGGTAAGATTTACAACACCCAACTAAAGAAATAGCTACTATACCGCAACCTACGCCTGAGGCGAATCAGAAAATAGTTAGCGATTTAGTTGTGAGTACTACTCAAACTCATAGCTCGTATTTAAAATAAGTCCAATGGTTGTGAGTACTACTCAAACTAACTATCTTTTCTAACGAAAAGCTACTAAGTTTGAGTATAATTTCAAAGTACGAGTTTGTTTACTTACCTTTGTGAAAACACTAAAAAACCAGATAAAATCATGCAAAAAGAAATGAAATTTGGCACAAAAGCCATTCACGCAGGACTAGAACCAGACCCAGCAACAGGAGCAATTATGACTCCTATTTATCAAACATCAACTTATGTTCAAGATGGTGTAGGAAACCACAAAGGGTATGAATATTCTAGAACATTAAACCCCACCCGTCACGCTTTAGAAAAAAATTTAGCCGCCATAGAAAATGGAAAATTTGGAGCTTGTTTCGGTTCTGGATTAGCAGCAATGGATTGTGTGATTAAAATGCTTAACCCTGGAGATGAAGTCATTTCTACCAATGATTTATATGGAGGTTCTTATCGTATTTTCACTACTATATTTGAAAAATATGGTATTAAATTTCACTTTGTGCCTATGCACAACACCAAAGCCATTGAAGAAAAAATAAATGCCAATACAAAACTTATATGGGTAGAAACACCAACCAACCCAATGATGAATATTATTGACATTAAAGCTGTTGCTGTAATTGCTAAAAAGAATAACATTTTATTAGCAGTTGACAATACTTTTGCAACTCCTTACCTTCAAAATCCATTAGATTTAGGTGCTGATATAGTAATGCATTCCGTTACTAAATATCTTGGAGGACACTCTGATGTAGTAATGGGAGCATTAGTGGTAAATGATGAAAAATTAGCAAAAGAAATCTACAGAATTCAAAATAGCAGTGGTGCTGTTTGTGGCCCACAAGATGCTTTTTTAGTGCTTCGAGGTATAAAAACATTGCATTTAAGAGTGCAAAGACATTGTGAAAATGGAAAAAAGATAGCTGAATTTTTAAACACACATCCTAAAGTGGATAAGGTATATTGGCCTGGACTACCTACTCACCCAAATCATGCTATTGCTAAAGCTCAAATGAGAGGTTTTGGTGGAATGGTTTCTTTTACATTAAAAGGAAATAAATTAGAAGATGCGTTGAATGTTGTTAAAAAAGTAGAGATTTTTGCTTTAGCAGAATCGTTGGGTGGTGTAGAATCTTTAATCGGACACCCAGCAACAATGACTCACGCTGCTATTCCAAAAGCAGAAAGAGAAAAAACTGGAGTTGTTGATTCACTAATAAGACTAAGTGTTGGGGTTGAAGATGTAGATGATTTATTAGCAGATTTAGCCAACGCATTAAACTAAAAATTATGCATTATTTTTTTATCACAGGCTCGAGTAAAGGCTTAGGGAAATCCCTAACAGAATTAGTATTAAGTGATAAAAACAACTTTGTTTATGGAATTTCCAGAACAAATAATATATGTCACCAACAATTTCGACATTTAAAACTTGATTTAGCCGATTTAGATGCTGTTCAACAATTTCAATACCCAGCATTAAAGGATGCAACAGCTATTACTTTAGTAAATAATGCTGGAATTGTTGGTGATATTAAACACTTAGGAAACCTCGATGCTGAAAAAATTATTTCCACTTACAACATTAACCTTATTGCTCCAACACTGCTTATTAATCAATTTTTTAATACCTACAACAACACCCTCCAAAAGTTGGTTGTTAACATTAGTTCAGGAGCTGGAAGAAGCCCAATTGACGGTTGGAGTGTTTATTGTGCTTCAAAAGCTGGATTAGATATGTTAAGTTTGGTTTTTAAAACCGAATTAGAAGATAACAATATAAATACCAACATAATAAGTTTGGCTCCTGGTATTATTGATACATCTATGCAAGACGAGATTCGCAAAGCAGATAAAGCTAATTTTTCAAACATTGAACGATTTATCGAATATAAAAATAATGGGGATTTAAGTAACCCTAACGAAACTGCAAAGCAAGTGTATGCATTTATTTTTGACCAAAAATTACACAATAAAACAATCTGTTCTGTAAGAGAATTAGCTTAATTCCAAAGAAAATTTTAGTATTTCCTCTAATCGAAACATATAATTTCTACTTTTAGCTTTCTAATAGTAGGATTTAAAATAACTTTAAAACTTACGATTTAATGATTAAGTTTGTGAACATAACTAAAATAATATAACAATTAACTAATAAATAAATTATGATTTCAATCAAAAAAACCTTGCTTATTGTTTCTGTTGCACTATTTTCATTTAATAGCAATGCTCAAGTAGCACGAAACGGAGAATGGTGTGGTGCAGACCAACACAACGAAGCTCTTTTAGAAAATAATCCTGCCTTACAAGAGCAACATCGACTATTTGAAGAATATGTTCAGGAGTACACTCGAACACATTCTGGTCAAAATGAAAAAAAAGGAGGAACAAATGACAAAACTCCTAATTTTATTATTCCAGTAGTTTTTCATGTTTTAACTTTTAATGGTCAAGGATATGTTTCTAAACAAGACATTGATGATGCCATTTTAAGATTAAATGAAGATTTTAGACGTTTAAATAGTGATACTTCACAAACAAGAAATACTACCAATGCTCCATTTGCACCTGTTGCTGTTGATGCAAAAGTAGAATTTAGATTAGCACACAAAGACCCTAATGGAAATTGTACAGAAGGTATCGTAAGGGTAGAATCTTCGCTTAGTGTTGACGCTGGTGATGCTGTAAAGAATGTAAGTAGATGGGACACTAAAAAATATTTTAATATATGGACAGTAGTGAACATTGGAGGAGCTCCAAGTGGTGGTGGAATTATTGCTGGTTATGCTCAATTTCCTCAATCGGGTATTAATAATACGTTTGGAGTTGTTGTAGATCATAATTTTGTTGGAAGAAATGACAGAACTTTAAGCCATGAAATAGGGCATTGCTTTGGTTTATTACATACTTTTCAAGGAGGGTGTAGCAATAACGGAACAGGTGGTGGTGATGCTATAGCAGATACTCCTCCTGTGTCAACATCAACTTTTGGTTGTCCAACAACGCAAAACTCTTGTAATAACATTCCAACAGGAGATTTTTACGGAACAAATGTATTAGATCAAATAGAAAATTATATGAGCTACAACAGTTGTCAAAATATGTTTTCTGCTGGTCAGAAAGTAAGAATGGATGCTACATTAAATAGCACAAGCACTTCAACAGGGTTACGACAATTATCTGTAGCTTCAAACTTAACATTTACAG
>PCUH01000315.1:5785-5989 GCA_002770955.1 Flavobacteriales bacterium CG18_big_fil_WC_8_21_14_2_50_32_9 | reverse complement strand
GAATGATTTTGTTTCATCGAGTGGCAGATTTTTGCCTAGCAAATACATTAACTTGGTAATAGTTGCTTCAAAAGTTAAGTCTTTGCCACCTACAATACCAATTCTTTTAAGAGCTGAGCTTGTTTCGTACTTGCCTTGCTCTACGCTTCCACTAATGCATTGCGAAATGTTTACTACCAACACGTCTTTTTTGATGGCTTTTTG
>PCUH01000315.1:1184-5656 GCA_002770955.1 Flavobacteriales bacterium CG18_big_fil_WC_8_21_14_2_50_32_9 | reverse complement strand
TAAAGTAGCGATATTGGTATCCAGCTCATAATGAAACTGTGTGGGAGCATCAAAATCAGGTTGTAAAAGATGTTGTGAGTTAAACTTTAGGTTTACTCCAGCCTCTGCTAAAAAAGGGTAGTTGGGCGATTGAAATGCTTCAAATTGCTCGGCACTTACTTTTGTAGATCGGTTTCCTCGGTATAAATTGTATTCAAAATAAATAGCCACTTCAGGCACTAACATTTTTCCGTTAAATTTGGAAGCAGCAATTTCTATAGCCGAAAGCAAATTTTCTTTAGCATCTGTTCTTACCGCTCCAATAGGTAATTGAGAACCCGTAAGGATAATAGGTTTGGTAAGATTTTCTGTCATAAAACTTAATGCAGAAGCAGTATAAGCCATGGTATCTGAACCATGTAACACTACAAAACCATCATAGGTATTATAGTTTTCTTCAATAATCTTGCATAGCTTTATCCAATGTTGCGGATTAATGTCTGATGAATCTATGGGGTGCTCAAAAGAAATGGTGTTTATCGTAGCGTTAATTTTTTTTAGCTCAGGAATTTCATGCAATAAAGCATCAAAATTAAAAGACACCAATGCCCCTGTAATTTTATCCTGAACCATTCCTATGGTACCGCCAGTATATATTATTAATATTGAATTCATTCTAATTTAGTTTCAAGTTTATACGTTTACATGCACACTTTTTTCTACCACAGAGACACAGAGGACACAGCGTTTTTTGCCACTGATACACTAACTTCACCATTCACCATTCACCTTTCTTTTCGTTTTACTCACCAAATAAACGCCTGTAAAAATAAACAAAGCTGCACTAATTTTAATCATATCCAAACTGTCTTTTCCTACCCAAATGGCAATTAATGTTGCCAATAATGGCTGAAGGTAAATATAAGTAGAAACTATTGATGGAGAAAGTCTTTTCAGTCCGTAAATATTAAATAAATAGGCTAAAAAAGTAGTAGCCACAACAATAAATATAAATTTCCACCAAATGATGGGTGTAAAAGAGACCCATTCAATTTGCTTAAATTCTTCAAAACCAAATGGAAAAACCATAATTAATCCAAAAGCAAAAACCCAAGACATTACTGTTATAGGTTTGTATTTTCGCATTAGCGGAACAGCGATAACCAAATAAATTCCATACGACATGGCATTTAAAAAGATGAAAATATCTCCTTTTAAATTTTCCGAACCAAAAGAAAAATTTCCTTTAAACAACAAGAGCAGCAATGCCCCAATTATCCCCAAAGCAATCCCCGAAACTTTAGTTATTGTAATTTTATTTTTTAAGATGATAGCAGAAGCAATTAACACCATAATAGGATTGGAAACCATAATAATTCCTGCATTAATGGGAGTGGTGTTGTCTAATCCGTATAAGAACATTAACTGATTGGCAGCTACTCCAAACAGTCCGCACAAACCCAACAGCAGAAAGTCTTTTTTCGCTACTTTCTCATAAGAAAAAGCATAGATGAACCAAAACAATACAACAGCACCAATTACCCTACACAAAACCAACCCAAAAGGGTGTATAAAATTAGGCATCACATCTTTGGCTATGGAATAATTAGCACCATAGATGAGATTAGCACCAAAAAGAGCTAAATGAGGTTTTAGGTTGCTACTCATAAAAGTTGTTTAGTGGCTTCAACCGTTTTAGCTGAATTGCCTATAAAAATAGCATTGTCAATTATGATAACAGGTCGTTTTAAAAAAGTATATTCTTCTAAGATTAATTTTTTGATGTCATTTTCAGATAACGGTTTGTCTTTTAACCCTAATGTTTTGTACTTAATAGCTCTTCTGCTAAATAAACTTTCATAAGAACCGCTCAATTTTGCCATTTCTTGCAGTTGTACATCAGTTATTTTTGTAGTTTTGATATCTTGAAATTCAAAATCATTACTCAAATTAAGGTCTTGAATAATTTTTTTACACGTTGAGCATGTGGATAGATAGTAAATTTTTTTCATTTTTTTGAATCCGTAAATTAATGACAGAAAATAGTAGCAAAGTAACCAATTTATTTACCGCAAAAAAAATTGCGATACCAATAGTTATTGGATTGTTGGTATCGGTTTATTTACTATGGAAAAATACGGATTGGAATGAATTTCAAAACATCGATTGGAATCTTGGGTTTTTCTTTTGGATGTTTGTAGCCTTATTAATGATGGCTTGCAGAGATGTAGGTTACATGTATCGAATTAGAGTACTTACGCATAATAAAATAAGTTGGCGAAATAGTTTTGATGTGATTATGCTTTGGGAGTTTGTTTCTGCGGTTACTCCTTCAGTAGTTGGTGGAACAGGAGCAGCTCTTTATATAATTAATAAAGAAGGAGTTAGTGCAGGAAAAAGTACCGCTATTGTGATGATAACTGCATTTTTTGATGAACTTTTTTATGTCCTTACCGTTCCGTTAGTACTTATTTTTATTGGCACTTCAAATTTATTTCCAGTAGAGTTGCAAAAGAAAATATTCGGAATAACCTTTTCTACAGAAGGTATTTTTTGGATAGGGTATGGCTTTATGTTTTTGCTTTTAAGCGTTATTACCTATGGAATTTTGTTGAACCCAAAAGGATTTAAGGCAATAATTTTGAATGTGTTTAAAATAAAATTTTTGAAAAAGTGGAGATACAGTGCTATTAAGGTTGGAGATGATATTATTGAAACATCTGTGGAAATGAAACAAGAATCGATTTGGTTTTGGATAAAAGCTTTTGTAGCCACCTTTTTTGCATGGACAGCTCGTTTTTGGGTCGTTAATTTTCTTATCTTGGCTTTTGTTTCCGTAGATGATCATTTATTAATTTACGGACGACAATTGGTAATGTGGGTAATTATGTTGATTAGTCCTACACCCGGTGGAGCAGGCATTGCAGAATTTGCTTTTAATGGATTTTTAAAGGATTTTATTCCTATCGGTTTGGCCGGGTTGCTGGCAGTTTTATGGAGGTTAATTAGTTATTATCCTTATCTTTTTATAGGAATTTTTGTGTTGCCTCATTGGTTAAAAAGGGTTTACGATAAGTAAATATTTAAATCAATTTGCTCCCTTTAGGGTTTGGGGCAATCAAATTGATTTAGGTAAGCAATCTAACATACATTTATTCCTTCAAAATTCCTTGCTCGATAAGTTCTTCTAAATATACTCTTTTTCCTTTATAAATAGCGGTTACAAAAGCATCATCCTGTCCTCTTGCTACTACTTTGTCTCTATGCTCATTGGCTAAATTCAAGGTATTAAAATCTCCTCCAATAGTAAATCGTGTAATACCATCATCCAGCAAGTTTTTTTCAACATCTCCCAAGCCTTTCAATCTGTCATAACTATAATTTTCGGGCATATTGTAAGCAGCTATTTGTACCTTAAAAACTAAGCCCTCCATACTTTTATCCCCATAAATTTCTTCTATATTTTCTTCTTCAACTTCTTCTTCAATAAGTTTTTCAGATTCAAAATCGGTAGTGTAAAAAGCAATGTTTTTATTTATTTCAATAAAATCATCGGTATTTTCAATCACCAATAATTCCATAACAAAAGAATCTCCTTTTAATTTTAAAAAATCAACATCCTTTAATTTATAAATTAACTCATAAATTTCTCCTTTAGACAAATTAGTTAGATATTCTCCTGTAACAGAATTCGATTTTAGTTTACTATGAGTTATGTCTGTATTTTGTATATTTACTATTATTTCTGCTTCTGCAGGTTCGTTATTAAGGGTTATAATTCCTTTAACAACCGCAATGGTTGGAACAAAACCCACTAGTCCAGGCATTACACTATAAATATCTTGTAAACCATAGCCACCAGGTCTTCCAGAAGAAAAATAACCTGTCTTTCCATCGGCAGACAATACATAATAAGTATCTCTATCAGGGCTATTAATTGGAAATCCAATATTTGTTGGCGGCAACCATGTTCCGTCTAGTTGAAGTTGGGTGTGGAAAATATCATAACCTCCCATGCTATTATGACCCTCAGAACTAAAAACCAAAGTTCTGCCATCAGGATGGATAAAAGGAGCGTCATCATTATAAGGAGTGTTGATAGTTGGACCCAAGTTTTCTATATTTCCCCAAATACTATCATTGATTAAAGTTGCTTTATAAATATCTCTACCTCCAAATCCAGCGGGCTTATCGCTAGTAAAATAGAGTGTTTTTCCATCAGCGGATAACGAAACACTTCCTTCCCAATGACTGGTGTTTACCTCTCCCAAAAGAGGCTTAGGATCACTCCAATCATTTCCTTCTAAGTTGCTATAATAAATCTCACCTTTTTTATCTTTACTGTCTTTATAAATAAAAAGGATTTGACCGTCAGGAGAAAGAGCAATGCATGCATCATGATTATATCCATTAATATTATCGCCCAATGGTTGAGGGGTTTTCCATTCTCCATTAGCAGATTTTTCAGCAATAAAAATATCTTCAAAACCACC
>PCUH01000315.1:0-1163 GCA_002770955.1 Flavobacteriales bacterium CG18_big_fil_WC_8_21_14_2_50_32_9 | reverse complement strand
GGTAAATAACATGGTTTGTTCGTCAGAAGAAATTACAGGAACATATTCTGAAGCTTCTGAGTTTATCGGGGCTCCTAGGTTAGTTATAGTCGCTTCTGTAGGGATTGCTACCAATGCTTTAGCATTCATGCAGTTTTCAATTAATCGTGCTGTAATTTGTTGTTGACTTTTATCAATTTTTTGATTGAGGTATTCATTAAACACTTTAATAGCTTCATCAAATTGATAGGTTAAATGGTAGGCTATTCCTAAAAAATATTTTATATCAGCTGCATCAGGGTCGCTTTCAGCTATTGGTTTTAAATATTGTACGGCTTTGTCATACTCATCTTGTTTTTTTAAATAGCACATTCCTAAACGATATTGAAGATAGGTTTCGTTAGGATATTTTTCAATTAATTCTTCATAAATGGGAAGAGCTAAGGGATAATGTTCTTGAAGATAGAAATCTTCTGCCTTATCTAAATCTGCTTTATCTGCTTTGTCAAAATTTTTAACATTTAAGGCTATGGTTTTGTTTTGAGCATATCCAATGTTGCAAAAAGCGGCTAACATTAAAAATATAAATATGAATTTGACTTTCTTCACAAGTTTTATAGGATGGAAGTTTTTATATAACTGCTTTATTATGAAGCAAAAATACATTTTTTTTATAATTTTAGGTAATTTATCAGAAGAGTTTAAAAAGCAAGAAGAAGAGACCTTCACTTAATTCAAATTTCTGCTATAAAAATAATTATCTTTGACGCTCAAAAATAATTACAGATGAAACGACCATGAGTAAAAATTTTCTCACGCATGAGAATGATTATCTTGGGAGTTACATGTGACCAAAAAACAATAAAATAAACACATGAAAATTTCTTACAATTGGCTTAAAGATTATATAGATATAGACCATCTTTCTATTGAGCAACTTTCGGAACTTTTAACCAATTGTGGGTTGGAAGTAGAGGGTTATGAAACAACAGAGAGTATTAAAGGTGGGTTAAAAGGATTGGTGATAGGAGAAGTTGTTGCCAAAGAAAAACATCCTGATGCGGATAGATTGAGTGTTACTAAAGTAAAAATTAACGAAAATGAGCCTTTGTTAACTATTGTTTGCGGAGCTCCAAATGTGGCTGAAGGTCAAAAAGTAGTTGTTGCCCCAGTTGGGTGTACTA
>PCUH01000131.1:5662-5874 GCA_002770955.1 Flavobacteriales bacterium CG18_big_fil_WC_8_21_14_2_50_32_9 | reverse complement strand
AACCAGATTATAATACTAATATGTACATCGATACCCATTGTCACTTAAATTTTGGCGCGTTTACCGAGGACTGGAAAGAAGTGGCTGATCATTGCGTTAAGGCCGGGGTCGAAAAAATGATTGTGGTCGGCGCCGATCTGGAAACCAGCGCCAAAGCCGTCGAGATCGCTCAAAAACACCCGGCTCTTTTTGCCGGCGTCGGCGTTCACCCC
>PCUH01000131.1:4355-5233 GCA_002770955.1 Flavobacteriales bacterium CG18_big_fil_WC_8_21_14_2_50_32_9 | reverse complement strand
TGTAGAACCATTAGTCTCATTTGAGAGGAAAACAAATCCGTTAGATACTTTTTTGACATTTACACCATAACTATGATTTGAAACATGACAAGGAAATATTAAACTATCTGCTTTATAGGTTCTTTCAAAAGATTGTCCAACAATATTTGTTGAGAAGATAAATATTATGATAATTGTTAAGAGGCTAGAAGGGTTTTTCATGATAATGGAGTTTTATTAATTATATTATGATGAAGATAAATAATTACATCTTAATTTATGTACAATATATAAACAGTAGCTGTTAGTTTATAAATGGTTTATGTTTGCCAACAACCAGATAAACGTACTAGTACGTTTATCTGCATTATATTTTCATCCCAAATGTAGTAATTCTATTTAAATAATGGCAGTTTTAGCTTATTATTAATGTTTTATATCTTTAACAATCCTGAACAAAAGGACGTTCTACATTAATTTTTGGGCTAATATAGGGAATGTTTAAATTCAAGCCTCTGAGGATAAACAGCACGCCAATAATGATAATTAAAATTGGAAAGAATTTTCTGATTTTATTTCGAAAGGCAACACTTATAAAATTAGCCAACTGAACAGCTAAAAACATCAAAGGCAGCGTTCCTAATCCAAAAAAAAACATAAACAATGCTCCATTGATTAAATTTCCTGATGCTATTGAACCGCCTATCGCTACATAAACTAATCCGCACGGTAAAAACCCATTTAATAATCCTATCAAAAATAAATTGGATGGTTTCGAAGATTGAAAAAGTAGCCCCAATTGTTGTTTAATTTTTCCAATGTATGAGGTAATGATGCCTGTTGGATGAATGTTACTCAACCATTGGTATGGTAAAAAAACACTCAAAATAAGGATTACT
>PCUH01000131.1:0-4343 GCA_002770955.1 Flavobacteriales bacterium CG18_big_fil_WC_8_21_14_2_50_32_9 | reverse complement strand
GATAAAAATTGTTGCGATGAGGCTACTTTAATTCCTTGTCCAAAAAAACCAAATACCAAGCCCAATGAAGCATAAGTAACAATTCTGCCAAAATTATAGATGAGTGCTCCAAGTATTTTATATGCGTTGGTGGCACTTTTAAGAGGCAACGCAAAAGCTATTGGTCCACACATTCCTACACAGTGTAAACTTCCGAGCAATCCTATAAAAAAAGCTATCGAATAATTTTCCATGTGTAAAGGCTTATGGGAAAACTACTTCAATTTCGCTGTAATACTCATTTTCAGCAACTTTCCAATCAATTTTTAAGGTATATTTTCCTTTGGAGAAATCTTTGACATTAAAAAATTGTGTTCTATTTTTTGTATTAATTAAAATGGTTTGATCTTCCTTTTCGCTAGATGCCTTAAAAAAATAAATGCTTCCAGAGATAGGTTGCTCTCCAACTTCTTCAGGAAAAATAAGCTGAAACTGTTCATCAACAAATTTTGCCAAAATAGGTTGTTTAAAAGTAGCAAAAGTTAATTTTTCTTTTTCTAATAAATGTTGAAAATCGAGCTCTTTTGCATAATAATCGGTTGTAACTAACTCGTGACTTTGTTGTCCTGCCTTAAAAACCATACCTACCATAGTTATGATAAACAGCCCAATAAATATTGCTATGCCTGTTCCCCAGTTTAGTTTCATTAAGTTTATCGTTTAGAAATTAAAAGTTAGAAGTTGAATGTAATTCACACAATAATTTCATTCTTCTGGTCCTGAAAAAGTTGTTTTATTTTCGTGCAACAATACACCATCACTAAAAATACCAATTTTAATTTTTGTACTTCGAGCAAACAACTTATCTTTTGAAATATTCACAAAGAAAGCCTGCTGCCTACTTTCTCCTTTTGGTAAAAAGAGTGTGTCTGAACCTACCATTTTTATTGTTCCACCCAAATTCATGACTTCAAAAGTAAGTTTTAATTCTTTATTGGATTTATTTACCGCTTTCACATTGTATAAATTACTAATCATTCCATTTTCTTGTTCTTGAAAAAGTGTGCCTGGAGTACGTAAAATAGTCGCTTCCATGCTTCCTCTTAGTGTAAATAAATAAACAATTAACATCACCAATAATAGCAAAACAGCTGTATAAGCTTTTGAACGAGTTGAAAATTTGTTGGGTTTACTTTCGGCAATTGCATTCTCGGAATCTATACGAATTAAGCCCTTTGGTTGGTTGGTCTTTTCCATCATAAAATCGCAAGCATCGATACACGCTGTACAATTGATACATTCTAATTGAGTGCCATGTCGAATATCAATTCCTGTTGGACAAACATCTACACATTGATTACAATCGATACAATCGCCTTTGTTCTCTTTTTTCCTATCTTCGTTTTTTTTATATTTAGCTCTACTTTCTCCTCTAATATAATCATAAGCTACAACTAAAGAGTTTCTATCCAACATCACTCCTTGTAATCTACCATAAGGACAAACAATTAAACAAACTTGTTCTCTGAACCATGCAAACACAAAAAAGAAAACCCAGCTAAATATAATTATTGAAATAAATCCAACCAAGTGTTCTTGAACAGGTGATTTTTGTATTTTAATTAGCTCGTCTGAACCAATTATATAGGCTAAAAATGTATGAGAAATAAGTAAAGAAATTAAGTAGAAAATACTATACTTAGCTCCCCTTTTTGTGATTTTCTCTAAATTCCATGGTTGTTTTTTTAATTGAATTTGATGTTTATAATCTCCATCTATCATATACTCAATTTTACGAAAAACGTGTTCCATAAATATAGTTTGCGGACAAATCCAACCACAAAAAACACGTCCATAAATGGTGGTAAAAAGCACAATAAATATAACTAAAGTTATCATTATTAGAGCAAACAAATAAAAATCTTGTGGCCAAAAAACTTGCCCTAACAATACAAATTTTCGGGTAAGGATGTTAAACATCAGGATTGGTTCTCCATCAATTTTAATCCAAGGATTTAAGAATAAGATTGCCAATAAAAAATAACTTAAATAGTTTCTGTAATTCGTTAATTTTCCTTTAGGCTTTTTTGGGAACACCCATTTTCTTCTTCCATCTTCATCAACTGTAGATATTATATCTCTAAATGAATCATCATCTTTATTTATACCTTGCTCTATCATAATACAATCTCTAATTCACTCTCACTAACTATAATCTGAATTTTTTACTATTCAATTTTATCCCCTTGAGGTTCTTTACCTCCCTCCACATTTTTATTTTTAAATTCTGTTAAGATAAAACTCGATACATTTTGAATTTGCTCAGGATTAAGTTGTGATTCCCATGGTATCATTCCTTTTTCAGGAACACCATATTTAATAGTTTTAAATACATCATTTATAGAATTTCCATGTATCCAATAATTATCAGTAAAGTTAGGCCCTACTCCTCCTCCTCCATTTGGAGCATGACAAGCAACACAATTTTTTTCATAAATCACTTTTCCATCAGCAATTTTCTGTGCATCAGTAATTAATACTACAGAGTTTTCATCTACAGAACTTCCATGTTCCTTTTTGTATTTTTCGATTGATTTTTGGGCAATAGCATATTGTTCATTCAACTCATCTTGTTGTTTATAAGCACCCATTCCAAAAAAATTTATGGCATAAAAAATGGCGAAAATTATAGTACCATAAAACAGATACAACCACCATGGTGGCAGTGCATTGTCTAACTCAATTATTCCATCATAATCATGATCTAAAGCATTATCATCAAGACCTGCTATTAATTTCGTTTTTTCATCATTAGTTGTCATAAGTAATATTTTATTGTTTTATACTGTTTGCTTAATCTTCCAAAGGAAGGTTTTCTAAATGATTAATATACTCTTTTTTTGTTCGTGCTACCCATATAAGTAATCCTACAAAAAAAGAGAAAAATAGAACTAGGGAAATAATAGGATATATTTCTATTCCAATTATTGATTCCATATTATGTTTAATAAATTTCAGCATCTTTTCTTAAGTTAAAAGTGATTAGAGGTTAGATATTAGTGATTATTTAACATTTATTCTTCAAATTGCTACATTGTTATATTACTACTGCTACATTCATCATTTCTCTACGTCTGTTCCAAGTCGTTGTAAATAAGCTATAAGAGCAATAATTTCTTTGTTTGCATCAGCGTGTTTTATTCCTTCTTCTTTTAGCTTGGTCTCAATTTCAATTGCTTGAGCTTTCAACTCATCAATGGCTTTAGCATCATATCCTTCTTCATAAGGAACTCCAAGTGTTTGCATTGCTCTAATTTTAGCAGGTGTACTTTCAATGTCAATGTCCTTTTTGAGCAACCACGGATAATTTGGCATAATAGAACCTGGAGACATACTTTGTGGGTTTTCCATGTGGTTAAAGTGCCAAGAATAAGATTTTCTTAATTTTTTTGAGCCTTCACGTGCCAAATCAGGTCCTGTTCTTTTTGATCCCCATTGGAATGGATGATCATACACAAATTCGCCTGACTTTGAATAATCTCCATAGCGTTCAACCTCATGTCTGAAAGGTCTAATCATTTGAGAATGGCAATTATAACACCCTTCTTTGATGTAAATATCCCTACCTTGTAATTCAAGAGGTGTGTATGGTTTTACCGCTTCAATAGTTGGCACATTTGATTTCACTAGGAAGGTAGGTACCATCTCAACAGCTCCTCCAATTAAAATAACTATTAAAGCAAAGATTAACAATTGTATCGGTTTTCTTTCAATAGGTCTATGCCAATATTCTCCTAATTTTGGTATAAAAGTTTTTTCCAGAGCTGGAGCTTCTGCTGCTTCGTTGGCAATAAAATCTCCTGCCTTAATTGTTTTCACAATATTGTAAAACATCACAAGTGCACCTATCAAATACAATGTACCTCCAATACTTCTTGTTACATACATAGGAATAATTTGGGAAACTGTTTCTAAAAAGTTTGGGTATGCTAAAAATCCATCTGGTGTAAATTCTTGCCACATTAAATATTGTGTAAATCCTGCAAAATAAAGAGGTACAGCATACACTAAAATTCCAATAGTACCTATCCAAAAATGAACATTTGCTAGTTTTTCAGAATACAGTTTAGTGTTAAACATTCTGGGAATTAGCCAATACATCATTCCAAAAGTTAAAAACCCATTCCAACCTAATGCTCCTATATGAACGTGTCCGACAGTCCAATCGGTATAATGACTTATCGCATTTACACTTTTTAATGAAAGCATAGGCCCTTCAAATGTAGCCATACCGTAAGCTGTTACAGCTACTACAAAAAACTTCAATACGGCACTATCTCTTACTTTATCCCAAGCTCCACGTA
>PCUH01000088.1 GCA_002770955.1 Flavobacteriales bacterium CG18_big_fil_WC_8_21_14_2_50_32_9 | reverse complement strand
AATAGATAAAATAAAATCACACATTAAAAAAGCGGTTAACTGAGTTTAGTTAACCGCTTTTTTAATTTCATTTAATAACTATGATAGCTTTTCCAAATGCTAAAATAAATATTGGGTTAAATATTGTTGAAAAAAGAAAAGACGGTTTTCATACTATTGAAAGTATTTTTTATCCAATTTTTGATTTAGTAGATATTTTAGAAATCATAGAATTGAAAGATAAATCAATTACTCAATTTTCAAGTTCTGGAATTTCCATTCCAGGAGAAGCAACTTCTAACCTTTGTTTAAAAGCCTATAACTTATTAAAAAAGGAATACGCTATACCAACTGTTGCCATTCATCTTCATAAAGTTATTCCAATTGGAGCTGGTTTAGGAGGCGGTTCTGCTGATGCTGCTTTTACACTTAAATTACTGAATAACTTATTCAAATTAAATTTATCAGATGACATACTTATTGAATATGCTAGAAAAATAGGCAGTGATTGTGCTTTTTTTATTAAAAACAAACCTGTTTTTGCCTTTGGAAAAGGGGATGAATTTGAAGATATAAACTTAAATCTTTCTAATTATAAAATAAAAATTGAGTACCCAAGTATTCACATAGGAACAGCTGAAGCATACAGTGGCGTTATCCCTTTTAAATCAAAATTACAATTAAAAGAAATTATCAATCAGCCGATAAATTCATGGAAAAAATCAATTAAAAATGATTTTGAGTCTTCCATATTTTTAAATTACCCTGAAATTGAACAATTGAAATTAAGATTTTATGAAGAAGGTGCTATTTATGCTTCCATGACAGGAAGTGGTTCTGCTGTGTATGGCATTTTTGAAAAATAGGTTATCGATAATTTTATAATTAAGTTTAATTTAAAACCTTTACTGTTTATACAATTTAGTAAATTTGACATCTTATTTTATATAAAAATAGAGAACTATGTCAGTATATTTAGATTTTGAAGAACCCATACAAATTTTAGAAGAGCAACTTGCCGAACACATAAAACTTCAAGAAGAAAAAGGCGTTGATACTTCTAAAATAATCAAAGAAATTGAGAAAAAAATCAAAGAAACTCGTAAGGAAATTTACAGTAATCTAACTCCTTGGCAACGCGTTCAAGTTTCTCGTCATCCAGACAGACCTTATACGTTGGCTTATATCAAACATATTTCCGATAATACCTTTTTGGAATTGCATGGAGACAGAACTGTTAAGGACGACAAAGCAATGGTTGGTGGTTTTGGGTTTATTGATGGTCAATCAGTAATGTTTATTGGGCAACAAAAGGGAATAAACACCAAAATGCGTCAGTACAGAAATTTTGGAATGCCTAATCCTGAAGGGTACAGAAAAGCACTTCGATTAATGAAAATGGCTGAAAAATTCAATAAGCCAGTAATTTGTTTAATTGACACCCCTGGTGCTTTTCCTGGTTTAGAAGCCGAAGAAAGAGGGCAAGGAGAAGCAATAGCTAGAAATTTATTTGAAATGGCTCAATTAACTGTTCCAATTATTGCAATTATTATTGGTGAAGGTGCCTCTGGAGGTGCTTTGGGAATTGCTATTGGGGATAAAGTATTAATGTTAGAAAACACTTGGTATTCTGTAATTTCACCAGAATCTTGTTCTTCTATTTTATGGAGAAGTTGGGATTTTAAAGAGCAAGCCGCTGCTGCCTTAAAACTTACTTCAACCGATATGTTAGAAAATAAATTGGTAGATGGTGTAATAAAAGAACCTTGTGGTGGAGCTCACGCCTATCCAAATGAAACTTTTGAAATTGTAAAAAAAGAAATTTTAAAGCATTTACCTAAATTAATGGAAATGGATAAAGAGAAATTGGTGAACAAACGGATTGATAAGTTTTGTAATATGGGTGTTGTGGTTGAAGGGTAGAGTTTGATTCAGAATGTCCGATTTCTTCGTTATTCTCAATCTTTAAACCAGAATAACGAAGAAGTTGGACTTTAACAGGCAGACTCTAATTAAGCCAACACTTCTTTTACTTTTTGTGCTGCCTCTTTCAACAATACTGCTGAATGTACTTTAAGTCCTGAATCATCAATTAGTTTTTTAGCTTCTATGGCATTCGTTCCTTGTAAACGAACAATAATTGGCACGTTAATATCTCCAATATTTTTATAAGCGTCAACAACACCTTGAGCAACTCTATCGCAACGCACAATACCACCAAAAATATTTACTAAAATAGCTTCTACTTTTTCATCTTTCAAAATCATTCTAAATGCTTTCTCCACTCTTTCTGCATCAGCAGTACCTCCAACATCAAGGAAATTTGCTGGTTCTCCTCCAGAAAGTTTAATTATATCCATAGTTGCCATTGCCAAACCAGCTCCATTTACCATACAACCTACATTTCCATCTAAATTAACATAATTTAAACCTGCTGCTTTTGCTTCAACTTCAATAGGGTCTTCTTCAGATATATCTCTCATTTCAATAATATCTTTATGACGAAATAAACCACTTTCATCCAAACTTACTTTAGAATCAACTGCAATAATTTTATTATCTGAAGTTTTTAATACTGGATTAATTTCAAACATAGAAGCATCAATACCTTCGTAAGCGGCATATAATGCAAAAACAAATTTTGTCATTTGCTTAAATGCTTCTCCTGATAATCCTAAATTGAAAGCTATTCGTCTGGCTTGAAAACCTTGCAAACCAACGGTTGGATTAATTTCTTCTTTAAAAATTAAATGAGGTGTTTTTTCAGCAACTGTTTCTATATCCATCCCTCCTTCTGTAGAATACATAATGATATTTCTACTTGTTTCTCTATTCAACAAAACAGACATATAAAATTCAGACGGTTCTGATTCGCCAGGGTAATAAACATCTTGTGCAATTAACACTTTGCTTACTTTTTTACCTCCTGCTTTTGTTTGTTTGGTAACCAAATGACCTCCTAAGATTCCTTTTGCAATATCCTGAACTTTATCTAATCCTTTTGCTAAAACCACCCCATGAGAACCTGTTTCGGTTATCACACCTTTACCTCTGCCTCCAGCATGAATTTGTGCTTTTACAACAAACCATTCTGAACCCGTTAAACGATTTACTTCTTTAGCTGCTTCAACAGCTTGTTCTGGCGTGTCGGCAACAACACCTTCTTGAATGGCTACGCCATATTTTTTAAGTAATAACTTACCTTGATACTCGTGAATATTCATAATTTATAATTTTTCAAATTGAACACCAAAAGTAACAGTTTTAATTGATTTAAAAATGTCTTTTTATGAACAATTTACGCACCATTCACATCACATCCACATCTATACTAATTCTCACCGATTTATACTTGCTAAACGCTTCAAATTGATTTTTTGCTGCTAAAATAAGTGTTCTTGTTTTTGAAATGGATAGGTTTCTTTCTACCTTCAACAGGCAATTTTTATGGTATTTGTTTTTAATTCTCGAAATGGAAGGGAAATCTGGACCTAACAACCGATTGCCAAAACTTTGCTTGAGTGCGGTTGAAAATTCATCTGCACCAGCATTCAATATATTTTTATCTTTATGCGAAAGTGAAAAGTGAATTAACCTAAAAAACGGAGGGTAAGCAAATTTTTTGCGTTGCACCAGTTCATCATTATACATTCCTATAAAATCGGTGTCAATAACCTGCCTAATTATGGGGTGATAAGGTTCGTAGGTTTGAATAATTACTTTGCCACGTTTCGTTCTTCCAGCTCTTCCACTCACTTGGCTCATGAGTTGAAAAGACCGCTCAAAAGAACGAAAATCGGGAAAATTGAGCATTGTATCTGCATTTAGCACACCAACCAACGATACATTATTAAAATCCAATCCTTTCGTAACCATTTGTGTTCCAACCAACACGTCTATATTTCTATCTTCAAATTCAATAATAAGCTTGTGATATGCATTTTTAGTTCGGGTAGTATCGGCATCCATTCTTGCCACACGAATAGTTGGAAAATAAATAGCTAATTCCTCTTCTATTTGCTCTGTTCCGAAGCCTTTTAAGGTTATTCTGGCACTTCCACAAGCCGGGCAAGTGGAAGGCATTTTTTTTGATGCCCCACAATAATGACATTTTAATAAATGGGTATATTTATGATAGGTTAACGAAACATCACAATGGTTGCATTGCGGCACATGCCCACAATCCTCACAAATCATGAAAGGAGCATAACCTCTTCTGTTTTGAAACAAAATTACTTGTTCTTTGTTTTTAAAAGCCTCTTCCATTGCTTCAATAAGCAATGGAGAAAAATGTTGTTTCATTAATTTTTTACGTGTTGCTTCTTTAATATCGGCACACAAAATTTCGGGCAATAGCACACCTCCATGTCGCTCGGTTAAGGTTACCAATCCATATTTTCCTTGCTGAGCGTTCCAATAGGTTTCTATGGCTGGTGTTGCTGAACCTAACAAAACTTTTGCTTGATGAAAATTGGCTAATACAATAGATGTATCTCTAGCATGATAGCGTGGTGCGGGATCGAATTGTTTAAACGTATTTTCATGTTCTTCATCAATAATTATTAATCCCAACTTGCTAAATGGCAAATACATAGATGACCTTGCCCCCATCACAATTTGAAAGCGTTGAGGTGTTTTTTGTGCTAAATTTTCATTGAAATTCAATACTTCGTTCCAAACTTCCACCCGTTCGTTTTCGTTGAATTTAGAATGATAAACACCAATTGTGTCGCCAAAAACTTTTTGCAAACGCACAATAAGTTGGGTGGTTAAGGCTATTTCGGGCAACAAATACAACACTTGTTCACCTTTTTCTAGTGCTTCTTTTATTAGTTTAATGTAAATTTCTGTTTTCCCTGAACCCGTAACACCGTGCAGTAAAACCACATCTTTAGTCTCAAATTTTTGTTTTATTGCTGTAAATGCTTGTTGCTGATGTTCGTTGAGTGTTGCATCTGTAATTAAGGCATTAGCATAATCATCAAACCTGTTTTTTTGCTGTTCGTACACTTCAAAAATGCCTTTTTCAACTAATTTGTTAATGATAGCAGCACTCACATTGGCTGTTTTTTGTAGCACTATTTTTTCTACAGGTTGTTGATTTTTTTGGTATCGATTAGAAAGTTGTACAAAAGCCATCAACGCACTGAGTTGTTTTTTTGAGTTGGAAACCTCATCGAATAGAAGCTTTAAATTTTCTTCCTTGGCTGCAAAAGCAGTAAGTTTAAGGTATGCAACCATTTTGGGTTTAAACTTATCTTTCACTTCTTCATAAACCACAATTACTTGCTTTTGAATGAGCGATTGAATGAATGTATGCACATTTTTAACACTCAATACTTCTGAAACTTCGAGCAATGTTAGTGTGTTTCTGACTTCAAGAGCCTCTACAATAAGGTATTCTTTATCGGATAATGTTGAATAATCTATTTTTTTATCGGGATACAACACCAATTTGGTTTCTCCAGCCAACTTTAATGCTCCGGGCAAGGCTGCATTAAAAACATCTCCTGGATTAGCCATGTAATATTCAGCAATCCAATCCCATAATTTGAGTTGAAAATTATTTACAATGGGTCTATCATCTAAGAGTGCATCAATGTATTTCGATTCATATTCTTTGGGTGGTTGATTGTGAATTTTTTTTATAAGAGCTGTATATAATTTCCCTCCTTTTCCAAACGGAACAATTACACGTTGCCCAATCATTAGTTGCTTGTTCAACGCTAGTGGAACTCTGTACGTAAAAAAATTTGGGACAGGTAAGGGCAATATTACATCAACAAAAAAAGTATCCTCAACCATAAATTGTTAGAAATTTCAGTTGGTAAAGATAAGAAAGGAAAAGAAGAAGTTAACTTATTTTAAGAATCTTAAAATGATTAAGACTCT
>PCUH01000043.1 GCA_002770955.1 Flavobacteriales bacterium CG18_big_fil_WC_8_21_14_2_50_32_9 | reverse complement strand
AAGACAAAAAAATAACCCAAGAATTTACCAGCATAACCATTGATTTTGCGAAAATAAGCATAGAGTTGCCAAAATATTACTTTAAAACCTGTGTTGAACGGAAGCGATAACTTGTTTTCACATTATGGGGTTATCGTAAAGTTAATACAGTGAAACAGATATACTTGTAAACATATTCATGAGTGTAAAAATTTCAAAAACAATTAAAACCTTTGCAAGGAGACTGTTGGGTATATTTGTAGTTATGGAAGTGAAAAATGTCACCTATTCAACAAGATAAGAAATGCTGCTGAAAGTAAAAAGCCAAATCGGATATTATAGATAGACCTCTATTTGGAAATAAATTGTAAATAAGTATAAATAAAAGGAACAGCCAAAAACAAACCATCAAACCGATCTAAAATTCCACCATGACCAGGAAGCAATTTTCCAGAATCTTTGATAGTTAGGTTGCGTTTGTGCATTGATTCTACTAAATCACCTAATCCACCAAAAATTACGGTAATACTGGCAAGTATGAACCATTGGTTTAGAGCTAAATCATCAAAAAACAAACTAATTAAATAAGCCCAAAGAAGAGCAAATAAACCTCCGCCAATACTTCCTTCCCATGTTTTTTTTGGAGAAATTCGTTCAAAGAGTTTGTGTTTTCCAAAAAACCTACCAGCTAAATATGCTCCAGTATCATTAGCCCAAAGTATCAGAAAAAAACCTATAATAATCTGATAATTAAAGGTATCTGTAAATTTATTTCCATTATAAAACCCTATGTGATACAACATTGCAAATGGAAGTACTACGTAAATTATCGCTAAAAGCGTGTAGGCAATGTTTAAAAATGCATGGTTCTTTTTTCGGTATAACTCGATAATGAAAAAAATAAAAACAAAAGGGATGCAAAAAAATGTATAAGTGTAAGGAATAGTTTGCTGAGCAGCCATTGCCAACAAAAGAAAGATAACTAACCCTGCAAATGTACCAAAAAAAGCAATTGGCTTAATTTCTTTACTTTTTTTTACTAATGAATAAAACTCATCAATACCCAACAAAACAATAATGATAAAAATAAAAAGCGATGAATAAGCACCAAAATAAATAGCAGCCAACAAAATAGATACGAAAAAAAATCCAGTTATGGTTCGTTGAAGCATTAGTTAATTCAATTTGTTTTTTTCGATAATGTATTTAGCATTAACAACATCATTTGGGTTAACATATAATTCAATAACTGCATTAGTTAAATGCAAGTGCATCGAATCTTTTTTATTAATTATAACAACATTAATTGCATTGTTTTCCAAAACACCCTTTACAATTTGAGCCGAATTGGCATTGCTTGTTGTATGAATTAGCACCCACTTTTGAGTCATTAACTTTCTTTTTCAATAGTAGATTCGTCTATCGGTTTTCCTTCATTTAAAGGAGTTGTTTTATCTGTCGCATCAACTTCATCTTCACTAACTACAACTGTTTTTACTATTTTCTTTGAGCTTTTCTTTTCTTCTTTTAGTTCAGCTTCAAATGCACTTCTTCCAAAAATTGCTTCTAAATCATCTCTAAAAATAACTTCTTTTTCTAGCAATTTCTCTGCAAGTAATATTAATTTATCTTTGTTTTTTTCAAGAATAGCAAGTGTTCGTTGATAAGATTCATCAATAAGTTTACTTACTTCCTCATCAATTAATTGAGCTGTTTTTTCTGAGTAAGGTTTAGAAAAAGAATAGTCAGATTGTCCTGATGAATCATAGTAACTAATATTTCCCAATCGTTCACTTAATCCGTAAATGCTTATCATTGCATAGGCTTGTTTGGTTATTTTCTCCAAATCGCTCAATGCACCTGTAGAAATTTTCCCAAACATAAGCTGTTCGGCTGCTCTACCTCCTAAAGCTGCACACATTTCATCTTTTAGCTGTTCGGTTGTGGTAATTTGTCTTTCTTCTGGCAAATACCAAGCAGCACCCAGCGAACGACCCCTGGGAATAATAGTAACCTTAACTAAAGGTGAAGCATATTTAACTAACCAGCTAACAGCAGCATGACCCGCCTCATGAAAAGCAATGGCTTTACGCTCATGGTCAGAAATAATTTTATTTTTCTTTTCTAATCCTCCTATTACTCTATCAACAGCATCTAAAAAATCTTGTTTATCAATTTGCTTTTTATTTTGACGAGCGGCAATTAATGCTGCTTCATTACAAATATTGGCTATATCAGCACCAGAAAAACCAGGTGTTTGTTTTGCTAAGAAAATACGATCAACCGTGTCATCAACTTTTAGTGGTTTTAAGTGTACTTTGAAAATTTCTTCCCTTTCATGTACTTCAGGCAAATCAACATGAATTTGTCTATCAAAACGACCTGGACGAACTAATGCCCTATCTAATACATCGGCTCTATTGGTTGCTGCTAAAACAATTACGCCTGTATTAGTCCCAAAACCATCCATTTCTGTTAGTAATTGATTTAGTGTGTTTTCTCTTTCATCGTTTGCTCCTTGAGCCATTCCTTTTCCTCTTGCTCGTCCAATAGCATCAATTTCATCAATAAAAATGATGGAAGGTGATTTATCTTTAGCTTGTTTAAATAAATCTCTTACCCTTGAAGCTCCAACACCAACAAACATTTCAACAAAATCCGAACCTGAAAGCGAGAAAAAAGGTACTTTAGCTTCTCCAGCTACTGCTCTTGCTAATAAGGTTTTTCCTGTACCAGGAGGGCCAACTAATAATGCTCCTTTTGGAATTTTTGCTCCTAAGTTGGTATATTTTTCTGGTTTTTTTAAGAAATCTACTATTTCTTGTACTTCTTCTTTTGCTCCTTCCAACCCAGCAACATCATCGAAGGTTACTTTTATGCTTTTTTCTTTATCAAACAGTTGTGCTTTTGATTTTCCAATATTAAATATTTGACCACCAGGACCAGCTCCACCAGACATTCTTTTCATTAAAAACATCCAGATTCCAATAATAATCAATATTGGCAACATAAATCCAATTATTCCTCCGAGCCAATCTTCTTCGGTTATTGTTTTATATTTAAGATTTTTTTCTTCCGACCACTTTTTTAATTCCTTATCAAAATTATCTAATGAGTTAAATTCAAATGTGTAATGAGGTCCATTTTTGGATGCATTAACACTATTATTTTTAATTTTTCTGGCATGTTCTTCTTTCGCTAAAGCCTCTTTTGTTAATGTAACTTTTGCTATACCTTTATTTTTAACAACAATAACTTCTTCCACATCATTATTCATCACCATGGCTTCAAATTCAGCTTCTGTAATAACAGAAGCTCCTCCACTCCAATTTAATAACTGCAATGATAAAAGTGCAATACCAACAATAGCATATATCCAATAAAAACTAAATGGTTTTTTTGGATTATTATTACTATTACCTCCAATTTTTGGCTTAAAGGTCTTTTTTGTTTCTTCTTTCTTTTTTTCCATCAAATAATTAATTTATGCTTGTTTTAATTTTGTGATTTTTGCATCTGCCCACAATCCTTCTAAATTATAGAAATCTCGTTGTTCTGCTTGAAAAATATGCACCACCACATTTACATAATCCAACAAAACCCATTCAGCGTTTTGATATCCTTCGGTATGCCAAGGTCTGTCTTTTAAGGATTTTCTAACTTCTTCTTCAACTGCACCACCTAAAGCAGCAACGTGTGTGCTTGATGTTCCTGTGCAAATAATAAAATATTCTGATACTGCATTTTCTAATTTTCGCATATCTATGCAAAATATATTTTCTGCTTTTTTGTCTTGAAGTCCTTTAATGATAACATCCATAAGAAGTTGCTTATCATCAATTTTTTTTGTTTTTGCCATTAACTCTTTTTAGTTTAAGTGTGCAAAGTTACAGAAAACCTATTGAACAAAATCAATTTAAAAAAAAATGTTAAACCCTTTATTTTATTGCCTCATTTCTCTATTTTTGGATGATGTTAAATACCCTTTTCCATGATAAAAAATTAATTCATTTACAAGAAATTGATTCTACCAATGAATACGCAAAATCACTTATTAAAGTGCTTACTTATGTTTCGGAAGGAACAACTATTGTAGCTAAAAATCAATTACATGGTAGAGGACAAATGGGAAGTTCTTGGGAAAGTAACCCCTGTCAAAATTTAACATTTTCAGTAATTATTTCACCAAAAATACTTGTTGTTGAGCAATTTCAAATCAGTAAAATTGTTGCGTTAGCACTAATTAGTTTTTTAAACCAATTAGGTATTAAAAACACTTCCATTAAATGGCCTAATGATATTTATATTAAAGAAAAAAAAATAGCAGGAATTTTAATTGAGAACATACTGAAAAACAATAAAATAGAACATACCATCATTGGTATTGGTTTAAATGTAAATCAAGTCGATTTCACAACCAAAAACGCAACTTCTTTACAATTAATTACTTCACAAGCATACGATTTGAATATCTTGTTAGCTAATTTTATAGAAATTCTAGAACGAAATTATTTTCTATTAAAATCGAATCAACATGCTGTTATTAATGAGGCATATTTAAAAAATCTATTAGGATTTCAAAAAGAAAGAAAGTTTTCTACTTCAACAGCACAATTTAAGGCTATAATTATTGGTGTTTCTTCTATGGGTAAACTTCAACTTCAAAAAGATGAACAATTAATGGAAATGGACATCAAAGAAATTACTTTTTTATGAAACGCCTAATTTTATGAGCAAAATCATAAACATTCTTAAAATTTTAACACCAACACTTTTAAATTGTAATTTTGCATCATGATTTACCTAACCAGACGAGAACGATTCAATGCCGCTCATAGATTATTTCTTTCAGAATGGTCGGACGAAAAAAATTTAGAAGTTTTTGGAAAATGTTCTAATCCAAATTGGCATGGACACAATTATGAGCTTTTTGTTACTGTGAAAGGCGAAATAAATCCAAAAATAGGTTTTGTTATCAATCTCAAACATCTCAGCAAAATTGTGAGAGAGCTAATAATTGAAAAAGTTGACCATAAAAATCTTAATATTGATGTTCCATTTATGCTAGGAAAAATTACTTCAGCGGAAAATATCGCTATTTCATTTTGGGAGGAACTGGAACCCGAAATTAATAAATTGAATTGTGAACTACACTGCATAAAAATTGTTGAAACAGAAAATAATTACATCGAATATTTCGGAAAATAAAAAAATATGTCAAAATACAATGATAATATGAGTACTCAGAACAACATGGATGGGTACGAACGAATTGAGCAATACAATGAGGAAAAAATTAATTCACTTTCAGCAAGTTATAAAGATATCATTATTAATTTAGGAGAAGATGTTACCAGAGAGGGCTTAGAAAAAACACCCGAACGAGTTGCCAAGGCTATGCAATATTTAACACATGGTTATGATTTGAATCCAACAGAAATCCTGAAATCAGCTTTATTTGCCGAAAAACACAACCACATGGTTATTGTTAAAGATATTGAACTTTATTCACTGTGCGAACATCACATGTTGCCTTTTTTTGGCAAAGCTCATGTTGCATACATTCCAAACGGACACATCGTTGGATTAAGTAAAATTCCTCGTATTGTGGATGCTTTTGCCAGAAGATTACAAGTTCAAGAGCGTTTAACTGATGAAATAAAGAACTGTATCAATGAAGGTTTGAAACCCTTAGGTGTTGCCGTTGTTATTGAAGCACAACAC
Organism: Flavobacteriales bacterium CG18_big_fil_WC_8_21_14_2_50_32_9; assembly: GCA_002770955.1. Taxonomy (GTDB): domain Bacteria; phylum Bacteroidota; class Bacteroidia; order Flavobacteriales_E; family Vicingaceae; genus BRH-c54. Next base: position 398 of record PCUH01000043.1, on the reverse strand, counting down.
ATGTGTATGCAAATGAGAGGTATTCAAAAACAAAATTCATTAACAACCACTTCATCATTTACAGGAGCATTTGAAAAAGAAAGTACTAGACAAGAATTTATTAGTTTAATTTCAAATAAACTGTCATAATGACTTATTTAATAATTTGGTAATAGATTTGATAATTTAAATAGAGTCTGTCTTTAAAGTCCAACTTCTTAACTAAAAAGACAGTCCACTAAATAAACTTAAAAAAACTAAAAAAAATGGAAACAAAAAAATTATTTAAAAGCCCTATAGAAAGAACATCTTCCTCATCTGGTGCTATAACTCAAACATTTTTATCTAACGTATTTAGCTATATGGCATCTGCCTTGGCTATTACAGGTATTATTGCCTATTGGTTTGGAACAGATTCA
>PCUH01000039.1 GCA_002770955.1 Flavobacteriales bacterium CG18_big_fil_WC_8_21_14_2_50_32_9 | reverse complement strand
ATCTTACTAAAACGATATTTGCCAACCGACAGAACGAAAGTTTAGAAATTAAGTTAATATGGTCTGCGTTGATACCAAACATAATATTCAAAAATACTAATTTGACACTGAAATATAAGTCTAATATTTCACATAAATTTGTTTGTTATGCAACCGTTTAGTCTTATTGAACATCTATCAATTAAAATCTCTTACAAATTTAAAAACTAAATATTATGAAAAATTTAAATCTTCTTTTTTTAGCAATTACATTAAGTGCAAGTATTTTTGCCCAAAATGTAAACATACCCGATGCCAATTTTAAAGCAGCATTAGTGGGTAACTCAAGTATCAATACCAACATGGATACTGAAATTCAAACCTCCGAAGCTACTGCTTTTACAGGTACAATGAATGTATCGAATTTGTCTATTTCTGACCTTACTGGTATAGAAGCATTTACGGCTCTTACTTATTTGGACTGTAGCTCTAATCAATTAACCTCGCTTGATGTAAGTCAAAATAACAATATAAATCTTCTAGTCTGTAATTACAATCAACTTAGCACACTCATTTTAAGTCAAAATACAGTTTATTATGCTGTTCATTGTGACTATAACTTATTAACCAACTTAATAATAAGTTCCCCTATACATTCATTAGACTGTTCAAATAATCAATTAACCTGTTTAAATATCCTAGATAACTCACTGCTTACTGCTGATTCTTTATACACAACGAATAATTCAAGTTTGAGTTGCATTCAAGTTTCAAATACTAGTGTGAATTATACCTATATCGATTCTTGGACATCAACAAGTACTAACTGTAATAATGCTTGTTCATCTGTAGGAATAAAAGAACAGGACTTGTTATCTAATATAATCCTTTCACCCAACCCAACAAAATCGACTTTTGTTTTAGGAGTAACTTCCTCCAGAAATGCTGTTTTAAACATGAGCCTAACCAACTCTTTAGGGCAAGTAGTTTTAAGTAAACAATCGAACCTTAACATTGGGTTAAATGAAATAAATTTTGATATTCAAAACCAGCCGTCAGGTATTTATTTTATGTCAATTAATTATGAAAATAATCACTTTACAAAGAAAATAATGAAGCAGTAAAAAAAAATCCCGAATTTATTCGGGATTTTTTTTACATTTACCCTTCCATGAAGAAGCTGTTTTTAAACTCTTTTCTGATTTCTATTTTTCTTGTCTTATGTTTTGCAGCTAAATTATCTGCTCAACACACGCTTTATGGAAAAGTGATAGACAACAAAAGCAAGAAACCCTTGGCTTTTGTTAATATTCTGGCAAACAATAATGCCGGAACAACTACCGATATTGATGGAATTTTTAGATTCAATACGCCAACGCCAATTACTTCACTAAAATTAAGTTATGTAGGTTATGAAGTCCAAGAAGTTGATGTTCAAGATTTAGAAAAAATTACGATAGAATTGATTTCAAAGAGTTATCAATTGCAAGAAGTTATTGTTCGTGCAGGAGAAAATCCTGCCCATCGTATTATCAAAAAAGTGGTGGATAACCGAAACATTCATAACCCCGAAAAAAGCTTGGACTTTAAGTATGATTCTTATAGTAAATTATATGTAACAGGCAACCCTGATAGTGCCATTGTAAATAATAAAGAACGCTTTGAAAAACTAGATTCAAACGACAAAGAAATGCTAAATTGGTTAGAAAATCATTACATTATGATGATGGAATCGGTTACTGAACGAAGCTACAAGCAACCCAATAAAAATTTTGAAAAAGTAATTGCTTCTCGTGTTTCAGGGCTTCAAAATCCAACATTTGCGTTGTTAGGAACACAATTACAATCCTTTTCTTTCTACAATCCTTACATGAATGTGTTGGATAAAGCCTATCTTAATCCTATTTCTACCAACAGCATTAATAAGTATTTATTTGTAATTGAAGATACTACATTTAGTGGAAAAGATACCGTGTTTATTATTTCGTTTACTCCGCTGAAAAATAAAAATTTTGATGCTCTCAAAGGCTTGCTTTATATCAACACGAATGGTTATGCACTGCAAAATGTAATTGCAGAACCATACAAACAAGATGAAGGTGTTGCCATTAAAATACAACAACAATACGAATTGCTTGAAGGAAAATGGTTTCCAAAACAACTCAGTTCTACCATTAATTTTAATAGCCTTGAAGCCAACGGATTTAAACTTATTGGACTGAGCCGCACCTATATTAAAAACGTGGAACTCAATCCTGAATTAAAAAACAAACAGTTTGGTTATGTAGATACAGAAATAGACCCAAATGCTACTCGAAAAGATGAAGTATTTTGGAATAAATACAGAGAAGATACACTTTCTCAAAAAGAAAAAAATACCTACCATGTAATTGATAGTTTAGGTAAAGCTGAAAATTTAGATAAGAAACTAGCGGGATTAGAAGCTTTCTTTACAGGTAAAATAACTTGGGGGAAAATTGACCTTGATTTGAATCGATTTGTTTCCTACAACAATTATGAAAGCTTCCGTTTAGGTGGTGGTTTTCATACCAACAAACGCCTTTTAAAATGGGTTTCTGTTGGAGGTTATGGAGCTTATTCATTTAAAGATAAGGAGGAAAAATATGGCGGAGACATTACTTTTTTTATTCAACCACAAAATGATGTAGAACTTAATTTTTCTTATAAAAAAGATGTGGAAGAACCCGGTGTAGTTAATTTTAGTGATTATAAAATTCCTTTCATTTCTGCAGGAGGAATTAGGGTGTTGTATTTAGACAAAATGAACAACATCGAAAAATATGAAGCCCGATTAAAATTTAGAACTTTACGTTATTTAAAAACCTACTTATTTGTCAATCAACAAGATATAAATGTAACCGATAGTTCTTATTTTGTAAAACCTATTGATGATTTCACTTTTTTGAGAGATAGAAATTACCAATTCACAGAAATAGGTGCCGAATTTCGATATGCGTATAAAGAAAAAGTACTTAAAACCCTTTCGCAATCCTATAATTTAGCAACCGATTACCCTGTTATTTATGCTAAAATAGAACAAGGCATTTCTACGCTTGATGGCGAATATGAATACACACGACTAACGCTGAGAACAGAAAAGAAATTTATGATAAAAAACCTTGGTCAGCCCTATTTTAGAGTAGAAACAGGCTATACGCTTGGCGAAGTGCCACTTCATAAATTAAATCATGCAATTGGTACGTATCGTGCAAAAGGAATGATGGTTGCTACTGAAAATGCCTTTGAAACCATATTACCCTATGAATTTTTGGCCAATAAATATGTTTATTTCCATTTCCGACATAGTTTCAAAGGATTGTTATTAAAAATAAAAAAGTTTCAGCCCGAGTTTGTTCTAACATCAAGTGTTGGATATGGAGATTTAGACCATAAAGAATTGCATCAAGGAATAGCTTTTAAAACTATGAACAAAGGATTTTATGAATCAGGGCTTGTGATAAATAGCATTCTAAAGCTAAATAATTCTACCTTCGGAATTGGTGCTTTTTATCGCTATGGTCCTTATCAATTTGATAAAGCAAGCGATAATTTCGCTTTTAAATTGAGTTTAGGGTTTGCATTGTAAATTAGTTCTTACCTTTTTTTTTCAGTACATTAAAATTAAACCCTAACCCAAAAGAGATACGCACTTCATTTAATGAAACAGCATTGAAATTAGACAAATGTCTGCCTTGAACAATTCTTCCATCAACAAACAAATGAAACCATTTGGAAGCATAATAATTAAACCCCACAACACCTGAAATTAATGGACTATAACTCGTTGAAGAACTGAACTGTTGAACGGATTCATTGCCTTTTCTTGGGGAATTAAAAGATTGTGTTAGAGCCATTCCAGGCTGAAATCCGATATAAGGATCAAAATTGTTGTTGGTTTTAATATGATAAGATGCTCCTGAAAATAATTGATGATTTTGTTTTAATGAATTCTCATCATTTTTTAAAAAATAATATACATCCCCTCTTGCCGAAATTAAGGACTGAATATAATACTCTAAATTTCCTGTAAGAAAAATATTCGTTTCATTGAGATTCAACAATTTTCCCATACCTATAGTTCCTTGAAAACGAACTAATCCTTTATCAATCACTCTACTTTCTTCCTGAGAAAACAGAAACAAAGGCATAAAAAATAAAATTATTACTATTTGCTTTACCATATCTTACCTAGTTTAAAATTCACACTTACCGTAAATAACAAATGACCTTCCAACACTGGATTACTATGACTTTCTTTTTCAATATGGAGTTCTTTAGTTCTATTATGTTCATCTATATCAGTATGAATGTCGTTTCCTAAGTGAACCATGTATTGTACTCCAAATGAAACATCAAAATAATCCGTAGCATTAAAATGTGTTCCTATGCCCAACTGTGTTGCCGAGCTTAACCGAGATTGAGCTTCATCTACAATAATATTTTCGTTAGTTCTAACAGGACTAACCTTTGTATAATCAAAGCAATGTCCTGCTAAAATGTAAGGGACAAACTTTCCTTCAGTAGCAAAAGGATAAAACATTACCGACCAACCAATGTGATAATCATTTCTCTTAGCTAGCCCATCAATGTCTTCCGTAATAAAATCGGCAAACCATTCTGTGTTTATTCTTTTACTAATTCTCAACCTGAATTGACCTCCAAAACCAGTTCCAATATTGTTGGTACTACCAAACCCACTTATAGTGCTTCTGACACCTAACTCAAACATTCCAGATGCTTTTGTTGTATTTGATGGACGCATTTCTTCCTGAGAAAAAACAGTTATTGGAAAAAGGAGAACGATGGAAATTAACTTTATCTTATGCATAATAAAATATTTTAGTCAAATATACTCAAATCTAAATCCGAAAATTCATTTGGTTTCGGTATAGAATGAATTTATTTTAATAAACGTATTTATTGTAGAAAAATTATAATTAACAAAAGTTGGTAATTTAAATCCTCTATTTTATCTTTGTTTGAAAATTATTAACTAAACTTATTTTTATGAAAAAATCTTTACTAAAATTTACATTAGGAATTGCTGTTTTAGCTTTAGGATTAAAAGCTAATGCTCAATGCCCTACCATTACGTGTCCTACAGATACAGTAATCAATAATGATCAAGGAAGTTGCGATGCCATTTTTAATTTTGGCGTACCTGCAGGAATTGATTTTTGTGCTTCTGGTTCACAAACATTTAGTTACACAGGAGTTTTACAAACATTTACTGTACCCGCTGGAGTAACAATGATTACCATTCAAGCATACGGAGCTCAAGGTGGCGATGACACTCCAGTAGCAGGAGGACAAGGTGGTTATGCAACAGGTGATTTGGCTGTAACACCTGGTCAAGTATTAAATATTTATGTGGGAGGAAAAGGAACGGATGGGCCTGGTTCAGGGCAAAACTGTGCTTTACCAGGAGGTTTTAATGGAGGTGGAAACACAGGTGCTACATGCTGCAGTAATGCTGGTGGTGGTGCTGGAGCTGGCGGTGGTGCTTCTGATGTTAGATTAGCTGGAAACACCCTAAATGACAGAGTAATAGTTGCAGCTGGTGGTGGCGGTGCTGGTGATGGACAAGTTGGTGCTGTTGGTGGTGGATTAATTGGTGCTAATGGAGGCACATATAATGGTGTTACCTCTACTGGTGGAACGCAAACTGCTGGTGGTTTAGCTGGTGGCACATTCTTTCCAAACCACACATGCTCACCTGCAACAGATGGAACTTTTGGTCAGGGTGGTGAAGGCGATGGCAATGATGGTGGTGGCGGTGGCGGTGGCTGGTACGGTGGTGGCGGTGGAGCCAACAACTCTCACGGTGCTGGAGGTTCATCATACATTGGAGGTGTAACTAATAGTAGCACAACTTCTGGAGGCAGAGTAGGTAACGGTGAAATTATTATTTCTTATCTTGGAGCTGCAGTAAGCACATCCCAAACTTTAGGTT
>PCUH01000103.1:2536-8538 GCA_002770955.1 Flavobacteriales bacterium CG18_big_fil_WC_8_21_14_2_50_32_9 | reverse complement strand
CTCGTCATGATGTATTTGATAAAACTATTGCCGAAAAATATCCTGAAACCTACGATAATAATATCCCAACCGAGTTAGTATATTGTGGAGGAAAAAAGTTAACTGATAAGGTTGAAGGATCTATACTTGATGCTGGAAAGTTAGTTTTATCACCTACACGAACTTATGCTCCTATTATAAAAAAAATTATAGAAAAATTTGCAGGAAAAATAGATGGTATTGTGCATTGTAGTGGCGGAGCACAAACAAAAATCCTTCATTTTATTGATGATTTACATATAGTAAAAGATAATTTATTCGAAATTCCGCCTTTGTTTAAATTGATTAAAGATCAATCAGAAACCGATTGGAAAGAAATGTATCAAGTGTTTAATATGGGACACCGTATGGAATTATATGTTGATGAAATGTTGGCTGATGAAATAATTTCTATATCAAAATCATTTAATGTGGATGCCCAAATTGTTGGGAAAGTAGTAGCTAAAGGAGAAAAAAAATTAACAATAAAAAGTCCTTATGGTGAATTTGTTTATTCTTAAATTTATTATTTAGACACTTTTTCATTTTAAACTTCTAATTAAAACAATGAGTACGTTATTACACAAACTTGAAGCTATAAATATACGATACGATCAGATTAGTGAACAAATTGTTGATCCTGAAATTATTTCTGATATGAAACGGTATGTGAAATTGAATAAAGAATATAAAGATTTAGAAGAAATAATTGTTTTATACAAAAAATATAAAGGTGTACTTGATAACATAACTTCATCTAAAGAATTGTTGAAAACAGAAACAGATAAGGAGTTTGTTGATATGGCAAAAGCTGAAGTTGAAGCATTAACTAAGGAACAAGAACAATTAGAAGAACAAATTAAATTAATGATAGTTCCTAAGGATGAGGAAGATAGTAAAAATTCTATTGTGGAAATAAGAGCAGGAACAGGAGGTGATGAAGCTTCAATTTTTGTAGGTGATTTATTTAAGATGTACTCAAAATACATCGAAAAAAAAGGATGGAAAACAGAAATTCTTACATTAAATGAAGGAACTGCTGGAGGTTATAAAGAAATTTCATTTTCAGTACAAGGAGAAGATGTATATGGAATTTTGAAATTTGAATCGGGAGTACATCGTGTGCAACGAGTCCCACAAACAGAAACACAAGGTAGGGTTCATACTTCTGCTGTTACAGTGGCTGTTTTGCCCGAAGCAGAAGAAGTGGATATTGAAATAAGAAAAGACGATATAAAACGTGATACCTACCGTTCTGGCGGTGCAGGAGGTCAAAATGTAAATAAAGTGGAAACCGCAGTTCGTTTAACACATATACCAACAGGAATTGTAATTGAACGCCAAGTAGCTCGTTCGCAACTTAAAAATTACGAAATGGCAATGACGGCTTTACGAACTAAACTATATGAAGCGGAGGTAATTAAAAGAGAACAAGCTAGAGCTGCCGAACGAAAATCACAAATTTCAACAGGAGATAGATCAGCTAAAATTAGAACCTATAATTATCCACAAGGGCGAGTAACAGACCATAGAATAGGATTGACGTTGTATAACTTGGATGCAATTGTTGCAGGAGATATTGATGAAATTATTCAAGCATTAAAATTGGCAGAAAATGCAGAAAAATTGCAAGCAGGAGTTAGTTAATGTGATAATGCAACAATGTGATAACTTGGAAATTAATCTTTAATTGAACTGATTATGATATAAAGTCTAAATAATTGTTTGGATGAATGGTCATAAACTCAGCATTTGGATACATATTTTTCCATGCTGCAGGAGCTCCTTTTACTTTGTTTGAATTCCACTTAAACTCATAACCGTATATTTTTCCTCCTCGATTCTCAACCCAATCAATCTCTTGTTGGCTGTATGTCCTCCAAAAATAATTATTGACTAACATTCCGTTATAAGACTGATATTTCAGACGCTCCGACACCAAGTAGTTTTCCCATAATTGACCATGGTCGTTTCTAAGTTCTAAGCTATTTACATTTGCAATTAAGGCATTTCTAATACCATTGTCATAAAAATACCATCTTGAAGATTTAGAAATTTCTTTTCTTGGATTCATACTGTAAGCATTTACTTTATATAATACAAACACTTTTGTTAGTAAATCCAAATAACGATCTACAGTGTTTTTATCTATTCCCAGTTTTTGTCCCAGTTCTGGCAAAGAAACTTCTCCTCCTATTTGAAAAGCAATTAACCTCAATAAGCCAATAATTTTATCTGGTTTTTTTAGTTTCTCAAAAGCTAAGATATCACGAATCAAATAGGAGCTTACCAATCGTTCCAAGTATTTTACTTTTTCATCCCATCCGTTATATTGTTGTAGTTCTGGGTAACTTCCTAAAATTAAACGTTCTTCTAATCGTCCTTTGGTTTCAATAAGGTTTTCTTGTTTGTTAAACTCCATTTGAGACAACTGAAATAATCGAACAGTAATATCTCTACCAGTTAAAGGCTCACCTAATTCATTTTCTAAGTCAAAAACAGAAGATCCTGTTGCAATAATCTTAATACCTTCTATCTCATCAACCATGAGTTTTAAAATTTTTCCAATCTCTGGTATTGTTTGAGCCTCATCTATAACCAACAGTTTTTTATCGCCAAGCAATCTTTTATAATTCTCCACACTTCGGTTATTCAATACGGATACAGTTGCAGCATCCTCTCCATTCAATAAAAGGTAGGATTCCTTAGTTTCTGATAATTTTTTTTTTAATAGCTCTGTTTTACCTACTCTTCTTGCACCCATCAATACCAATACCTTGTTTGGTTGTAAAAACTTATCAAAATCTATTTCTAATTCTCTTTCTAAATACTTCATATTAAGTTTTTTAAGTTCATAATCTCTACTATTATATTTTATTATTCACTTATTTAGTACAAATATAGTTATTTAATTCACTTATTTTATATAAAATAAATATTATTTAGTTGTATTTTTGTACGATTTTTAAAAAACAGTACATTTGTAAAATATAAATAATTAATGACAAAACAAGAATTAATAAAGCAAATCCGAAAGAAAGCATCCTTTTTATGCGTTGGTTTGGATACAGATTTAACAAAAATACCATCCCATCTTCTAAAAGAAAAAGATCCCATTTTTGAATTTAACAAGCAAATTATTGATGCTACTTATGATTTATGCGTAGCATATAAGCCTAATACTGCTTTTTATGAAGTATATGGAAGTAAAGGATGGGAAGCATTACAAAAAACACTCGAATATATTCCCAACGAACATTTTACTATTGCAGATGCAAAAAGAGGAGATATTGGAAACACTTCAACAATGTACGCCAAAGCTTTTTTTGAAACATTGAATTTTGATGCTATTACCGTTGCTCCTTATATGGGAGAAGATTCTGTAACTCCTTTTTTGAAATTCAAAGATAAATGGGTTATTTTACTAGCATTAACTTCAAATAAAGGAGCTAATGATTTTCAATTTTTTGAAGGAGACAAGGAAAAATTATTTGAAAAAGTGCTTCAACAATCTAAAAAGTGGGGAGATAATGAGAACTTAATGTATGTAGTAGGAGCAACTCGACCAGAAATATTACAAGAAATACGAAAAATTGTACCTGATAATTTTTTGTTAGTACCCGGAGTTGGCGCTCAGGGTGGTTCATTAGCAGAAGTTTGTAAATTTGGCATGAACAAAAATGTAGGTTTGTTAATTAATTCTTCAAGAGGAATTATCTATGCAGGAAACGATAAAAATTTTGCTAAAAAATCTCGTATTGAAACACAAAAAATTCAAGAAGAAATGCATATCTTGTTGAACAATTATTTATATTAATAACTAAACTTAAAAAACATGAATCCAGCATCATTTACACCAATTATTTATATTGTAATAGCTATAATATTCTTTTCAGGAGCTTTCTTTATAGTAAAACAAAAAACAGCAACTATTATTGAACGATTTGGTAAATTCCAACGAGTAGCAACAGCAGGTTTTAACTTAAAAATTCCTATTATTGATAAAAAAGCAGGCTCGGTAAACCTAAAAGTAATGGAATTGCCTGTTGATGTTGAAACTAAAACCAAAGATGATGTTTTTGTTAGATTGGTAGTTTCTGTTCAATATTTTGTTGTAGAAAGTAAAGAGGGAATCCAAACTTCATTTTATAAATTTGATGATCCAGCCCGACAAATACAATCTTATGTGTTTGATTCCATTCGGTCGGAAGTTCCAAATATGTTTTTAGATGATGTTTTTAGCGAAAAAGATAAAATAGCCAAGGCAGTTCAAATAGAATTGGCTGATATCATGGAAGAATATGGATTTAAAATCATCAAAGCATTAATTACGGATATTGATCCAGATGCAAAAGTAAAACATGCGATGAACGAAATTAACGCTGCCAAACGAATGAAAGAAGCTGCAAAAGAATATGCTGAAGCAGAAAAAATAAAAGTGGTAAAAGCTGCTGAGGCAGAGGCTGAAAGTAAGCAATTACAAGGTGTTGGTATTGCCAATCAACGAATAGCAATAGCCAATGGTATGAAACAATCGGTTGAAGAAGTGAAAGGAGCAATGGATGAAGGTGTTACAGGTCAACAAGTGATGAATATGCTTTTTATGACTCAACATTATGACACCGTAGCTCGTTTGGCTGAACAAGGCGTAAATACTATATTCATGCCTTATTCTCCTACTACAGTTGGAGATTTGCAAACTCAAATTCAATCGAGTTTATTGGCAGCAGATACCATTACTAAATCTACTCGAACTTCTGATTTTGCAAAGAAAAAGCCTTCAAAAAAGTATGGAGACGTTGATTTAGATTCTAATGAATTGATTTAATTTTTTTAAATCTTAACAAATTGATTATTCATCGTATTTTTTAATACATTTGTCGTAATATAAACCTTAAAAAAAATAAATATGAAAAAACTTTTACAATCATTATTAATTATGTTGTTTCTTGGAACAGCATTTAACACAACTGCTCAAATTAGAATAACAGGTGTTGATCCTGCTCAAAATTTAATTTTCATTAGAAATTATGGAACAACCACGGTAGATGTTACTGGTCACATGCTATGCTCAAAATTTAACTATTTTAGTGTAGGCTCTTTAACAGTTATAGCTGGAAATCCATCGGCTTTAGGCTCTATGCAAACAGCTTGGGTTCAGGGAAATAGTTTAGATGCTAATGGAGCTGATTTAGGATTATTCTTACCAGGCACCTCTAGTGGTGGATTTGGAGTTGCAAGTAATATGTTAGATTTTGTTCAATGGAAAACAGGCGGTAATGGAAGAGAAAGTGTTGCTGTTGCTAAAGGAATTTGGACAGCAGCTGCTTTTGTTTGTGGAGATCCAACTTATACCTATACTGGTGATGGAAGCTCAGCTCAAGTTGGTGTAAGTTTTTGGAATGGAGTAAATTGCACAACTTCTATTGAAGAAAATAAATTAGAAAATAAAATTAACTTATTTCCTAATCCTGCTTACAATACTATATATATTGATATTGCTTCATCAGTAACTGTTCTTTCTTATCGATTGGTAAATTTATTAGGTCAAACAATAATTGAATCTACTGAAAATGCTGTAAATGGTAAAATTACAGTTGATGTTTCAACAATAGCTAAAGGAAATTACAGTATGACAATTACTACATCGGAAGGTGTTGTGAACAAAAAGGTTGTAATTACACCGTAATAGAGTTTAATGAAAACGGTAAATAATGTATTGAAAAATAGATAAAAGAAGAGCCTTTCAAAATACAGAAAGGCTCTTCTTATTTTTTGATAAATTTATTTGTGTATTGGTTGCTCAGGATTTAAGACCGAATAATTAATTTTTCAATACCTTAGAAGAGAAATAATTTTTTTCTCCAACGAGTGAAAGCATATAAATTCCTCTACTTAAGTTTAATCTATCTATTTGAATAGTATTTAATCCTGAACTAACAGTGATTAGTTGTGAGGTAATCAATTTCCCTTGAGCATCATAA
>PCUH01000103.1:156-2505 GCA_002770955.1 Flavobacteriales bacterium CG18_big_fil_WC_8_21_14_2_50_32_9 | reverse complement strand
AGTCGAAATGGTAAAACCTAACTGATCATCCGAAAAAACAATCTGATTTACGTCAAAATTAGTTGTTTTTCCACAGTTAGTTGGCACAACATTAAAATATTCAAATTGACCATTAAAATCTACTTGTTTCAAACGGTAATAAGCAATTTCATTCGTAGTGTTATTGTCTAAAAAAGAATAAGTGTTGAATGAGTTACTGTTTCCAGCTCCTATTTTTCTGCCAATTTCAAAAAAATCAATTGCATTATAGCTTTTTTCAATACTAAAAAAATCATTGTTAATTTCAGATGCTGTTGCCCATGAAAGAACTGTTGTGTTTCCTTCACAAGTTGCATTGAAACTTGCTAATGTTACAGGAAGAGGAGTTGAGTTATCTACCAAAATCCAGTCCTTAAATAAATTAGCAGAAGATATTATTGCGTTATTTACTCTGTCTGTAACAGTATTTACTGTTCCAAATAGTAAATTTTCCCAATGACCACCAGGTCCTGGTGGTAATGCAGGAAAAGGACAAGGTGTATTTCCTGAGCCAGTTGTTGGATTGAAGCGTTGTGCTTGAAGATTTGCTTCGTTAATGGTGTTTGTTCCTCCTGCTTCGTTAACAAAATCATAACCAAAACTCATAGTTGAAGCAGGGTTTGTTGCATAAGTAGCATTTTCATCAATACGCCAAAAACGATCCACCACAAATAAGGAAGCATCAGCTCCTATTGTTTGAGAACACATATTGGTAACCCCTGTTGGCCAAGGCAAGTTCGTATTATTACTTCGGTAGGTAGATAATAATAAGCTTCCTCCAGCACTTCCTGCAGCAGTAATGTTAATTTCTACAGGAACTTTAACTCCACTAGTGTTAGTCCAAGGGACAATGTGGTTGCCTGTGTTAGCGCCAATATTCCATTTAATAACATCATTTTCATTTTCAGATAGAATATTTCCTCCCGTTCCCGTAAGTGTAATAGCATTAGCAGCACCATTATCTATAACCAAATAGGCACTATTTTCTATGTTGATGTAGCCACCGTTGTTTAACACCAAACGAGATTGGGAAAAACCAATTATTGGTAATGTTAACAGTGATATGAGGAGTAGTTTTTTCATGGTGATTAATTAGTTTAATTTTCTATTTCTTTCTTTTTAATTAAGATGGAATCATTAGTATTAATAATGGTTTTTTCACTTAGTTTAATCTCAAACTTATTGTTTTCTTTTTTATTATGATTAGCCACTGAACTACTATCTTGTTTCGCTAAGACAGGTTTTTGTTTATTAGTGATAGAGGAATCATAATTAGTACTTTCTCCATACGAAATTTTAGGAGTATTGTTTGATTGTCCTTTAACTAAAAAACCTACGAAGAGCATTATCACTAGTAATAATATATTTTTCATCTTTGTTGTTAAATTAAAGTTAAGGAAAAACTGTTAAAGTCATGTGTTGGCTATCAGGATCGGATGCAGATTGAATAACTGCATCATAAACTCCCCATATACCAGCTCTTTTCCCTTGAACAACTACTGTATAGGTAGAGCCTGGAGTTAATCCAGTCATGTTTTTAGAAAAAGAGCAACTCCATGGAGTAAGTGTTCCTATAGTATTGTCATAAGATTGCATGTGTGTCATAGTTCCACCAATAGAAGCTCCAAGAGTGGAATTAACTATTCTAAATTGAACGTAAGCCATAGAATTGGTATAAGCTATGCCAGAACACGTAAATTGAACAAGTGCAGTTGTTTTAGTTGCAGTAAAAGTAACTGTCATAGGGGCTACATTTGCCCATGCTGCTGAACTTACGGTATAATCAGCAGTAAGAGATGTGCTAACAGGATTGTTTGCAGAGCTTAAAAGTTCTGTCCAAGGTTGAGCAGGATTGCCATTTGTTTTTCTAAAATATAACTTTTGATCAAAAAAACTTCCTGATAATTGTAAAGCATAATTATTAGTATTATTACTGTGTCTAACATCTATTAAATGCCACCAACTTGAAGCACCTGTAGGATAATTGGTTGGAGAAACGGTTTCAAAAAAACCACTTTGTGCACCTGCATTTCCTTGTAAACCAGCATCATTTCTTGTTTCAGTCCGTACATTTCCATTACCAAAAGCAAATGTTCCTGTATTTAAATCTAATCGATAACCCGGTGTTGTTGTGCCGATTCCAACATTTCCTGTATTCAATATTCTCATTCTTTCAATGTTATTAGTTCTAAAAGCAAGTGAATTATTATCGGTAGTTCCAAGAAAATTTGTAGCAACATTAGTTCCAGCGTTACCTGTTAGTTCCCAAGCATTACCTGTAAAAAATCTTACCCAAGCGGCACCATTCCAATAATAATATCCTTGCCCAGT
>PCUH01000103.1:0-147 GCA_002770955.1 Flavobacteriales bacterium CG18_big_fil_WC_8_21_14_2_50_32_9 | reverse complement strand
GGTGTTATATACTAACATACTAACAGTAGTACTTCCTACTATAGGGGCAATAGTAGCTAAATTAACAATATTAACCCTCGGAATTAATAAACCTTTGTCGGTTGAAGAAATATCTAACATAGCACCGCCATCTGGAGCTACACCAGT
>PCUH01000212.1 GCA_002770955.1 Flavobacteriales bacterium CG18_big_fil_WC_8_21_14_2_50_32_9 | reverse complement strand
GAAATTAATAAAATTAAAGTGGTAATAAAAATATTTTTCATAAACGTTAGAATATTTGATTTTTTGTAAAAATAAGTTTTTTTATTTTCTATCAATATAAAAACTATTTGCTTGAGCCAACGAAGTTACTATCAAATCATTAATACATAAATTATCGGGAAGCGTTGTGGTATAATAAATAATAGAGGCAATATCTTGTGCCGTCATGGGTTGATAGCCTTCATATACTTTTTTTGCTTTTTCTTTATCTCCATGAAAACGCACTTCAGAAAATTCGGTTTCGGCAGCTCCAGGGTTAATTTGGGTAACTTTTATTCCGTGTTCTAATAATTCTATGCGCATGGCTTTAGAGATAGCATCAACAGCGTGCTTACTTGCACAATATACATTTCCATTCAAATAAACTTCCTTTGCTGCAGTTGAACCAATATTAATAATGTGTCCTTTTTTTTGTGCTATCATTAGTGGCATAATAGCTCTTGATACGTACAACAATCCTTTCACATTGGTATCTATCATTTTATCCCAATCGGCAATGTCCCCATCCTGAATTTTACTAAAACCACTTGCTAAGCCTGCATTGTTTACTAATACATCAATTTTTTTCCAATTTTCGGGTAGTGATGCAATTGCATTTGCAGTTTCTTCAGCATTTCTAACATCAAAGCACAAAGGCAATGACCTTACATTATATCTATCTATTAGCTTATCTGCTAAATCAATTAATTTATCTTTTCTCCTTCCTGTAACAATTATGTGGCAGCCATTTTGTGCAAATAATTTAGCGGTTGCTTTTCCGAAGCCAGAAGTTGCTCCTGTTATTAAAACTATTTTATTCATTTGATGTTTTTTTAATTCAAATTAGAATGTAAAGTTAGTATATAAATACTAAAATTCTCCTGATTAAAGTCCGTCTTTAATGTGTGGCAGATTCAAGTCTACAATTTTGAGTCAACAATTGGTAAAAAATGTAACGCTTTGCAGCAGTCTTTGCTAGCTGAAAATTGAGAACTGTGGACTATTCAGACTGACACTAATTAGTAGGTCGTTCTCTAGGTGTGTTTGTAATTATATTTTTCAAAATCCCAACAAAAAACAAAGTAATTCCAAGTAATAAAAAACAACTAAAAAGCAAAAGAAGTAAATGATAATATGGAATTTGATGAAATTGAAAATAAAACATTCCTCCTTGAATAAAAAGCAAAAATTCTGTTCCTAAAAATCCAATGAAGAATATATTTATGCCCCAAGGTATGAGTTTATTTTCTGAAAACCATTT
Source organism: Flavobacteriales bacterium CG18_big_fil_WC_8_21_14_2_50_32_9 (assembly GCA_002770955.1). Lineage (GTDB taxonomy): Bacteria > Bacteroidota > Bacteroidia > Flavobacteriales_E > Vicingaceae > BRH-c54. The sequence continues at coordinate 4,826 of PCUH01000212.1, read as the reverse complement.
GCTTTGAAGTAGAAACAATAATAAAAAACCTGAAACAACGCCCAACATGGTTAAATGAATAAATCCGATAACTAAATGTTTGATTTGGAAAGAAATAGAAGCAATTTCTGGAAAGAGAGATGTTGTTTGTAAAAGAATTTTTAGACCAATGCTTGCACAAGTAAATACCATTATTTTTTTTATAATTGTTGTTGCGTTTTTCCAAATTAAACTAAAATTGGGAAGAATAATTTTAATTAAAAACCAAAAAGAAACTAGTTGTAGAAATATTCCTAGAACATTTATCCAGAAAAGAGCAGGATGAGAAACATACCAACTAACAGGTAACGCATAGGTAAAAAGAGTTGCAAAAATGAGTGAACTATAAAATTTATTGAATAATTTTAAATTTATTACTGCTTTTAAGTTGTTTAGGTATTTAAAAAAGAGAGCAAACACAGCCAACAGAAACCAACCATTAAATTGAAAATGTAAGAAAAATTGAATAGCTAAATGATAAAAAACAGATTGTTTGCCAGCTAAAGCAACTGCAGGACCCAAACACCAAATGCCAACAGTCGATAAAAGCATAAACACTAAGGCTGATTTAAGTAATAATTTTTCTGGCAATGTGTTGTTTTCTTGATTTTTCCATACCAAAAAGGCAAAATAATAGCTACAAAAAATATGTAACGCAGAAAAAGTGATGGAAATTGCTGCATATCCTTGCAAAGGAAAGCTTATCATCATTCCAACAACAGCCAATTGGGTTGCCCAAAATAAATAAGTGAAAATCTGTTTTTTTTGAGGAATAAATTGATGAACAATAAATGTATATAACATTAAATAAACCCAGCCCAACATGGCTATATGCGAATGACCATGTGTTAGGTGTTTAAAATTGAATGGGATATTACTCACAAAACCATAACGAAGAATTGTGCCCATTAAGGCTGCTATGAAAAAATTGAAAAGACAAACAGTAATCCAATATTTTTGCAATTGCGAGAGGGTTTTATTCATTAAATGAAAATGGTAATTCTTAAAAATGGGTTTAGTAAAAAAAAATGAAAATCATTATTTCACTTCTTTCAAGGCATTATCAATTAAGGTAACCAAGTGCATTTTATGTGCTTTTGAACTTACATTACCAGCTTGGTTGGAAGCCATTTTTTTAATAGCGTTCAAATTATAAATAACCAACGATTGTGAAACAAAAAGGTATTTTTTACTAGCTGTTTCGGATAGTATTTCAATTAACTTTTTAGTGTAAGCAATTTGTAGGTTTTGACGAAATGAATTTACATTTCCAGCAATATCAGCTGCAAAAATAGCATTGTTTAAATCAGTCATCATTGTAGGTAAGGTATATTTATTCCCATACAATTCTGAATCAACAATACGTTGCATGGTGTTGTAATGTAGTAAATGAGTTAGCACATTTGTTTGAATGTTTAAAATTAGGCTGTGAATTTTTGGGTCTTCTGATGCAGAGAAAAATCCAAACCCTCTGCGTTGCATTTGTAAATAATTGTATAAATGAGTTGAAGTCGAAAAAGCATTTGGTGCAAAAACATATTTACTTAATGTGCTCATTGCCAATTTTTGTTTTTCCAATTCAACAGGGATGAAGGGTTTTGTTGCTCCCTGCTGACCTATCATTGCTCGGTCAACATAAACGCCACCAATGTATCTCGAAATGGTAGTTGCTGAAGCATTTTGTTGTCCCATTAAAACCATAAATGAGGTGCGGATAAAATGGTGCGATTCTCCAGTGTTTTCAAGGTTTTTATCTACTAATTTGTTAGTTAACTCTTGAGCCAAATCAATTCGTTGAATCGCATAACCAATGGCATCACTGGTTAAATCGCCCACATTTACAAGTGGATCAATGGCTTTGCCAGGGCTTCGCATATCATCAGCATCATTGCCAAAAGAAAGTTCAGGAAGTGTTGATTTTGCCAATAAATCTTCCGATTCTTTTGCTGTTCTTCCTTGTTGGTAAGCAAACTGAATTGCCCAAAGGTCGTAAGGGCCAGGTGTTTTTGAATAATAATTTCCTTGTTTTGTTCTATCGTTAGAAATATTTACGGAAGGGTAATCCATTACCGAACCAATTAATCCCATTTTTTCAGTTATTGAAGTGTTGTGTATGTCTTTTATTGGGTGCAATTGACTGGCTTTCATATTGTGATTTAATCCCAATGTATGTCCCATTTCGTGCAACACTAAATAGTGCAAGAATTCATTTATCATTTTGCTTTTTTCCATTTCTGGCTCATCCAATACATTAATCATAATGGAAGCAAACATATTGTTGAATTGAGAAAACGAACCAACCTGACAGGTGTGTTCTTCTTTTTCACCATGATATTCATCCGCTTCGGTTAAACCAAAATTAAAAATGGATTCTGTTCTCAAATTATTCGTCAAAGAGATGTATTCAAACATAATATCGGCACCTAAAATTTGACCTGTTTTAGGATTTACAAAACTAGGTCCATACCCACCAAAAGGAGGTTGAGGAGAGGAAGTCCAGCGTAATACATTATAGCGAATATCTCCAGCGTCCCATTCGGCATCATCGGGTTGTTGTTTAATTACTACTGCATTTTTAAATCCTGCTTTTTCAAAAGCCAAATTCCATTTTTCGCCAGCGGCTTTAATTATAGGTCGAAGTTCTTTTGGTGTGGAGTTTTCCATCCACCAAACAATGGGTTCAACAGGTTCAGAAATGGATGCATTAGGGTCTTTTTTTACTAAATTCCAACGGTGAACAAAATCTCGGTAAGGGGTTGAACTGGTTGAAGTCATATCATTTACTTGTGTGGTAAAATAGCCAACACGAGGATCATCAAAAATAGGTTGATAATTGTTTTTGGGCATTTTAATTAAGCTATGAAAAACTTTGATACTCACGTTTCTGCCATCGGTAACGGCTTGCGAACCTCCATTAAGAATAGATTCCGTAGAATAGACATATTCAATAGCTAAATCGGTGTTTTCAGGATAACTTCTAACACCCAACACCTTTGTTTTTTCTTTATCTAAATTTCCTAAGGAAAAAGCAGTAGGTGATGCTTTTGGATGTTTTGCAGGTTTGATTTGAGAAAATGTTTCTTTTAAAAAAAGCTGATCTGCGTCAATTAAAAATAGTCCGTTTAGGCTATCTATTCCTTCAATTTTAAGGCTAGCCAAAATACTTTCGCTAATATTTGCCTTTGATGATTTTGAAATTTCATTGTTAGGGTCGAAATAAAAAGAAGTATTTTGAGAAACAAATTCAATTTTATTGAAATATTTTTTGATTTTAAAAACCTTTGAACCTCTATAAGAGCCTCTGAAAGCACCAGCATCTAAAACACCATCAGAAATTTGACTGAAATAGATAAATTCTTTTTCCAACTGATTTTTTGAAATAATCATCTTTAACGCTCCTGAAGTGGTGTCTTGATAAAAAGTAAACAAGCCTTCTATTTTTTTTGATTTTTTAGTTAGCTCACTGATTTTTTTTGGAGCTTCTTCACCTGCTTTAGAGGTTTCTTTTTTTGATGCATCTTTTTTGTTGGAGTTCTTTTTTTGTGCGTAAGCGTTAGAAATAAGCATACATAACACAAAAAGTAAAGAAATGAATTTAACAGGAGCGAAATGTTTCATAGATGTAATTTTAAAAGTCAGATGGGTAAAGATATGAAAAATAAAATTTTATGAATGGGTTTATTTCTTAAAAATAAAATAAACAGCCAATACTAAGAACACAAAACCAATAATGTGGTTAACTCGAAAAGTTTCGTTTTTAAAAATGAGCAAGGAAAACACAACAAAAACAATTAATGTAATCACTTCCTGAATTACTTTGAGTTCTATCAACGAAAAAGGGCCTCCATTTTCTTTGTAGCCAATTCTGTTGGCAGGAACTTGAAAAAAATACTCAAACAAAGCAATTCCCCAGCTTATCAAAACAATAGAAATAAACCCCAATTTATTGAACCATTTCCATTCGCTAAATTTTAAATGCCCATACCATGCCAACGTCATAAAGGTGTTGGATAAAATTAATAGAAAAATGGTTAGGAATGGTTTCATAAAATTGCAAAAAAAGTAATAGTACAACTTTACTATTTTAATCAAAAAACAACATTTTTTTTATTATGTGATGTAAGTTACAAAATATTAATTTAATGTTTGATTACTTTTGTTGTATAAACCTTAAAAAACTCAATTATGAAAAAAAACATGGGAAGTGCTGATAAAATTATCCGTTTGATAATTGCAGCAATAATAGTTACTCTATTTTTTACAAATGTAATCTCTGGTACATTAGGTATTGTGTTGCTTATTTTATCTGGTGTTTTTGTGCTAACAAGTTTTATAAGCTTTTGCCCACTTTATACTATCTTTAAATTTAATACTTGTCCTAAAAAATAAGTATTAAATTCAAAAGAAATGGCTTTTTTAAAACATTGACCATACGTTTAATAACTTCCTAGTGATAACAAAACCAAGGTACAAGATTCTTCGGTTGCGATACCTTTTTCGTTAGCGAGTTTTACTAACTCAGCATTTTCAGCTCCAGGATTAAAAACAATACGTTTTGGTTTTAGTTGATTTAAAATATAATCGTAATACACCAGTTGATTTTTAGCTCCTACATACATAGTAACTGTATCTATCCCTTCAACAACGGGCATATTAGTAAGAATTTGATGAGTTCCAATTTGTCCTTCTCTTAAGCCAACAGGCACTACTTCATGCCCGTGTTGGGCTAATTTTAGTGTTGCTTTGTAGGAATATCTTTCGGGATTAGAAGATGCTCCAAGTATTATCGTTTTTTTCATGTGTTTTTT
>PCUH01000143.1:5998-6140 GCA_002770955.1 Flavobacteriales bacterium CG18_big_fil_WC_8_21_14_2_50_32_9 | reverse complement strand
ATCGTAGAAAATTTGTGAACCGAGCTTGCGAGTTCAACGAAGTTAATTTTCTGGGTTAAATTAAAATTAACTTTTGCATCTTATTTTTTTGGAGTAAAAAAAACATTGAATTATTCCTTAATTTTGAAAAAGTTTAAATTCT
>PCUH01000143.1:0-5992 GCA_002770955.1 Flavobacteriales bacterium CG18_big_fil_WC_8_21_14_2_50_32_9 | reverse complement strand
ATGAAGTTTCTTTTCAAAATTAGTGTCGGATTAATAATCTTTAGTGGAATATTGTTTTTTTACCAACAACCTACTATCTATTCTTGGGGTTTTTTCGGGCATAAAAAAATAAATCGAATGGCAGTTTTTACATTGCCTCCAGAAATGATTAAGTTTTATAAAAAAAACATTGAATACATTACAGAACACGCTGTTGATCCTGATAAAAGACGTTATGCTGTTGAGGGAGAAGCACCCCGACACTACATTGATATAGATCATTATGAACATTATGGTTCAGACCCTTTTGAAATAGTTCCTAGAAAATGGAATGATGCTGTTCTGAAATTTTCGGAAGATACCTTGCAAGAATATGGAATTGTGCCTTGGCATGTTAATGTGATGGTTATCCGTTTAACAAAAGCATTTGAAGCTAAAGATTATGATAAGATTTTGAAAGTTTCTGCCGATTTAGGACATTATATTGGCGATTCGCATGTACCACTTCATACTACCAAAAATTATAACGGACAACTCACTAACCAAAAAGGTATTCATGGCTTTTGGGAATCTCGTTTGCCCGAACTCAAACATCAAGAGTATGATTATTTTGTTGGAAGAGCTAAATATGTTGATGATGTTCAAAATGACGTGTGGGATGTTGTTAAAGAAAGTTTTACCGCCAAAGATTCAGTTTTAGACATTGAAAAACAATTAAATGATGAATTCCCTCAAGATAGAAAATACAGTGTAGAAAATAGAGGAGCAGCAATAATGAAAGTTTATTCTGAAGAGTATTCTAATAGATACCATCAAAAACTAAATGGTATGGTTGAAAGAAGGCTAATCGAATCTATTGTGAAAGTAGGAAGCTATTGGTACACTGCATGGGTTAATGCTGGTCAGCCTAATTTAGACGAATTACTCGAAAAAGCACCTTCTAAAAAATTACTAGAAGAGGACGTTGCTCTTGATAAAGAGTATCAAAATAACAAGATAAAAGGTAGAGAACATCAAGACTAGAGATTAAAAAGAAGTTTTAGTGAATTTAAATTCTTCAATCCATGTTTTTTTGTCGGAAGTAAGTTTTAAACTTATGGTTAACTTATCTCCTTCTCGGTGATAGGTTAATCCATCAAAATAGGCGGTTTGATTTTCTATTTTCACCAAATTAAAAGTAATCCATTTTTCTTTTTCCTCCCAAGCAGAAAGGTCTTTGCTAAAATGTTTTAGTTTCAAAGCCAATGTGCTGTCTTTTTCTTCAATCACCATGTATTCGGTAAAATTTATTTTTCCTTCTTTGGAGAATCGAAAAATTCCTTGTAGGGTATTATCGGTTTGTGGCATCCAAATTTCATCACATTCACCATTAAAACCTTCTCCTTTCCAATAACCTACCAACCAATTCAGTTGGGATAATGTCGCTTTTGCAGGTTGTTCACCTTCATTTAGTTTTAGCACTTCTTGAGCAACTAAAAAAGAAGAAGAGTAGAGCAGGAATATAAAAAGTAGTGTTTTTTTCATCCTTTTTAAACGAATTGAGGTAATTGACTTTCAGCAATTACCTCAAATTAATAATTCTTTTCAAAAAAAGTTAAAATCGTATTACCTTTTCAGTTTTCAACAAAACATCATCACCATAAATCCTTATGAAATAAATTCCAGCGGAATAATTGGTTTTGATTTGCAATTTGCTTTGGTTTAAAACAGTTTGTGTTTGTTTTAATTTTCCTGTAATGTCATAAATTTCAGCTTTGAGGATTGTAAATTCTGAATAATCAATAGTTATATTTAATACATCATTAAAAGGATTTGGATAAATATTTATGTTATTTTTAAGTGTATTTTCAGCTACTGAAACTGCAGCAGAATCAATTACGAAAAAACCATCAAAACCAGCTTCTGCAATATGTCCTTGACCTTCGTCTGTTGCTTTAACAATCAATTGCATGGTGTTAGTAGAAGTTAAAAAATTAGATATTTTAATGCTTTTAGATACCCATGTAGAAAAATTAGGTGTATTTGCATCTGCATAGTCAATTCGAGCAGTGGTTGTACCATTGGATAAAATAACCACCATAGAATCGTCAGGACTTCCAGAACCACCAGCATTAAAAAACCAACGAGAAAAGTGTACGTAAGGATCAGTTTGTGAAGACAAATCAAAAATAGGTGAAGTTAAAATAACTGTTCCTCCATCAATATCATCGCTTCCAGCACCACCTCCGCCATTACCAGTAACGTAGGCTTGGTTGCCACAATCAGTAGGAATATCATTTCCAGGATTAGAAGGAATACTTTGCAAAAATGTGCCGACAGGAATATCTCTTTCCCAAAAACCTGATGTTGGGTTATTTAATGTTGATGTTGTCCATCCTAAATCAAAATCAAAATCATCATAGTAGCCTACGTTTAAGGTGTATGTATAAGGGTTTCCTGTTGAATTCAACATTTGATTGGATAAACAAATGTTTTCATGACCCCAATGAGCAATAGAAACTTCATAGGTTGTGGCAATAAAATTAGAAACAGCAAAGTTTCCGTTTACATCAGTTGTTACTGTGGTTGAAAATTGACTATTTTCAATTTTTACCTGAGCATTTGCAATTGGATTGTTAGTTCCATTTTCAAGCACTTGACCTTGCAAAGTGAAATTTACCATAGGTTCTAATTGAACATTTCTTATGGTTGTAATTCCAGAGGTTAAAGCAACATTAAATAGCGTGTCAGGAAAAAAACCAAATTTTGAGTAAATAACATCATAAGTACCCGCATCAGCAATACCTGTTTTATAATCTCCTATTAAATTAGAAGTTGCTGTAATGTTTGTTGTAACAATTTCAACCAATACATTATCAAGTGCTGCTGAAGTAACAGAATTAGTAATATTTCCTTCTAGATAAGCGGCTCTTACATAATTTGGTCCTAATACAAACAAACCATTTTCTATGTCAGAAACCAACAAATTTCCAGAAGGCAACCAAGGATAGGTCCCCCAAGCTCCATTAAAACCATTGCCACTAAAAGCAGGTGAAGTATCGTAATGACCAACTTCTATCATATTAGAAGGATCGCTAACATCATGAATAACTACTCCGTCTCTATAATAAGAAGTAATAACGTAATCATTCATAAAATGAGCATTGTGAGGAATAACATTTTGCCCTGGATTTGATTGAATTTTATCTAAAAAAGTAATGTTTGTTAAATTACTAACGTCATAGGCATCTATAAAAGCATTACTTACTTCATCAGTAGTATAAACGGTTTGTCCATCATCAGAAAACCAAATGTTGTGCGTAAAAGAACTTGATGTGGTTCGTGATGCCATATTTACTGGAGCTGTTTTGTTTGAAACATCTACCACAATAAAAAAACCATCATTTACAGCAGCACCCCAAAGAGTGTCACCTCTAACAACTCCATCGTGTAAATAAAAACTATTGTATCTTCCTAACTCAATTGGGGCTTTAGGATTTACAGATAAATCGAGCATAATTGCACCACCTACACCATTATCAGCTCCAAAAACATAACAAATTCCATTTTCATCAATGTATAAATTATGAGCAGATTGAAATGGATAAGTACTTCCTGTATAGTTAGTTACATTAGCTGCTGTTAACGTACCAGGAAGTGCATTGAGGTCAATTATCATTAAACCTCCACTTGTTTCATTGGTAATGAAAACATGATTATCCCATGTTTTTAAATCTCTCCAAATGGAGTTAGCTCCTGGAGCATAAAAAACTTCTACAGGATTGGTTGCATTGGTTACATCAACAATAGATACACCTCCTTGTAATCCTACAAGGGCATATTCATTAAGGCCTATTTTAATTCCCCAAATATCATTCAAATCGCCTCTTGAGGAAGGAAAAGTTAAATTAGACAATAAATTGATATTTTTACTTGATTGAGAAAAACCTAAATAGGCTTGGCTTATTATTAATAAAGCGGTTAGAGTTCTTTTTATCATGATTATAAATTTTAGTGCAATGTATGACTAATATTTTATAGTTTTGAATATAAATTAAACTTAACTTTATATTCTTAAAATGTATTTTTGAAGCTTTAAACCGAACGAATCAATCCAATAAAAAGAAGTATGTGTGGTATAGTAGGAATTATTTCAACGCAACAGAAGGAACTCAACAAAATTGAACAAGCAACAAAACTACTTTCTAAAAGAGGTCCTGATTTTCAAAGCACCATGCTTTTTGATGGAATTGCTTTAGGTCATGCTCGACTTTCTATTATTGATACTTCAGAAGCAGCGAACCAACCTTTTTCAGATAGATTAAATCGTTATACACTCATTTTTAACGGGGAAATTTATAATTTTAAAGAGTTAAGAGCTGAATTAGAACAACAAGGCATGTCTTTTTTAACTCAAAGTGACACAGAGGTCCTGTTGAATCTTTATATTAAATATGGAAAAGATTGTTTAGAAAAATTAAATGGTTTTTTCGCTTTTGCAGTTTATGATAAGCAAGAAAATTCACTTTTCATGGCTCGTGATAGAATGGGAATAAAACCGTTGGTCTATTATTTCGATGGAACAACATTTATTTTCGCATCAGAATTAAAAGCGATATGTACATTTAATATTGATAAAAAAATTGATAACGCATCTCTTTTTAATTATCTACAATTCAATTATATACCTTCAAATGACAGTATGTTGTTGCATGTTAAAAAATTGAAACCAGGTAATTTTATTTTTATTGAACATATTTTTGATATAAAAAAAATTACAGAAACGGAGTATTATTGTATTCCTTACGCTAAGAATGAAACGCTACAAAAATCGGCAACTAATTATGAAAAGTCGAAAGAGATGTTGTATGATTTGATGCATGAATCGGTTGAAAAAAGATTGGTAGCAGATGTTCCTGTGGGTACTTTTTTAAGTGGAGGTGTGGATTCCTCAATAATTAGTTTAATTGCAAAAAAATATAAATCTGATTTGAATACTTTTTCAATAGGATTTAAAGATGAACCCTACTTTGATGAAACGCATTATGCAAATGCAGTAGCTAAAAAAATTGGAAGCAAACATCATGTGTTTTCGTTGACTAATGCCGAAATGTATGCACATTTAGATGAAATTATAGATAGTATTGATGAGCCTTTTGCTGATTCTTCGGCTATTGCAGTTTATATATTGAGTAAATATACCAAAAAGGAAGTTACTGTTGCCCTTTCGGGAGATGGTGCTGATGAACTTTTTTCGGGATATAATAAGCATAATGCAGAGTTTAAAGCTCGACATTTGGGAATTAAAGAACAAGTTGTTAAAATGGGACTTCCATTGTGGAAATTTTTACCAAAATCGAGAAACAACAAATTTACCAACCTAAACAGGCAATTTTATAAATTTAGCCAAGGAGCAAACTTGAGTAATAAGGAACGATATTGGCTTTGGGCGTCAATTATCAACGAAGAAAAAGCCAATTATTTATTGAAAGAAGAGTTGATTTTTAATCCCCAACGATTGAGCGATACTGCTTTTGAATACAAAAAACGCAAAGAAGAATTGCTGAAATACATCCGCAAAGAGGGTGATTTGAATGATGTGCTTTATACAGACACTAAAATGGTGCTAACCAATGATATGCTTCGAAAAGTAGATATGATGAGCATGGCAAATGGCTTGGAAGTGCGTGTTCCTTTTTTAGACCATAAAGTAGTTAATTTTGCATTTAATTTACCAAGGGCTTTTAAAATTAATGAAAGCATGAAAAAAAAGATACTTCAAGATGCTTTTCGGGAAGAATTACCTCAAGAAGTTTACAATCGTCCAAAACACGGTTTTGAAGTACCTTTATTAAGTTGGTTTAGAAATGAATTGCGTTCTACCATTGATAATGATTTGTTAAGCCAACCCTTTATAGAAGCACAAGGAATATTTAATCCTATTGCTATAAAGGAATTAAAAGAAAAACTTTATTCAAAAAACCCAGAAGATACAGCTGCAACAGTCTGGGCAATTATTGTGTTTAATAAGTGG
>PCUH01000159.1 GCA_002770955.1 Flavobacteriales bacterium CG18_big_fil_WC_8_21_14_2_50_32_9 | reverse complement strand
TTTGTAGGACAGGAAAGTGCTAAATTTGAAGTTCAGTGCTGAAAACCCCCGCTTTCGCAAAGTTAAACCATAGCCTTTTTATTTTTTTATCCATCTGATGATTAGTTGATATAAAATAAACTGATCTACTAAGTCTGTTTTTCTTTTTCATAGAGCCATCGGCTCGGAGCATTTTGTTGAGCTGGAATTTATTCCAGCATTATAAGAAGCCCCACCAAAAAATAAGAGCCATCGGCTCGACTCATATTTTCTCTTTTTCTCACTTATCTTATATGATTCGTTCCTATGGAACTTTTTTATTGTTTCTACATCTACTTAGCTGACTAAAGTCAGCTGTTACAAAATTAACCGACCCACTGGGTCTGATTCTTCTTTTCGGCTAAGTTCTAAAGAATATAGAAATTCGTATTTTATCGTCAAAAGGTTATAATCAGTCTTGATTTTTTGTTTCTTTTTGATTAAGCAAAAAGAAAAAGTTAAAAGCCTCGCAGTTCCTATTTACAAATGAATAATATTTTAAATCCTGTAATACCCTTATTTTAAAACAAATAACTTAAGCTGATACCGTAGGTTGTTCCTTGTTTGTAGGAATTAAAAATATATTCTTGCCCTTTAAACTCTTGTGTTTGTTTAATTACAGGATTTAAAATATTATTAACACTAAATCGGGCTTTAAAGTTTTTACCTAAATTTTTAGAAATATTTGCATTTAAAGCGTGAACAGGTTGAGCTTTAACATTTGGAGTAGCATCGATAACTACTAACGTAATTTTTTCGCCAGCCACATTGTAGTTTAAATTAATTGACAAACCCAGAGAGTCGTTATTGTAACCAAAAAAAGCATTTACAATGTATGGTGATTGCCCAAACATTTCTCTTGAGCTACCAGCTGTTGGGTCTTGAGCTCTAATTAATTCCAATTGTTGATCGTCAATATCAACTTGTGATTTAATGATTGAGAAGTTTCCTCCAACACTAAATTGATGTTTATCAGTAGAAATAAAAGGCAACAGTTTTTTTACTTCAATTTCAGCACCATAAAGTGTTCCATTGTCCACATTTCTCCATGTTAATTCATCGTTTTGAGCTTGCGTATTAAACACAAATTCAATAGGATTGGTAAAGTTTTTATAAAACACACCAAAAGAAATAAGCTCCCCCACTTTTGGAAACAATTCATAACGCAAATCAAAGTTATCAATTAAGGTTCTGTCAAGGCTTGTGTTTCCTATCACTATCCAGTTTGCAGCAAAATCAAAATTAGCAAAACCAGAAATTTCTCTAAAAGTTGGACGAGCAATGGTTTTAGAATAAGCTCCTCTTAAATTAGATTTAGGAGTAAGCGTATAAGCCAAATTAAGAGCAGGCAACACATCTGTTTTATTTAAATCTCCTGGAGTCTGTTTTGGATCTTCATTAATGGTAGAAATGTGAGTAGTTTCTAACCGAGCCCCACCAATTAACCGTAATTTTTTAGTTGCCCAAATGTCTCCCATCAAATAAGTAGCAAAAATGGTTTGTTCTCCAGTATAATTGTTTCTTGCTTCGGAAGCATTTTCAATGTAAAGATATTGAGAAACAGGATTCCCAGCTGTTGGTAAGTTCATGTTTTCATCAACTAAATATCCATCTACATTTCCATCGAACAAACTTGCTCCTTGAGAACGATAGTTGTATCTAAATTCAAAATAATCTCTGTTTTGGAATAAATAAGCACCACCTATCTTAATTTTAGATGTTTTTCCGTCTTTTTCTAAAATTGGGATTTCTATATTTAATTTAGCATCAAAAGTAGATTGATCTAAAAATCTATAATATCTTGCAGGAACAGGATAAGCAGAAGCGTTTATCCCATAAATAGTATCATTATCATTGTTTATACGATAATCGTTTGAGAAAAACCGTTGGTCGGGTGTGTTTTGCGATGATGTTGAATAAGAAGACAACCAATCCACTTTAATTTTTTTAGCACTAGGAAAATAATGCTCTCCTTTTAACTGGTAAGTGGTTAAAGCTCTTTCTTGATAAGATAAGCTTCTTGTTTGAAAAAACAATCCGTTATCTTCTTTCGGAAAAATTCCTTCCTGAAAAGTGGTGTTTGAAGTGCCACTTTGGTTTCTAACAAAAGTAAATCCTAGCTTATTGTTACTTCCTATTTTATAGGATAAATTTCCTAAAATTCCCATTAACACTTCTTCTTGCGATTTGGTATCTTTTAGCTCTTGTTGTGTAACAAGCGTATTTACTTCGTTTACTTTCCCTGTTAAACTATATCTGTTGGATTGAGCATCTTCTTGAATATGATTAAATTCTTTTGAATAAGAAGCACCTATAATAAATCCGAGTGAATTTCCAAAAACTGTTTTTTGATTCCCCACAGAAAAAGAGTAGCGTTGGTTGATAGATGATGAACTTTCTTGTCCATTCATCTCTTTGCTGAATGATTTAGTGATTTGTTCCAACCTTGGATTGTCTTGAAATAATGAAGGAACACCTTCCATTGCTTCAAGAGGAATATCTCTTGTTCCATCATCTTTGCCAATTACCTCGGAAGAGCCGCCACCATGTGTTAGAAAGTTGTTGTTTAAGCTTGATTGTGTATTATAGCCTAATCCTGCTGAAAATTGTAACGTAAATTTTTCTGGAAAATCTTTGGTTTCAATATTCAATAAACCACCAGTAAAACTACCTGGCAAATCAGGAGAGAAAGACTTTACAACAGTCATGTTTTCTACCATGTTTGTTGGAAATAAATCTAATTCAACAGCATTTTTATTTGGATCTAAACCTGGTATTTCAGCTCCATTTAATGTTGTTTTACTGTATCTATCACTCAACCCTCTAATATAAACATATTTACCACCTTCAATGGTAACTCCCGTTACTCGTTTAGCGGCACTTGCCACATCATTATCACCTCTTTTAGTAATTTCTTGTGATGTAATTCCCTCCATTACTGTTGCCGATTTTTGTTTTACCTGCAACATATAATTTTCTGAACTTCTAATTGCTTTTGCTTCAACGGTAAATGCTTCTAATGCTAATGTCGAATTACCTAATGAAAAATTATGTGTAATTACTTGCTTGTCAACAACAGTAACTTCTACGCTATCGCTATTAAAAGAAACATAAGAACTTTTTAAAACATGCTTTCCTGCTGGAACATTTTTAATAAAATAATTTCCATCAATATCAACAACGCTCCCGATAGTTGTTCCTTTAATAAAAACTGTTGCTCCAATAAGTTCTTCAGCCGATTCTTTACTCATAACTTTTCCTTTAATACTTCCCTGAGCAAAAAGGAAGTTTACTAGAACTATTAATATAATTGATAAGCCTATGTTTTTCATTGAATTATGTGTTATTTTCAAAATACAAAGTAATGAGAAGCCTTTAAGCAGGATGTTAATCGAATGTTACCAAAGTGTTATTTTATAAAAAAACCAAAAAGCTATGTGTGTGGAATATAATATAACCAAATAGCAAAAAACAAAGACCCTTCAATTTGAAAGGTCTTTGTTTGTAAAAAATATATATTAACTAATTGTTAAGGAAATAATAACGACCATCCTTGAGCCCAGTTTGAAGCACTTGGGTCAAAAGCACCTTTGTAAGTTACGTTTGTAAACCAAGGGTCAGATGGAGCAGTTCCTGCGGTTAATCCTGTTGCAATAGGATTGCTTGCTGATATGGTTAAATTTTGCATGGTTACGTTAGTAATGTTTGGATGAGTTGATAAATCAGCACCTGGATTAGTAACAGCCGAAACAATGTTATCAGCACCAATGTTAGATAATACAATACCATCTAATCTTAAATCACCTACGTCTAATCTGTTTTTAGAATCTTCTCCTGAAGCTAAATCTTCAATATCAATTCCTTTTCCAAAGTTGTGAAAAATAGAATTATGATATTGTCCACCTGCATTATCTCTAAAAGTTATTGCTCTTGATGTTCCGTTTCCAATAAAAGTTGCATTGTAAATTAAAGGAGTTGCATAAGGAGTTCCATCTTCTGGAGTAGTTCCACCATCGTGCTCACCACCTCTATCAGAAACAGAAGTTTGAATTACAGCCCAAAATTGATTTTTTCCTCTGTAACCTTCATCATAATCAAAACCATCATCTTCTGTTTGAACGACAACATGTTTAGTGCTTACAGTTCCACCAAAAAACTCAACACCATCATCAGCATTTCCAATTATTTCAATATATTCAACTACTGTTCCTGAGCCAACACCACCGAAAGTAAGTCCATTAATTTCGTTCCCAGCACCAATATCAGTACCACCATGACGCAAAGAAATGTATTTTAATGTTCCTGAATTATCAGCATCATTTGTTCCACCATAAATACCTCTTGGCTCTGAAGTTGGTATTCCTTCAATTGCTGAAGTACCAGGAGTTGAATTTAAAGTTGCATTTCCTAATACAATTAAACCGCCCCATTGTCCTGAAGTGGTTGCTGCAACTGAACCATTTAAAGGATCAGCCTCAAAAGTGAAGATAATAGGTTGTGTTGGTGTTCCAACAGCCTCAATTCTTCCACCTCTAGCAACAATCAAAGCCGAAGCACTTGCTCCTGTTCCTGGTTTCCCTTTAATAACTGTTCCTGCTTGTATGGTTAATACTTGTCCTGAATTTACAAAAACAAGCCCATTAAGTATATACGTTTTGTCTTTTGTCCAAGTTGTTGTTCCTGTTCCGTTACCATTATCAGTTATAGTTATAACATTGCTAGCTGGTGGAGGAGTAGGAATAGGTGTAGGAGTTGGGGTATTATCCTTATCTTTAGAACAGGAAATAATTCCAGTTCCTAATACAGCAAATAATGTAGCTGCAATTAATAGTTTTGAAGTTGTCTTCATTTTTTTTAGTTTAAGTTTATAATTAAATTTCGATGGCAAAATAACACCCTCATTATTATTTCCTTATGACCTCAGTTTTATAATACTTTTATGATGATGTTAAGTGAACATTACCTTGCTAATTCAAAAACTAGGGTTGATTTGTCGTTTTGTGTTGGTTATTAAAGGAACCTCATTCTAAAATAGCATTATTAATATTAAATTAACACGATATATAAATGAAGGAGTGTAAATTTGCCTTAAAACAAGCCAATTCCCAATACTAAGAATTATGAATGCTGAAAAAATATTATTAGTAGATGATGAACAAGATATTCTTAACTTTATTAGTTACAACCTAAAAAAAGAAGGATACGAAGTTTTCACAGCTTTATCAGGTAAAGAAGCCATTATTATTGCAAAAAAAGAAAAGCCTGATTTGATTATTATTGACGTGATGATGCCCGAAATGGACGGAATTGAAACTTGTCAAGAATTAAGAACAATTGATGAATTAAAAGATACCTTAATTACTTTTTTAAGTGCTAGAGCAGAAGATTACTCTCAAGTTGCTGGATTTGATGCAGGAGCTGATGATTATATAACTAAACCCATTAAACCAAGGTTATTAGTAAGTAAAATAAAAGCCATATTAAGAAGAAAAAGCAATGGAAATTCTGCTGAAATTAATGCAGAAGTTGAAATTGGAAGCATTAGAATTGACAGAGAAAAATACTTAGTATATAAAGGAGAGGAAACACATTCTCTACCTAAAAAAGAATTTGAATTATTAGCCCTTTTACTTTCCAAACCTGGAAAAGTTTTTACCCGTGAAGTTATTCTAGAAACCATTTGGGGTACAGATGTGGTTGTTGGCGACCGAACCATTGATGTTCATATTCGAAAACTTAGAGAACGATTAGGTGATGAAAACATCGAAACCATTAAAGGTGTTGGCTATAAGTTTAAAATTTCCTTGTAAACGAATTAGTGCCTGTCTTTTTAGTCGAGAGGCTGAACTTTAAAGACAGCCTCAAACTAGTTTTTCCATTTAAAAATATTTGCTGAACTTTGGGCAACATAAATTTTAAATAATGTCTGTCCATAAAGTCGAGAGGCTGAACTGTAAAGTTCAAATTCGAGGCTTTCGAAGTTTTGAGAATCAGGAGCCCAGATAGTTATCGGGATGACTGGTTTTTAAAACGAGAATAACGAAAAAGTTGGACTTTACAGACAGACTCTAAATAGCAAATGGAAAAACTACTCAACTACATAAACGGAGCGTTGATTGAGCCTCAATCAAAACAATATTTAGACAACTACAACCCG
>PCUH01000171.1:5956-6098 GCA_002770955.1 Flavobacteriales bacterium CG18_big_fil_WC_8_21_14_2_50_32_9 | reverse complement strand
CATAATTACCTAAAAAAAGGATTTTATCCGTTTTATAAAGAGGAAGATTTTGAGCTGAAATTATTGAGCGTAATTAATACCGTTTTGGAAGTTGATTTAGTGCAATACATGGATTTAAAACCAAGCACTATTGCTAAACTTA
>PCUH01000171.1:0-5946 GCA_002770955.1 Flavobacteriales bacterium CG18_big_fil_WC_8_21_14_2_50_32_9 | reverse complement strand
GCAAATAATTTCAGAAAGCGTCCCTTTTAAACCTAATATTTCTAAAATTGCCAATTTAACTGATGTTTCTCGTTCACTATTACCAGAATATTTTAGTTATTTAGAAAGAGCAGGATTAACAATCATGTTACAATCGTCCGCCAAAGGAATACAAGCATTAGGTAAACCTGAAAAAATGTATTTAAACAATACCAACTTATGCCACACATTGGTTGGAAACAATGAAGCCAATATTGGAAATGTTAGAGAAACCTTTTTTGTTTCTCAATTAAATGCTTTGCATACCTTAACCATTCCTAAAAAAGGTGATTTTTTAATTGATGATATGACTTTTGAAGTAGGAGATAAATCCAAAACTAAATCACAAATTACAGCTATAAAAAACAGTTATATAGTAAAAGATGATATTGAAATTGGATACCAAAACAGTATTCCATTATGGCATTTTGGATTTTTATATTAATGGGAGTTCAGGATTGATAAATTTTACTATGCTCACTCATAAATAAAGTGGACTAATACTCCCGTTGCATCAACCCTTTAGCAAATTGTTCAAAAACCAATTTTTTTTCGTTAGGAACTTCTATACTATCTAAATGGGCAATGGCAGTATTATAAAAATGATTCATTTCATTCATAGTCAGTTCTTTGATTTTTAATTGGCTATAAATGGCTTTCACTCGATTTACCTTGTTTTCTGGAGATAAAGTTTTGGACGAAAGACAAAATTCTAATTCTTTTTTAAGTTCATTTTTTGCTAATTCTTTGGCTTTTAAAAGCAGGTAGGTTTTTTTATTAGAAATAATATCTCCGCCAACTTGTTTCCCAAATTTTTCGGGGTTGCCATACACATCCAACAAATCATCCATCAATTGAAACGCAATACCTATGTTTTGGCCAAAAGCGTAAATATGATTAACATCTGTAACAGATGCTTTGGCTATCAACGCTCCAATTCTTAAACTTGCTCCTAACAAAACGGCTGTTTTTAGCTCTATCATTTTCAAATAATCATCAATAGTGATATTTTGTTGCGTTTCAAAGTTCATATCATATTGCTGTCCTTCACAAACTTCTGCTGCCATTTTGTTGAAAGTTTTTAATACTTCAGGCAAAACAACACTTTCACAAGTGCTGATGAGCTTATAGGACTCTACTAACATCACATCTCCCGAAAGG
Organism: Flavobacteriales bacterium CG18_big_fil_WC_8_21_14_2_50_32_9; assembly: GCA_002770955.1. Lineage (GTDB taxonomy): Bacteria > Bacteroidota > Bacteroidia > Flavobacteriales_E > Vicingaceae > BRH-c54. Next base: position 4,767 of record PCUH01000171.1, on the reverse strand, counting down.
ATGGCTGTATTTACATTCCATTTTTTAAAAACAGTTGGATGTCCTCTTCTAATTGGGGCATTGTCCATAATATCATCATGAATCAATGTGAAATTATGAAAGATTTCTATGGCTATTGCAGCATCAATGGCTAATGCTTGTTTTCCTCCAAACAAATCATTTGCTAATAAAAGCAAAGCGGGTCTAATACGTTTTCCTACTAAACCAAGTGTATAATTTAATGGTTGATAGAGCTGTTGAGGCTCTTTATTAAACGGTCTTTTTTGAATTTCTTCATCTATGATATGAATGAAATGGGTTAATTTATCCATTCTTACTATTTAGCGTTTAAAGTAGGGTGAAACATAATATAATTTTGGTATTATACGATAAAAGAAGTGTCTTGAAGCACCATTTCCAATCCTTCTTCTAGTGGTATCAATTCTTGATTAAGAATACTTTTCATTTTAGAAATATCGGGTTTTCTTCTGGTCATATCTCCTTCTTCAAGAGGTGGAAGATGTACAATTTTTGAAGAAGAGCCTGTTAATTGAATAATTAATTTAGCCAAATCATTAATTGTTGTTTCAACGTCATTTCCTATGTTGATAGTTTGGTTTTTAAAAGTGTCACTGAAAGCTGCTTTTATTGTGGCGTCAATATTGTTTTTTATAAAACAAAATGTGCGTGTTTGATTGCCTTCTCCATAAATAGTGATGTCTTCATTTAAAAGTGCTGCATTGATAAATTTAGAGATAACAAAATCTTTACTTTGTTTTGGTCCATAGGTATTAAAAAACCTAAAAATGGTATAATCCAATCCAAATTCTTGCTTGTACGATTTTAAAAAAGCTTCTCCTACATTTTTAACTATCGCATAAGGTAATCTGGAATTTAATGGTGTAGTTTCTTCATTTTGTGGATATTCAACAGGTTCTCCATACACTTCTGAAGAAGAAGAATAGATAACTCTTTTTACTCCCGTATTTTTTGAAAGGTTCAACACATTTTCAATTCCACTAATATCTCGGAGTACTTTAGTTGGATTTTCTAAAGTACGTTTAACACCCACTAATGCAGCATAATGAAAGACATAATCAAAAGAAAACGTATGAAAAACGCTTCTTATTTCATGTTCTTTATTCACATCACATTGAATAAATTTTAGGTTATCATAAGGAGCTGTAGGAATTTTATTTTTGTTGCCTGTTTTTAAATTATCTACAACAACTACAAAATTGGTTGGATTTTTCACTAGTTCTTCAACCATGGAGCCACCAATAAACCCTGCCCCTCCTGTAACTAATATGTTTGTTTGATTATTCATTAACGATGTCCATTAAATAGTTTCCATAACCACTTTTAACTAATGGTTCTGCTAATTTCAATAACTGTGTTTTATTGATAAAGCCCTTTCTGTATGCAATTTCTTCTAAACAACCTATTTTTAGCCCTTGTCGTTCTTCAATTACCTGAACAAACTGTGAAGCTTGCATGAGAGATTGATGAGTTCCTGTATCTAACCAAGCTGTTCCTCTATCTAAAATACCAACTTCTAAATTTCCTTGTTGTAAGTAAATTTTATTAATATCGGTAATTTCATATTCTCCTCTGCTACTAGGTTGCAGCGTTTTTGCCATTTTCACCACTTCATTATTGTAAAAATAAAGACCTGGTACTGCAAAATGCGATTTGGGTTTAGTTGGTTTTTCTTCTATAGAAATTGCTTTATTGTTTTCATCAAACTCAACAACCCCATATCGTTCGGGGTCGGAAACATGATAAGCAAACACAATTCCTCCTTTAGGCTCAGCATATTGCAACAAAAGTTGTTCTAATCCTGTTCCATAAAAAATATTATCTCCTAAAATTAAGGCTACCGTATCATTTCCAATAAATTTTTCACCAATTACAAATGCTTGTGCTAGTCCATTTGGTACTTCTTGAATGGCATACTCAAATCTACAGCCAAATTGAGACCCATCACCTAAAAGGGTTTTAAAACTTGGATTGTCATGAGGTGTGGTTATAATTAAAATTTCTTTTATCCCAGCACTCATTAATATGGAGATGGGATAATAAATCATTGGTTTATCATAAATAGGCATCAATTGTTTGCTCACGGCAAGTGTTAAGGGGTGTAACCTAGTTCCTGATCCTCCTGCTAAAACTATTCCTTTCATTTTTTTAATTTTTTATAACTGCAAAATACAATAATTTTTGAATATCTATGCTTAAGGGATAGGTATTTCATCATTTTGTTTGTTTTTCTTTTTTATTTTAAGTTGTTTTAAATCAACATCCTCATCTTCGTCATATACATTGATAAGCGGTTCTCGTTTAAATGCTTTTGTGGTTAATGCTTTATCCAACGACAACAGGAAAGAGGGTAATAAAATTAAGTCAGCAAATACAGCAAATAATAATGTTAATGAAACAAGAACGCCCAATGCGACAGTGCCTCCAAAACTTGATGCAGTAAAAACACCAAAACCGAAAAACAAAATGGTTGAGGTGTATATCATACTCACGCCTGTTTCTCTCAACGCTAAAATTGCGGCTTTTTTTATTCCTAGGCGATGTATTTTAAGTTCTTGTCTATATTTTGATAGAAAATGTATGGTATCGTCAACAGAAATTCCAAAAGCGATACTAAAAATCAAAATCGTGGAAGGTTTTATTGGTATTCCAAAATAGCCCATAATTGCTGCTGTAGTTAATAAAGGTAATAAATTAGGGATTAAAGAAACCACCACCATTCTTATAGATGAAAATAGAAAAGACATAAGTGTGGCAATAAGCAATATAGCTAATGACAAGCTCATAAGGAGATTGGCAATTAAGTAATCCGTCCCTTTGAGGAAAGTAACACTTGTTCCTGTGAGATATACATTATATTCTTCTTTTGGAAAAATATTATCCACTTTTTGTCGTAATTCATTTAACAAAATATCCATTTCTTTTGTGCCAATGTCAGCCATCTGAAAACTAACACGAGTATATTGATTTGTGGAATCGATAAAGGAGGAAAAATTTTCTGTTTGTTTATCGTTATCAATATGTTTCTTAAGCTTGTTTAACTCAGATGCTGGAGGTAAAATAAAAAACTTAGGATTGCCCTTTTTATGTGCTTGGTAAGCAAATTTTATAGCTTCTACAATAGAGATTGGTTTAGAAAATTCATCATAATCAGCAAATTCTTTTTGTAGTTTTTGAATTTTATAGAGTGTTTTTCCGTTATCAGCAAAAACGCCATTTTTTTGCTTTGTATCTATCATTATCTCAAACGGCATCACTCCATTAAATCCTTTTTCAAAAAACATTAAATCTTCAACAATTGGGTCGTGTTTGGGTAAATCATCAATAATGTTTCCAGATGTTGTCATTTTACTTATGCCAAAAATGCTCAGCACTAAAATCATCAATGTTACCACATAAACTTTTTTTCTATGGTTTAACACAATAGTTTCTACCCAACCAACCATCTTTTTCATTATTTTGTTTTCCAAGTGTTTTGTGTGCCTTGCTTTCGGTGGTTTTAAAAAACTAAATATGATGGGAATCAAAAATATAGAAAGCAGAAACACAATAAAAATATCTATGGCGGCAACGATGCCAAACTCCACCAACATTGCACTTTTAGTAAAAATAAAAGTTGCAAACCCAAGGGCTGTAGTGGTGTTGGTTAAAAAAATTGCATTACCCGTTTTTTCAATGACCCTGCTTAATGCTTTGATTTGATTATTGTGATTTTTATACTCCCTGTGATATTTATTAAGTAAAAATATACAGTTTGGAATTCCAATTACAATAATTAATGGAGGGATTAACCCAGTAAGTAAGGTAATTTCAAAATTAAAAAGCGATAATACTCCTAAAGACCAAACTACGCCAATGCTTACTACCAACATTGAATACATAGTTACCTTAAAAGATCTAAAGAATAAATATAAAATAAGGGAGGTAATTAAGATGGAAAGAAATAGAAAGAGTTTTATCTCTGAAGCTACTTTTGTTGTAGAATTAGCTCTAATATAAGGAAGACCTGATTTGTGAGCTTTTATACCTGTTTTAAGTTCAAATAAGGCAACTTCTTCGTCAATTTTTTCAAACAATGCATTTCTGTATTTTGAATCTAACACTTCTCTGTCTAAAGTAACAACAATTAATGATGCGTTTGTTTCTTTGTTAAACAAAAACCCATCATAGAAAGGTTGACTATGAATAAGATTTTTAATACTATCCAATTCATCTTGAGAAGAAGGTTTCTTTTTTACTATTTGATCAAAATCAAATTTTTGTGTTGAATTATTTACTTTTAATGTATAAGCATTTGCAACAGAAAGTGCTTCTGTTACTGCTTTTATTTTAATGAGTTTTTTATTTTTTTTAAAATCTACCTCTATCCTTTTGAGCTGTTGTGTTAAATCATACCATGCGTTAAATATTGTTAGCTCATAGAGTTTTTCGCTATTTATTCCTACTACAACCACACTACCATCTTTTCCAAAGATTTTTTTGAAACTTTGATATTCTTGAAAATTTCGGTCAGATTTTGGAAGTATTTGAGCCATTTCATAGCTCATCTCAGCAAATTGTGCTTGATAAGCCATAAAAATTGTTGATATTCCTATGAAAATAAGAATCAACAACCGATTTCGTAATATTATTCTAGAAAAATTAAACCACATATACTCAAATCACTTAGCTTTCCAAATTTTTGACTTACTCTTTTTGCCGTTATCTGCGTTAAAATTTTAAACCGTAGCTACGGCTATGCTTGAAAAT
>PCUH01000003.1:2195-6165 GCA_002770955.1 Flavobacteriales bacterium CG18_big_fil_WC_8_21_14_2_50_32_9 | reverse complement strand
TTCTTGATAGGGAGGATAATATTCTTGACAGTTGCAAAACTTCCAAAATTCAGAGTTGTAATGGCTTTCTTTTGGCATTCCAAATCTTGGAAGATATTCTTGATTATCTGAACTTGAATCATAGAAGACATTTTCAATAAAAAGTTCATCAAAATTATTGATTTTAAGGTAATTATTATCTTTTTTGTGTTTTATCTTATATTCTCTTAAAGTTTTAGTATATACTAAATCGTCAAAACTTTTTATTGATAAAGGTTTTATATTTTCATTTTTTCTAAAAAGCATGACTACATCATACTTCGTAATATTTACTTCTGTTTTTAAAGCTTTTGAATTGTTAGAATGAATACTTTTTAAGCTGTATTTTATGTATTGATTAGTGATTTCAATATTACCGATTAGAATACTATCTTTGTTATACAGTTCTAATTTATTATCTGTAATTTGGCGACTAATTAAATTATGTTTTTTAATATATTTTGACGGAATATACTCAAAAGGTGGCTGGGGAATTGTTGGTAAAAAAGTAATTCCTATACTATATTTGTGTTCATTTTTTTGTTTTTTGTTTGACAATGTTCTATATTCTTTGCGTAATAAACTATAATTATCCTTACCTATTTTAGAGAGATATTCTACATTCCCATCTGTATAGTAAGTTACTGTATCATTCTCAATTTGAAAACTTCGATAACAAGCACTTATTTTCTGATATTTCTTCTTGCTTTTACTGACATTTACCTCAAATTCTTTTAGGTTATATATTTGTTCTAGTAAAATAATTGTATCTTTTTCCAATAAATCTTTTTTTGTTTTACTAACTTTTTCGTACGAAATGTGATGAAAAAATAAAGTGTCTGAATTATTAAGTTTCTTTATTTCTGACCAATACAATTGTCCAGTTAGGTCAGTTTGTAAAAAAAAGTAAGGATTACTTGAAGTTATCTGAACGAAAGGAATAGGATTTTTGTTTATATCCGTAACAATAATTTGAGTAAACAAATTTGAGTAAAAAAAAGAAAACGAAAGAGTAATAAATAATAATCTCACCACTAAAAAAATAAATATTAAGTATTGTATTAGAACTAGCTTTGTTTTTAATGCTAAAACAAAGCTAGTATAATTATGCTATATTAACAACCACATGTCCATTCGATTTCACTCAGGGTAAATTTTACATTATATTCTTATACCTATTTTAATTGTATTAGATCTCGATGAATATCCCCTCGCTCGGCTGTGCCGAGTGAGTCCTATCAATATTGTTTTTAACAAAACTACCATTGATTAGCTTTAATATTTTGTTTAATTATATTCTGTTTTTTCTGATATAAATCTAATCAGAGATAATGAAACATTTCTCACTCGGCACAGCCAAGTGAATGAGTGAGCATCGAAGAATCCTTTTGATTAATTTTTTCAATTTATTTACCTAGTTTTACAAAAAAAATGACTGGTGCAACACTCCTCAAAAATAATTATTGGAAGGCAAGACATTGCTGATTTTCCTTTGCTTAACATTTATAATCTTCCTGTAAAGATTGATTCGGGGGCTTATACCTCAAGTTTGCATTGTCACAACATTGTTGAATTTGAAGAAAATGGCTTAAAAAAAATAAAATGTAATCTTTTAGACCCTTCTCATGCAAATTATCACGAAAAAGAATTTATTTTTGACACCTTTTCCAAAAAGAAAGTAAAAAGTTCCAATGGACAAGTTGAAGAACGCTATAAAATTAAAACTGAAATTAAACTGTTTAACCAGATTTACCCCATAGAATTAACCCTTTCCGAAAGAGGAAGCATGCGTTTTAGTGTGTTGCTAGGAAGAAAATTCTTAACTAAAAAATTCCTAATCGATACATCGCTTACCAATTTATCTTATAAAAACAGCATTACTACCACCTAACAAAAATTAATTTATTTAACACACGAATGAAAATTTTAGTATTATCCCGTAATCCTAACCTTTATTCTACCCGAAGATTGGTGGAAGCTGGCGAAAAACGTAAACACGAAATGTTGGTTGTTGACCATACCAAATGTGACCTTATTATTGAAAAGAAAAAACCTCAAGTATTTTATAAGGGGCAACCTTTAGAAGCTGTGGATGCGGTTATTCCGAGAATAGGTGCTTCAGTTACATTTTATGGAACTGCAGTGGTACGTCAGTTTGAAATGATGAAGGTGTTTACTGCTACTGAATCACAAGCATTGGTTCGTTCTCGGGACAAACTTAGAAGTTTACAAATATTGTCGCGAGCAGGTTTGGGATTGCCTAAAACAGCTTTTACCAACTATTCTAAAGATGTAAAATCCATTATAGAAAAAGTAGGAGGAGCTCCTTTGGTAATTAAATTATTGGAAGGAACACAAGGAGTAGGGGTGGTGTTGGCAGAAAACAACAATGCCGCAGAATCTGTGTTAGAAGCTTTTAATGGACTTAGAGCAAGAGTTATTGTGCAAGAATTTATTAAAGAAGCTGGTGGAGCAGACATTCGTGCATTTGTGGTTGATGGAGTTGTGGTAGGAGCAATGAAACGACAAGGAAAAGAAGGAGAGTTTCGATCTAATTTGCACAGAGGAGGAAGTGCATCACTTTACGAACTTACTGACGAAGAAGAAAATACAGCATTAAAAGCCGCAAAAGTTTTAGGGTTAGGCGTTGCGGGTGTAGATTTATTACAATCCAACAAAGGACCATTAATTATGGAGGTAAATTCTTCGCCAGGGCTTGAAGGTATTGAAGGAGCAACAGGCAAAGATATTGCCAACAGCATTATCAGGTATATTGAACGACATGTGTAAATAGTCTTTGGCGTTTTCTTATCAAAGACTGAAAAAAAGAAGTTTTCTTGCAGGCACTAACTAGTTTAAGGTTTGAGATTTTTTTAACTTCGAACATTAAACCTAAACCGAGCTTGCGAGCTTAACGAAGTTAAACTTTGAATTTTTAAACCATGGATAGCGAAATATTTACACTTTTAGGGAAAAAGATTGAGCGAGGAGAAACGGTTCAATTAAACATTGATATTGCTCGTTTGCATACTCGAACAGCAATTGAAGTGCCTGTTATCATTTCTAGAGGAAAAGAACCAGGCCCAGTAATATTACTTAATGCTGGCATCCATGGTGATGAAGTAAATGGGGTTGAAATTGTGCGGCAAATCATTGCTAAAAATTATCACAAACCACAAAAAGGTACAGTAATATGTATTCCTGTTTTAAATGTCTTTGGATTTTTACATCAAATAAGAGAATTTCCGGATGGAAGAGATTTGAATAGAGTGTTTCCTGGCTCAAAAGAAGGCTCTTTAGGTAGTAGATTTGCCTATTTTTTTATGAAAGAAATTATTCCTAACATTCATTATTGTATTGATTATCATACTGGAGCGAGTAAAAGATTTAATTACACACAACTTAGAATTGAAGGAAGTGATACCGAAACATTGGCATTAGCTGAAGTTTTTGGAGCTCCATTCATATTATTATCTAAAGAATTGCCTAAATCATTTAGAAGTGAAGCATCAAAAAAAGGTGTGAAAGTATTGTTGTTTGAGGGAGGAAAATCACTTGATTTAGATAGAATTGTAACTAAAATAGGTGTTACAGGAGCACTGAAAGTAATGCATCAATTAGGAATGCGTGATTTCACAAAAGAAATTGAATTAAATGGCATTAAAAAGGGATTGGAATCAGAATCACCCATTCTCTTAGCAAACTCATCATGGTTAAGAGCCAGGTTTTCAGGAATGTTTAGAAGTTTTGTTAGCATAGGAACTAAAATTAAAAAAGGAATGATTTTAGGAACAATTTCCGATCCATTTGGAGATTTTGAAAAACGAGTTATTGCAAAAACGGAAGGATATATTATTTGCTCCAATCATTCTCCTATTGTCAATCAAGGTGATGCTCTTTTTCACATCGGATTGGTTTAAAAATCAAAATACCGATTGGTAATTGCCGTTTT
>PCUH01000003.1:0-2185 GCA_002770955.1 Flavobacteriales bacterium CG18_big_fil_WC_8_21_14_2_50_32_9 | reverse complement strand
AAAAACATATTGGTAGAATTATCCATAAATTGATTGGTAACCATTCTATTGGTAACTCCCACCTGTAATAACATTTGCGATTTTGGATTGATAATGTACGAAACTTTTAATGTACTGTTGATAATGTCTGTAACCAATCCATTGGTAGTATAATAGCCATAGTCTCTTTCTCTATTATTATAAGGGCGATAAATATCCTGTCCAATGGATGTTGTAGCATTTGTATCAAACCCAACTTTAGCAATAGTACTGAATGCCTCTATTATCCAACGCTTTTTTTGATAGGCTAAACTTAATGTAACTTCCTTGAAATTTGCACCCAACGGATGAGCCAAAGCAGCATTAAAATGACCATAATTTTGTAAGGTACTTATGGAAGTATTTTTATAAAAATAGCTATAAGTAAACGGACGAACTTCATTGTATTCTGCTTGAAAACGAAGATTTTTGATGGTTAGGAAATCTATCATTTTCAACCCTACCTGTATGCCATATTTATTTGCCCACCAACCATTTCCAGCTTTTAATTCATCTAGTAGAAATTCATCAAATAAAAATTGACTATAAAGTATGTTCTTTTTAAATATCCTCAATTTTATACTGCCTCCCATTAACGCATTATCACCCGATCCTTGAGCAAACTCAACGGAACGTAAAAATATGATAGGGTTGAGGTAAGCCATCTCAAAACCTCTATAAAAATCACCCTCTTGTGCTTGAAAAACTATGCTTTCAAAAAAACCAATGTTTAACCATTTAGTAGCATTTAAGCTTAAATAGTGTGTAGTTGTAAACTTTTGTTGGTAGTCGCCATAATTCCCATTTGAAAATCGAATATCGTCATGAACTGAATACAATGCCATATATTTAATCTTCCAAATGTTGGCTGTAACTTTTAAGTATGGATAACTATTGGCATTGTCTGATAAAAATAACGAACGATAACCATCTCCAATGAAATGTTTGCCATAACCTGCCTGAAAAGTAAAATTCTCATCTGCTGTGAAGGTAATGTTTCCCTGTGAAAAAATAGATTGATTATTATCAGAATACCCATATCCTGGGCTAATATTATGCTGCTGAACAAGAGCATCAACATGGAAAACATATTCAGAATTATCATATAAAAAATCCCATTCGGCACTCCATTTTTTGCTATATGCAGTTTTTAAGCTAAGTCCTCCACTCTTTTCAATAACTGTTTTAGAAAAATTATTATTGCTTTCGGTGGTAGCTATGCCATTAATAATGGGATTAATAAAGAGCTTAAATTTTTTGTTTATTCCAACAAGGTGTTGGCTCGTTAATTCATTGATAAAGCTTCCTTCATTTCCAATTTTTAATTTAGCCATAGTGCTATCATAGTTGAAAATTACTTCTGTTTCTGCTCTATTAAATGGTTTTATAGCCGAATGAAAATTAGCTGCGGTGTCTAATTTGTTAATATAAAGCAACTCAAAAGTTTGTTCATTGGTGAGGTTGAAATTTTGACCTTTCAAAGAAAAAATGGTGCAAATTAATATGATTAATATGGTAATTAGCTTTCTCAATGTTTTCTTTTAATTTGAATGAAATAAGGAATTTGAATTAAAAGTAAAACACTTAGAATAATAACAATGAAAGAATAACTTGGGTCGAATTGTTGAGCAAAAATGGTACTTGCTATGACTAAGAGATTAAATAAATAAATAATTAAAACGGTTTGCTTGTGTGACAATCCTAAATCTAACAACCGATGATGAAGATGATTTCTATCAGCAGAAAATGGAGAAGTTCCTTTTAAAACTCTTAAAGTAAATACTCGAATGGTGTCAATTAGCGGATATACCAAAATGGACATTGCTAAAATGGGTTTTGAGATGTTTTCTATTACTTGAGGTAAATCCTGAGCTTTGTATTCAACAAGTTCAATGGCCATTACTGCCATTAAAAATCCTATAGTAAGTGAACCAGAATCGCCCATAAAAATTTTTGCTGGATTAAAATTATATCGTAAAAAACCTAACAATGCTCCACCAATTGAAAATGAAAGCACAGCATAAGTCCAATCTCCAGCAAAATAAAACCAACCACCAAAAGCTGCTGAGGCAATTACTCCAACTCCAGCGGCTAATCCATCTACTCCATCAATTAAATTGAATGCGTTGATAATTACAATGTAAGTGAATAAAGAAAGCATAATTCC
>PCUH01000084.1 GCA_002770955.1 Flavobacteriales bacterium CG18_big_fil_WC_8_21_14_2_50_32_9 | reverse complement strand
TCAGGAGTTTGTAAACGACCATTTAAGCAATTGGTACGTTCGCTTATGCAGAAGACGTTTTTGGAAAGGCGATTATTCAGAAGATAAGATTTCGGCTTATCAAACGCTTTATACGTGTTTGGAAGTAGTGGCACAGTTGTCTTCGCCTATTGCACCTTTTTATGCCGATTTATTATACTCCGATTTAAGTAAAGTGAGTGGTAAAGGAAATACAACATCAGTGCATTTGTCAGATTTCCCAACAGTAAATGAAAGTGTTATAGACACTGATTTAGAGCAGCGTATGGATATTGCACAACAAGTTTCATCAATGGTGTTGAGTTTAAGAAAGAAAGAACAAATAAAAGTACGTCAGCCGCTTCAAAAAATAATGATTCCTATTTTAGATGCTAAATTTAAACGTCAGTTACAAGATGTTGCCGATTTAATTTTATCGGAAGTAAACGTAAAAGAAATAGAATACTTGGAAGATACCGCAGGAGTGCTGGTAAAGAGCATTAAACCCAACTTTAAAACCTTAGGACCTAAGTATGGTAAAATAATGAAACAGATTGCTGCTATAGTAACTCAATTTAATCAAAACGATATACAAGAGTTTGAAAAGAATAGCGTTGTAGAAATAAATGTTGAAGGACAACAAGTAATGTTGGATAGTAATGATGTTGAAATTATTACACAAGATATTCCAGGTTGGTTGGTACAAACCGAAGGTGGATTGACAGTAGCGTTAGATATTTCAATTTCGCAGGAATTAAAAGAGGAAGGTATTGCTAGAGAGTTCGTAAATCGTATTCAAAACTTAAGGAAGGATAGTGGTTTTGAAGTAAATGATAAAATTGCTGTTAAAATTTTGCAACACAATGAAATAAATGATGCAATAACAAAGAATAAAAATTATATTTGCACCGAAACATTAGCAACCCAATTGGATTTGGTAAGCGAACTAAATGAAGGAGTTACCGTAGATTTTGACCATGATTTATCTACATTAATCACAATAAAAAAATTAAATTAGAACAAACTTATATTTTAAAAAATTAACAACTATGGGAGAAATTCGATATTCAGAACAAGATTTAGCAGATTTCAAAGCACTTATTGAAAAAAAATTAATAACCGCACGAATCGATTATGAAGAGTTGGTTAACACACTTAAATATAAAGACGATAACGGAACTGATGACACACTTCATTCATTCAAAATGATGGAAGAAGGTGCTGCAACACTTTCTCGTGAGGAAGTTGGTCAATTGGCTATCCGACAAGAAAAATTTATAAAAAACTTAGAAAATGCGTTAATCCGTATTTCTAATAAAACGTATGGTGTGTGTAGAGTAACAGGAAAATTAATTCCTAAAGAAAGATTGATGGCTGTTCCTCATGCTACACTTAGTATAGAAGCCAAAGAAGCTCAAGACTAACAAATTATTGATTAGAGATTAGAAATTTGAGATTGTTTTTGTGATAATTTCTAATTTTTAATTTTTAATTTCCAATTAAATGAAATGAAATTCAGATTTCTTACCCATCCTTTATTTATAACATTCATTGTTCTGTTAATTGATCAAGGGTTAAAGATATGGGTAAAAACGAACATGATGTTAGGGGATGATATTCCAATAATTGGCGATTGGTTTATTATTCATTTTATTGAAAATCCAGGCATGGCTTTTGGGATGGAGTTTGGTGGTGAATATGGTAAATTAGCATTAAGTTTATTTAGAATTGTAGCTGTAACAGGAATAGGCTATGTCTTGTTCACACTTCCAAAAACAGCTCCTACAGGGTTGAAAATATGTGGGGCATTAGTGTTTGCCGGAGCATTAGGCAACATCATTGATAGTGCTTTTTACGGAATAATTTTCAACGAAAGTTTTAACCAAATAGCAACCTTTTTGCCTGAAGAAGGTGGCTACGCTCCTTTTTTGCATGGTTGGGTGGTTGATATGTTTTCGTTTCCACTGTTCAAAGGCGTTTTCCCTGAATGGTTTCCAATTTGGGGCGGGGAAGATTTTTTATTCTTCAGACCTGTTTTTAATGTAGCTGACGCCTCAATTTCAGTAGGAATTTCGTTAATCTTTATTTTTCAAAAAAGATTTTTCAAAAAAGAAGAGGCTATTGAGTCAACCACCAATGTTGAAGCACCTTCAGAACCTGAGGTTGAATAAATTTTAGAGTTGAAATGGGGTTACTTTAGAGGGTATAAGTATTAATTTTTCCGTTATACTGGAAAAATTAGTACTTAAATATTTACTTCTTTCTCATAAAAATCTGAATAGGAACACCTGTAAAATCAAAATGTTCTCGCAATTTATTTTCCAAAAATCTTTTGTAAGAATCTTTTACATATTGCGGTAAATTACAGAAAAAGGCAAACGAAGGAGCATAGGTCGGTAATTGAGTTACGAATTTAATCTTTATCCATTTTCCTTTAATAGATGGTGGTGGATTTTGATTAACTACTTCCAACATGATATCGTTAAGTTTTGAAGTTGTAATTTTTTTTGTTCTATTTTCGTAAACGTGTTTTGCCTCCTCTAATGCTTTTATGATACGTTGTTTATTTATAGCTGAAATAAATAATATAGGAACATCTGTAAAAGGAGCTAATTTTTGTTTAATTATTTCCTCATACTCTTTGGCTGTATTGGTTGATTTTTCTACTAAATCCCATTTATTTACTAAAATAACAACTCCTTTTTTGTTTTTAATAATCACATTGTAAATGTTCATATCTTGAGCCATCACACCTTCTGTAGCTTCTATCATCAACAAACAAACATCGGCATTTTCAATGGCTCTTATGGAACGCATTACAGAATAAAACTCTATGTCTTCATTTACTTTTCCTTTTTTTCTAATTCCAGCAGTATCTATCAAATCAAATTCATAGCCAAAAGAATTGAATCGAGTGGTTAGTGAATCTCTCGTTGTACCAGCAATATTGGTAACTATATTTTTTTCTTTACCTATAAGCGTGTTTAATAGGGATGATTTTCCTACGTTGGGGCGACCTACTATTGCAATTTTTGGAATGCCAGTTTCTTCCTCTTCTTGTTCATCAAATTCTAAACTATTTACAACCTCGTCCAACAAATCGCCTGTACCACTTCCACTTATTGCTGAAACACTGTGAATGGAATCGCTTATCGCTAATCCATAAAACACATTAGAGTCGTAAATCAACTCATTGTTATCTACCTTGTTAGAAATAAGTATTACTTTTTTATTTGCTTTCCGAAGTAAGTTAGACACTTCTTTATCTAAATCTGAAACACCCACAGTAACATCAACTACAAATAAAATCAAATCACATTCTTCAATTGCAATCAGCACTTGTTTACGAATTTCTGCTTCAAAAACATCTTCCGAACCAACAATATAACCTCCTGTATCTATCAATGAAAATTCTTTTCCATTCCACTCTACTTTTCCGTAGTGACGATCTCTGGTAACACCACTTGCTTCATCAACAATAGCACTTCTTGAAGAAGTTAAACGATTGAAAAGGGTTGATTTTCCTACATTAGGTCTGCCTACTATTGCTACTATATTACTCATTTATATTACAGTTGAAATTTTATAAAATTATTGGTGATTGGTGATTGGTGATTGGTCAATTAGTCATTAGTTATTGGTCATCCGCACATTTACACATCCACACATTGTTACATTGTTCTCAATTCAAATAACCAAAATTTTTAAGTTGTTTTTCGTTGTTTCTCCAATCTTTATTTACTTTAACATACATCTCCAAAAAAACCTTTTTTTCAAAAAATTGTTCCATTTCTTTTCTCGCTAACGTACCTATTATTTTTAAGTCTTTTCCTTGATGCCCAATAATAATTCCTTTTTGACTTTCTCTAATTACCATAATCACGGCTCTAATTCTGATAATGGTTGGTTCTTCCTTGAATTCCTCTATTACTACTTCGCAAGAATAAGGAACTTCTTTTTTATAATGCATTAAAATTTTTTCTCTAATAATTTCAGCTACAAAAAACTTTTCTGGTTTATCGGTAAGTTGGTCTTTATCGTAAAATGGAGGAGCTTCGGGCAACAAGTTTTTAATCTCTAATAAAATCTGATCTACATTAAAATTATGCAATGCCGATAAAGGAAAAATTTTAGCTTTAGGAAGTTCATTTTTCCAAAATGCGACTTTTCCTTCTAAAAACTCTTGGTCAATTTCATCAATCTTATTTATTAATAATAAAATAGGAATGGAAGTTTTTTTTAGTTTTTCTAAAATTTCAATGTGTTTTAATTCATTTTCTTTGGCTTCCACCATAAACAAAATTACATCGGCATCAGAAATAGCTGAACGAACAAAGGTCATCATCCCTTCGTGCATTTTATAAATAGGTTTAACAAAACCAGGTGTGTCAGAAAAAATAATTTGATGTTCTTCATCATTTACTATTCCAATTATCCGATGACGAGTAGTCTGTGCCTTTGAAGTGATGATTGAAAGCTTTTCCCCCACCAACACGTTCATTAAGGTAGATTTGCCCACATTTGGATTCCCAATAATATTTACAAAACCTGATTTATGCATTTTCTTAAAAAAATTAATTTACAAAGGAACGAAATATAGTGGCTTGGTTTTCATTTCTGTTGAAGTAATATTTACTTCTATGCTTTAATTTATTAGACATCTTACCTAATTAAATTATTGTTGCTTAATTCAAACAAAATGAAAAGTAAAGTGCTAAAAAGCCAAGAAGTTACAAAGAAACACAGCCTGCCCCGTTTTTTCGGGGAAGAAATATTGGTGAAACTTAGTGTCTTTTGCGTTTTCAGGGCATAAAAAAGGAGCATTTATGTAACATTTAATTAGGCGTTGAAAAATCTGTTTTCACCTCTCCCAAATACTCACACCCCAAAAATCGCTACCGAATTTTGTGTGGTGATTTGAGCTACTTCAGCAATAGTGAGCCTTTTAATTTCAGCTACTTTTTGAGCAATGTTTACTAAATAAGCACTTTCATTTCGTTTTCCTCTATAGGGAACTGGAGCTAAATAAGGGGAGTCTGTTTCCAAAACAAGGTGTTGCATATCAACACGCTCAACAACTTTGTCTAATCCAGAATTTTTAAAGGTTACAACTCCTCCTATGCCTAATTTAAAACCCCCATAATTAATGATGTGATTAGCTTGTGTTAAATCACCAGTAAAACAATGAAAAATACCACGCATTTTATCATCATTTAATTCATCTAATATTTCAAATATTTCATTAAATGCTTCTCTACAGTGGATTACAAAGGGAAGATTATATTTTTTTGCCAACGCAATTTGATAACGAAACGCTTCTTGTTGTTGGGGTAAAAAATTTTTATCCCAATATAAATCTATCCCTATTTCACCAATGGCACAAAACGAATATTTTTCTAGCCATTGCTCAACATGGGCGATTTCTTCTTTATAATTTTTCTTAACAGAGCAAGGGTGTAAACCCATCATAGGAAAAAGTTGCTGAGGATATTTTTCGGCTAAATGTATTAGTTTTTGAGTATATGAAGCGTCAATGTTAGGTAAAAAGAAACGAGAAACCCCACTATTTATGGCATTTGCAATTACTTCATCAATATCATTTTCAAATTGTTCAGAATAAAGATGAGTATGTGTATCTGTTAAAAGCATACTACAAAAATAGGAGTTCTATACTAAAAGCAGTACTATGATTTATAATTTATTGGTATGTTCCGAAATAATAGCCTGATAATGCTTGTATCGTTCCATAATTTCATTTACATAATCAAAAGCAATATAACCTTTACAATATCCATGTTGCACCACTTCATCTTTATAAAATAGAGGCTTTGATTTGTTTTTTAAATAATAACCAACATCTTTCCATAGATATGGATTTTTATTGTATTTCTTAGCCAATCTTGAAGCATCTAATACATGTCCTGGACCAGTATTATAGCTAGCTAATACAAATTTTTGAATTTCGCTTGAATCGTTAATTTCATCCTCCCAAATTTTAGTTAAAAATTTGATGTATTTAACCCCTGCTTTTATATTTTGCTCAGCAGAAGAAGTGGAATCAACACCAAATTTCATTCCTGTTTCGGGCATAAACTGCATCAATCCAAAAGAATTTCCCCAACCAATAGCGTCATTGTTAAAATGCGATTCTTGGTAGATTAGTGCTGCTAACAATTCCCAATCCCATGGAATTTGCTGTGCATATTTTTTTAAGAGGTCGTCATAAGAAGAAATTTGTCCGCTAGTTAATGTGTAATGGTCATGATTTATCCTTTTATCAAATTGTTTTTGGTTACCGTAATATTTTTGGTAAAGCATTTTAAATGCTTTAGTTTTTTGGTATTCTTTTAACCACGAATTGATGGATAAAATTAAACTATCCGAATTTATGCGTGTGGCAAAAGCTATTTGTTGGTCTGAGCTAATGGACATGCTCGCATCAATATTAGGATATTGCCATTCATTCACTATAGCAATATTTTTGTCGGCAATGGTGTAGTCAATTTCTTTATTGGCTACTTGCTCTATAAGTTGTTCCATGGCTAGTACTCCAGGAACAGTTTGTATGGTAATTTTTCCTCCTATTTCTTCTGATAAACTTTTTAATCGATCATAAAAAGAAGATCCTTGTCGAACCACAACAGTTTTGTTGGCTAAATCTATGGGTGATTTTAGTAGCGAATCTTTCCAATTTTTCTTACTAAGTTTTCTCCAATTATCAGGCTTTCGTTGAATAAGCACTTGTTCTGTTATTAAAACGGGATGGGTAAAATTAACTTCTTGCTTTCTATCGAGTGTTACTGTTAAATTAGCAGCGACTACATCTCCAACTCCTTTATTTAAGTCAACAAAAATACTATCCATGTTTTTTATAGGAACAACTTCTAATTCCAATTGTGCTGATTTAGCATATTTTTTAAGTAGCTCATATTCAAAACCCATGGGTTCTCCTTTATAAATAAAATAACTTGTTGCACTATAATTTATTAAAGCCGTAATTTTACCTTCTATTTTTAGTTTAGGCAAATCTCTATCAATAGGATCTGGAAGGTGCTCTTTTTCAGAGCAACATAGTAATAGTGAGCCTAAAACAAAAAAAATGATATACCGAAACCAAATAGTTTTTCGAAAAATGTATCCATTTTGGTTTCGAGTATTACTCATACTAAGCATCTTTTCTTTCGAAAACCTGCTAAGTTTGAGTATATATAAATTTAATTTAAACATAAATAAAATAGAAGTTAGAACTGTTTTAAACTTTTAAAATCCACAAGTACAGAATACGTTAAATGATGTAAAAATGTTATTAAACAGAGCAAATATCCTTTTTTTAATTGTCATGCTATTAAGTGGATGGATTAATGCTCAACATATATTTAAAACCAAAACTCAAAAAGGTTTTGAAGCCCTAGAAATACATAATTATTTTAAGGCAAAACAACTGTTTGAAAAAGCCATAAAAAAAAATAAAATTGCTGCTGGATATGGATTAAGTATAATTTATGCTCGGAACAACAATCCATTCTATAATTTAGACTCGGCTGTTTTTTATATTCAATTAGCTGATAGTAATTATGTATTTCTATCTCCAAAAAAAAAAGAAAAACTTTGTGAGATTAATATAGATATTCTTGCTATTCAACATCAACTAAAGCATGTTGATTCGCTTTGTTTTGAAAAAGCTATTTTACAACACTCCATTGATGGCTACAATCATTTTATTGTTACAAACAAAAATGCCCTCCAGCATAATGAGGCCATTAAACATAGAAACGCACTATCTTTTCAAGTTGCTCGTGATCAGCAACATTCATCAGCCATAACAAATTTTATTACAAGATATCCCGATGCAAACGAAATTCAATGGGCAGAAAAATTACTCGATTCATTAATCTACAAAGAATATACAACACCTTTATCCATTCAAAATCTCGAAAAATTCTTAGTAGAACAACCTTCTAATGCTTTTTTTAGCATTGCCGAAGAACAACTTTATGAAATAGCAACTCAATCAAAAACCGAAAATGCCTATTTTTCGTTTATTCAAAAATATCCAAACAACACACACAGTTCAAGAGCTTGGAGAAATATTTATAGTATTTTGACTTCAGATTATAACCCTGAAAGCATCAAAAAATTTATAAAAAAATATCCTCAATATCCATATTTACATGAATTAGAAAAGGATTTTCAGTTAGCTAAAGCTGTATTTTATCCCTTTATGAAAAATAACAAATGGGGGTTTCTAGATGAACATCTTAAAGAGGTTATTCCCGCAACCTATCAATTCATTAATCCTTTTTATGAAGGTGTTGCTGCAGTCAAAATGAACAATAAAATTGGTTTCATTGATAAATCTAACAAAATTACAGTGCCATTTAAATATGATGAAGCCGAAAACTTTATTAATGGGCTAGCTGTTGTTGGAATAAATGAAAAATTTGGAATAATAAATAAAGTAGGAGAAGAAATAGTACCTCTAATTTATGACGAAATAGGCACAACAAAGAATCAATTTATTTCCGTTGAATTAGATGAAAAGTATGGGTTTATTGACCGATCTGGAAAATTGGTTGTTGGGTTAGAATATGAATCTGTAGGTTATTTTAACAATGGATTGGCTTATGTTAAAAAAAATAACTTATATGGAATTATTGACACCAATTTATATTACGTAGTTAAACATCAATTTGATTGGATAGACAACTTGGATAATGATTTTATTCGAGTTAGAAAAAATGAGTTGTATGGGGTGATTAATTCAAAAGGAGAGGTTGTTTTACCAATAGTATTTCAACAGATTACAGAACCTGAAAATGGATTGGTAATTATCGTAAAAGATAATCTTTATGGTTATGTAAATACCAAAGGTGATGTACTAATTCCACTAACACTTCCTTACACGGAAGGAGTGTTAAACTGGGCTTTATTTAACAACCAAGGTTATGCAAGGTACGCTGTTGATAACAAAATGGGATTGATTGATACTACTGGAAAAAAGTTTTTACCTGCTCTTTTTGAAGATGTTGGTGTTGTTTCAAAAAAATTAATTGCCATAAAAAGAAATGGAAAATGGGGCTATTGTGATTACAATGCAAAATTAAAAATTCCATATAATTTTTCTAGCGTTTCTTTTTTCAAAAATGGTCTTTCCATAGCTAGCTCAAATTATAAATATGGACTTATTAATGAAACAGGTACATTTGTGCTTAATCCAATTTTCGATAATCTACAATGGTTTAACGATACATTTTTATTAGTAGAAAAAGAGGGCTTGGTTGGACTAATTTCTATTGATAATAAAGAAATTGTTCCCATTAAATTCAAAAAAATTCAACTTACAACTGATAAAAAATTTATACAACTTGAAAATGAAAATGAATTAATTTACCAACCCATTGATACCATTAGTAATCCATGATTAGTCTTTCTGATTTAAAAAAATATTTAGAACCCCGATTACGTCAGGAATTACCAGGAAGTAAGGCACATCAAGAAGTGGCTCCCTATCGCAATGTAGATTTTACTAAAGAAATTATTTTAAAAGCTACATTAAGTAGTGTGTTAATTTTATTTTATGAAAAAGACCATGCTATTTATACCACACTCATTCAGCGATCCACTTATAATGGAAATCATAGCGGACAAATTAGCTTTCCTGGTGGTAAAATGGAAAAAACAGATGCTTCATTAATGATAACTGCTTTGCGAGAAACACAAGAGGAAATTGGTCTTTCTCCTGATGAAATTACTATAATTGGACAATTATCTGATGTTTTTATTCCTGTGAGCAATTTTTGTGTTACACCAATTATTGGCTGTGTTTCATTTGTTCCTTCATTTGTTCCAGATAAAAGAGAGGTAAAGAAAATTATTGAACTGAAGGTAACTGATTTGTTATTGAATGAAAATCTTCAAAGTAGAACCATACAATTATCCGATAATAATAAAATAAAAGCCCCCTGTTTTGTTTTTGATGAAACCATTGTTTGGGGAGCAACAGCACTTATCTTAAATGAATTAAGGTATCTTTTGAATGAATTTGAGGCGTCTAACGATTGATAAAATCAATTAAAAGAATTTCTACACAATGTTCTCCATTTTATAAAACCACTCACTTGATTGGAAATAATTTTTTAGGAGTGCAATAATGTGGTGATTATTAAATTGTTAAAGTTTGTTAATTACAATTTACTGCTGTAAATTTCGTCTTGAATTTAAAATCTACTCATATGAAAAAAGCCTACTTATCACATAATATTTTTATAGCATTATTAACATTTCTTTTTATGCAGTGTGCTACATTATCAACTTATGCACAGCTTCAACAAGAGGGAAAATACGGTTTTACTATACCTACAAAAGACTCCCCTTAGCCAATTAAATGAACACCCTAATTTAAAAACTAAGGTAGATGCTGTTGCTGCTAACACCTCCACTGGCAGCACAGCAGCCCAAAACTTATTAGAATTGGCAGGGAACAGTACTATAAAAGAAAGTTTTGTTTTTCCTATTGTTGGTGCTTCTTCTAATCGGATAGGCAATACTATGTCTGATATAGACAATAATCAACTCGAAAACAGCATAAAAAATAAATATCAACTTAGCAATTACCCCAATCCATTTAATGAAAGTACAACTATAACAGCTATATTACCAGAAAATATAACTACATCTTATTTGGTAATAAGAGATGTTGCAGGTAGAGAAATGTATCGAAAAAAATTAACACAAAAGATTAATCAGTATAGTATCGATAACAACATACTGCAAGAAGGTATCTATTTATACTACATTGAAAACAATGGAGCGGTAATTTTAACTCAAAAGCTAATAAAAATTAAATGAAAATAATTGCTAAAATAGTGTGCCTGCTTAGTATATTTTTTTTGAGTATTAATAGTAATGCTCAAGGGGTTAATAAACGATATCCTTTTGTTAACACCATATTTAGTGCAGGACTCAATGCTTTCGAAAACGATAGTGGATATTTAATGATAGGAGGAGTTGATTCTGGCATAGCCTCCATAGGTATAGTGCAAACCGATTTTGAAGGGAATGTGTTGTTTCAGAAAACCATCATGGATACCAATTTAGCTTATTTTGCTGGTTTTCAAGGGTCGTTAATTAAGGTAAGTAGCGGAGGTTATGCCATGTATGGTAGTGTGGCTACAAGTTCTTGGGCTCGTGATAAATTATACCGTTTTAATAGTGTGGGTGATACGTTGTGGACTAAAACCATGGGAGATACGGCATTCGATCAAGTAGGTTCACAAGTCAAAGAGACCTTAGATGGAGGTTTTGTGTGTGTAGGGCAAAACACTCAATATTCGGGGCAGAATTGGGTAGTGAAAACCGATAGCTTGGGAGCTATAGAGTGGGAGCAGTGGTATGGTTCAGGAGTAGAACGCCCCACCGCCATAGCCCTTACCCCCGACAGTGGCTATATTTTCACTGGTTGGACGCGTAGTTTAGGACCAGGAGCACCCAACAACGACAACATTCGCATCACTAAAATAGATAAACAAGGCAACCTGCAATGGAACAGGGTATTCGGACAAACCGATGATGATAACGCATGGAGTATCAACACCACCCAAGATGGAGGATATATTTTTGGAGGTTCGATAAGAACAGTAAATACCGATAGCAGAACAAAGCATTATGCCATTCGGTTAGATTCACAGGGAGACACCATTTGGACGAGAGCTTATAATCCTCCTACATTAGCCAATAGTGGGTTAAATGGTTTTCGTACTATTATAGAATTATCCGATGGAAACTTTATAGCAGCAGGACAAGAAGTATATACAGATAGTATTTCTTTTAGTCGCCATGATGGATTAATAATGAAATTAAAACCCAATGGAGATATATTGTGGAATAAAACATACCGCATACTAGGAATGAATGCTAACGGAACTGATTTTGAAATCAAAGACATCCGCCCCACCAATGATGGCGGTTTTATATGTGGAGGAGTGGTTTATCCCTCTTTTCCAGATACAGGTACGCAAGATATGTGGCTCATGAAAATAGACAGCAATGGTTGTGTTGACACGAGCAATTGTGTAATTGTTAGTTCCATTGAAAGCCACACCCAGTTGGAAGAAGAACAATACACACTAAAGGCTTACCCTAATCCTTTTGTTTATCAGCTTACCATAGTGGTTGTTTTGCCTCAAGAAAGCACAAATGCTTATTTGGTAATAAAAGATGTAGCAGGCAAAGAGTTGTGCCGAACAAAATTAAATTCCGCAACAAATCAATATAACATTGAAGGCAAACAGTTTTCGTCAGGTATATATTTTTATTTTATCGAAGATAAAGAAAAAATTATACTTCCACAAAAACTAATAAAAATGGAATGAAAAAATTAAAAAGCCATCGTTATGAAAAAAAATAATTTGTTTTTAGTTGTTTTTCTGTTGTTGGTTGCAACCCTTTCAGCACAAGTAAATTTCAATGTGCTTACACCTTCTTCTTTGGCTAATTCATACCAATTTACGTATGCTAAACCAATAGATGCTTGGAGTACTCCTGATATGACGGATACAGCCAACGCAATTACAGGTCAATTGGTTTTTGTAGATGATGGAACTATTGCAGATTCATTAGGCTGCGACTCATTAGTAAATGGAACTCAAGTAAACGGAAATATAGCTGTTGTTTACAGAGGCAGTTGTCAGTTTGGAACTAAAGCATTACGAGCTCAAAATGCAGGAGCAATAGGAGTAATTATCATTAACAACACAGCGGGTATTTTTAATATGTTTGGAGGTAATGATGGAATAAACGTAACCATTCCAACAATTATGATTTCACAAGCAGATGGAATGTTGCTAAGAAATGATATACTTCAAAATAATGTTACTGCTTTTTTAGGAAGTAAAATAGGGAAATTTGCTAATGATGTGGGAGCTTATAAAAAAGACATTGTACAAAAACAATATTATGCAGAACCAACAATATTTCAATTTGCATTCTCTTCTAGTGTTAATGTTCCTTTTGGTTTGTGGGTTAGAAACTTTGGTAATCAAAATCAAACAAATGTTCTCGTGTCCGTAAATCTAATTAAAAATGGGAATATACTTTTCTCTAATTCATCTACAATTAACAGTCTTAATTCTGGAGATTCTATTTTTGTTTCATTGGGTAGTTATGGAATATCTTTAAGTAATGGGTTACATTCTATTATTTACACTATAACGCCTCAAAATGCTGATGAAGACAATTTAGATAACACATTGGTTGCAAATTTTAATATGACAGATGGTGTTGGCAATTATATTCTTTCTTATGCAAGTGTTGATTCAATAACATTAAAACCTCAAAGTAATTCATTTTTATTTACTGCCGATGAAGTATGTATTGCCTACACACCACCTCAATCACTTATGTTTGACGTTGTAGCTACTGGGCTCACATTTCCAGCTTTTTCAGCAGATACTTATAGTATAACAGGAAAGTCTGTAACTACTTATGTTTATGAGTGGGGAGATTATTTTACTGATATTAATGACCCTAATTATGGGTTTTCAAATGTTTCTTTACAAAGTATGGGGGTTTTTAATTATAGCAATAATAACCAAGAAGGAATACCTGTTTTTATTCCCTTTATCAATAGCGTATATATTGACACTTATTTTAATAAACGCTATATATTTTGTGTGCAATCTGATAACCAAGATTTAATGTTTGGTATTGATAGCAAATTAGATTACACTACAAATCAAAATACGTTTTTACAACCCTTATTTTTATTAAAAAATGGAAACTCATTTTCTCAATTACCATTAAATTATGTGTCTTCTATTTCTATTTCTTTTGACATATTAACGTCTATAACTGATAAAGAAGATATAAATGCTTTAAAGCCTTTTCCAAATCCAGCAAATGATAGAATAGAAATTCCTTTTTATAACGTATTTGATATTGCTCATTTAGAAATTTTTGATGTTACGGGTAAAGTAGTAACTACAAAGATGCTGCGTTTTAAATTTGATAAAAAACTAAGTGTTGATGTCTCTAGTTTAGAAAATGGGATATATATTTTTAAAATAAAATTAGATGCAAATCAAACAGCATCATCATTTAAAGTGATGATTCAAAGATAAAAGAATCGTGAAGTTTATATTGAGCTTTATTGAAATAAGAACAAATATTGAATAGCACCATCCTTCAAAAAGAATCTATCTGAAATGATAGTTCTAGATAGTTTCAAGAAATTTTTTAATTAAAAAAACCATTTATCCATCATTTCTGAATATACGCCTTCAGTGAATATGTGATATAAAAGATATAATGCAAATAAAACAAAAGGGATAATAATAGTATTTTTTAATGCTTTTCTTTCGTGTTTTAGGTGCATATAGTAAGCAACAATAAAATAAGCCTTAGCAACGGTAAGAATAATAAAAGTCATTTTAACAGCCGCCCATGATATCTCTAGCTTTCTCCAAAATAATCCTAAAGTTACCTCAACTGTTGTGATAGCTAAAAGCACCCAAAACATATTCCATATCATTCGTCTTGTTTTCTTCCCTTCTTCTTCAGAATGGTGAGCAGCATATTTATAAGGTTCTGGAGCGTGTGCGTGAGAATCGTGTGTGTTGTGAGAATGTTCCATATTATTTATGTTTTTAAAGTTTTTAAAATTAAACAAGGTAGAAAAAGGTAAAAACAAATACCCAAACTAAATCAACAAAATGCCAGTATAAACCAACTTTCTCTACCATTTCATAATAACCTCTTTTTTGGTAGGTTCCCATTATTACATTTATAAACACAATAAAATTAATAACTACACCACTAAATACGTGCGTTCCGTGAAATCCTGTAATAAAGAAAAAGAAATCACCAAACAATGGATGTCCATATTCATTGTGGGTTAAGTTAGCTCCATAAATTTCTTTTCCATTAGCCACAGCCTCAGTTAATGCCTGACCTGTTAATTGAATGTAAGGAGAAGTAATATCTCCTGCGATTTCTCTCCAAGGTAATAAAAGCACTTGTTTTGAATCATCAGCCCAACGAGCAATTACTCCGTAAGTATGCTCAACAGTTCCATTTGGCAAGGCAAAAGTTCCTCTTCCTAATTCAATAGCACCTAGTTCAGTTCCATGTATGAAATGATACCATTCCCACGCTTGAGAGCCTAAAAATATTGCTCCTCCAAGTAATGTCCATCCTAGCCAAATTGTAACACCTTTTTTATCCATTCTGTGTCCTGCCTCAACAGCTAAAACCATAGTTACAGAACTCATAATTAAGATAAAAGTCATTAATGCAACATACAATAATGGGTGGTTTCCATGCATAAAAGGAAAATGCGTAAAAACATTTTCGGCAGAAGGCCATAAACTTCCATAATAATGACGGTAAAAGCCATAAGCTGATAAAAAGCCTGTAAAGGATAATGCATCTGAAATTAGGAAAAACCACATCATTAATTTTCCATAACTTGCTCCATAAGGTGATTCATTATTACCTCCCCATGCAGTTTTACTATCCATTGTTGCTGTATTTGACATAATTGTTTAAATATTAATGTTATGCAATAAATTTTAAGAAAAAGAATAAATACACCCAAAGTGCGGTTAAAAAATGCCAATAAGTTAAACTTAGTTGTATTCCCAAAACATTTGTAGGAGAATATTTTTTAAGTAATGATTTTGTAACAACCACAAGAAGGCTAATTAACCCTGCAAAAAGATGAAGAAGGTGAAGTGCTGTTAATGCATAGAAATAAGAACCTGAAGGATTGCTCTGTTCTCCAGCCCAAAAAATACCCGATTGATATAATTGTTGCCAAGCATAAAACTGAGTAACTGTGAAGGAGATTCCTAAAACAAATGTTAAAATAGTAGTAATGGTTGCAAATTTTAATTGATTGTTTTTTGTAAAAGACATACTTAACTGGTAGGTCAAGCTACTAAATAGAATTAGTATGGTACTAATAAAAAACATGGAAGGAACCTCTAGTTTTATCCAAATTGAATTAGATTTACTAACAATGAGAGCACTTGTAAGTCCTGCAAAAAACATAACGATGCTTATTAAACCAATCCACAACAAAGGTTTTGCTGTTTTTTGTCTAATTTCTGCTTTGTATTTTATGTTATCTAAGCTTATTGTTGTCATTTAATTTTGTTTTAATGTCCTCCACCATCTAATTCGCCTTCACCTAAAGGAACAATTTGAGGAATAAAATCTTCGCCTGTAACATAATCTCCATTTTCATTTAATTTGCTGTAATCATAAGGCCAACGGTGAACTGTTGGAATTTCTCCTGGCCAGTTTCCATGGATGTGTTTTACTCCTGTGGTCCATTCTAGTGAATTTCCTTTCCAAGGATTTTGAGGTGCTTTAGGACCTCTTAACGCACTATAAACGAAGTTAAAAAAGAAGATTAATTGTCCAGCAAATGCAAGAATGGCAAACCAAGTAATTAAGGTATTGATGTCTAATAAATTTTCAAACAAAGGAAATTCAGAATTAGTATAATACCTTCTAGGAACTCCTGCTAATCCTAAGAAGTGCATAGGGAAAAATATTCCGTAAGAACTAACAATGGTTATCCAAAAATGAGCATTTCCTAAATTGTTATTTAACATTCTACCAAAGATTTTTGGAAACCAATGATAAACACCTGCTATCATTCCAAAAATACCAGATAGCCCCATTACAATATGAAAGTGACCCACCACAAAATAAGTATCATGTACATTGATGTCTAAAGCAGAATCACCAAGAATTAATCCTGTTAAACCACCCGAAATAAACGTAGAAACCAAACCAATACTAAAGAGCATTGCTGGTGAAAATTTAATATTACCTTTCCATAGCGTTGTAATGTAATTAAATACTTTAACGGCTGATGGAATAGCAATTAACAAAGTAGTAAATGTAAATACTGCTCCCAGGAATGGGTTCATTCCTGTAACAAACATGTGGTGTCCCCACACAATAGCTGAAAGAAATCCAATAGCAAGCATTGAAGTAATCATTGCTCTATACCCAAATATTGGTTTTCTTGACATTGTAGAAACTATTTCAGAAGTAATTCCAAGTGCAGGTAGAAGTACAATATAAACTTCCGGATGACCTAAAAACCAAAATAAATGCTCAAATAAAATAGGGCTTCCACCAGAATGTTCTAAAACTTGTCCTCCAATATAGATATCCGATAAGTAAAAACTTGTTCCAAAACTTCTATCAAAAACTAACAAAAGAGCTGCAGCCAAAAGTACAGGGAAAGAAATTACTCCAACAATTGCTGTAATTAAAAATGACCAAATGGTTAGAGGTAGTCTAGTCATAGTCATTCCTTTTGTTCTAAGGTTTAATATAGTAACAATATAATTTAAACTCCCCAATAAAGAACTTGCGATAAATATTGCCATTGCAACTAACCAAAGTGTCATTCCTAAGCCTGAACCAGGTATTGCTTGAGGTAATGCACTTAAAGGAGGATAAATAGTCCAACCTGCAGAAGCTGCTCCTCCTTCAACACCAAGTGAAATCAACATAATCACACTAGACACAAAAAAGAACCAATAGGAAAGCATATTTAAAAATCCTGACGCCATATCTCTAGCACCAATTTGAAGTGGAATAAGTAAATTACTGAATGTTCCGCTAAGTCCTGCTGTTAATAGAAAGAAAACCATAATGGTTCCATGCATCGTTACCAATGCCAAGTATTTATCAGGCAACATCACTCCATTTTCAGCCCAACTTCCTAATAAAAAATCAATTATCCAAAAACTTTCGCCTGGAAAGCCCAATTGAAGTCTAAATAAAGTTGACATTGAAAGACCAATAAAACCCATAATAAAACCAGTTATCAAAAACTGTTTAGAAATCATTTTATGATCTTGACTAAAGACATACTTAAATAAAAAGTCTTGTTCTTCGTGTGGATGTTGATGTGCACTCATATATTGTATTTGTTAAACGCTGTTTAAAAATTAAATGTCTTTATCTATAAATTATTCAGCACCGAATTCCTTTTGTTCTGCTAACCATTTTTCGTAATCTTCCTTGCTTTCTACAACAATATTCATTTGCATATTGTAGTGTGCAGCTCCGCAAATTTTATTACACAACAAAATATATTCAAAATTTTCGTTTTGTGTTTTTTCTTTCATTTCGGCAGTTGTAATTGTTGGCGTAAAATTAAATTGAGTTTTCAACCCTGGCACACAATTCATTTGAGCTCTAAAATGAGGCATATAAGCACTATGCAACACATCTTGCGAGCGAAACACAAATTGAACAGGAACACCAACGGGTAAATGAAATTCTCCTTTAACAATTTTATCGTCTTTTGAATTTTCGTCAGAAACATCAATACCTAAAGCATTAACTCCTTCAATATATTCAACACTAGCTCTTCCTAGTTTGCCGTCTTTACCTGCGTATCGGGCTCCCCACATAAATTGTTGTCCGCAAACTTCAAGTAACACATGTTCAGTTTCTGAAGAAATAGGCGTCATAATTTTATTCCAATTACTAAGACCAACTAAAATTAAAACTGTTAAGGCAACAGAAGGAATAATTGTCCAAAACATTTCTAGTTTATTACTATGAGAAAAAAACAGGGCTTTACGAGTTTCACTGAAAGAATATTTATATGAAAACCAAAAAAGAAAAATGTGGGTAATAATGAAAACAGGAATAATAAACCATAAGGTTATATTCATTAATTCATCAACACCAACGCCATGCTCAGAGGCAGAAACAGGCAGCATTAAACCTCCCCATTTCCATACTTGCCAAGCGAAAAACCCAAAATAAGCAACCAAAAAAACCATAAGTAAAAATGCTTGTGCTTTGCTTTGCTTTGCTGAAATTTCATAAATTTCTTTACCACTTTCTGTTGCTCTTAATTCGGCAATTTTCAAAATTTGAACAGCAGTTGCTATAACTAATAACACTGCTACTATGGCTACTAAAGCTATCATAAATATTTACTTAATCAGGTTAAAAAAAGAATTCTTTTGTTTTTTAAATCATAAAAGCATTTCCATAATAATTTTTTTATAAATTATTTATGATGACCCTCATAATCATTCGCCAAAAGTACAACAGTTATTTAATATTCAAAATAAATTTATAAAAAAAATAAAACACAGAAAGTATTTCACTTATTTTTAACCTGTTATATGGCTTGATTAAACTGTAAAAGTTAAAAAAATAGTAAAAATACAAGTAAATAGTTGTTTTTTTAAATATAAAAGAAATATATTTGCGTTTGATTTTATTTTTTTGAGTAAAAACTATTTACCGAAATGACACGACAAATACTACTTATAATTACCTTATTATTATTGACGTTTTCAATTGCAGATGCTCAAACATGGAAACGCCAACGGGTTGAATATGCTTTTGGGCTAGGAGCCACCAATTTTTTAGGTGATTTAGGTGGCGCTAATCAAATTGGCACGAATGGATTGCGAGATTTAGAGCCTTCAGCCACTCGCTTTGCTTTGGGTTTAGGTTATCGTTATCAATTAGGAAAAGATTGGTTTGTTAAAGCAAACTTAGGTTACATGATGTTTTCTGGTAATGATGCTCTTACCAAAGAACCTTTTCGTAATGCAAGACAACTTAATTTCAGATCTCATGTTATAGAACTATCTGCTCAACTTGAATATATGTTGATAAAACAAAAATCAGGTCATTTGTATAAATTAAGAGGCGTAAGAGGGAAAAGTTGGTTTAGGTTTGAAGTTTATCTTTTTGGTGGAGTTGGTGGAATATGGTTCGACCCACAAGGAAAAGATCAAAATGGTAATTGGCACCGGTTAAAACCCCTTCACACCGAAGGTCAAGGATTACCAGGTGGTCCAAAACAATACAGCGGTTTTTCGTTAGTAATTCCTTATGGAGTAGGGATAAGAAGAAATTTAGGTGGCTCAGCAAGAATGCGTAGTTTTAGCCAATGGAGTATCAGTTTAGAATTGAGTATGCGTAAAACTTTTACTGACTATATTGATGATGTGAGTACTTATTATTATGGTAGTGATTTTATTGGAGAAGCATATGGTGAAAAAGCAGCTTATTTTGCAGACCCATCAGGAAAAGTTACTGATCATAATGCCTTTGGAGAGCCCCAACAACGAGGAGATAAAGATGACAACGATGCTTATATGTTGGGAATGATTTCTGTTAATTATAAAATAAGTAAAAGGAGAAGAAATCTTCCTAAATTTTAGTTCCTCATTAACTTTTCACATAATTTTTTATATTCTTTCTCGTTACTAGAGTTGTTATGAAACAAATCCAAATCAACTTTATAATACTAATTTTAATTTTTTTTACATTAAAAACCACTCACGCTCAACATTCAGAATTTGGTTTTATGGGTGGTTTAGCCTATTATAGTGGAGAACTAAACCCTTCACCTAATCCTCAAAATAAAATCCGACCAATGTTGGGTGTTTTTTATAGAAAAAATCTTAGTCATAGATATTCCTTAAGGTTTGGAATAAACGCAGCTCAAGTAGCTGCTGAAGATAAACAAAAAACAAGCGAATTCTACCAAAATTTCGAAACTAGAAACCTTTCCTTTTCAAGTAATTTACTTGATGGATATGGAATTTTAGAATTTAATTTCATTCCCTATCAAATTAATAACACAGCATCTAAATTCACTCCCTTTGTATTTATAGGGATAGCTGGCTTTTTTGCAACCCCAAAAGTAGAAAACACTAAAACAAATGCTTCACAAGAAAACTCATTGGCTTCAGTTGCTTTACCTTTTGGTGCAGGTATAAAGTTTAATTTCGTTCAAAACATTGGAATGACCATTGAATGGACATACAGAAAAACATTTACAGATAAATTTGATGGAATAAAAGAAACCTATGATAACGGTGTTCAACTAAGTAATTCAGGTAACAAAGATTGGTATTCTTTTATCAATTTAACATTGAGTTATAAATTTTTAAGAAAAAGAGACGTCTGTGCAATGCCTGTTAATTAGTAGATTGTTATCTTTGCCGTTTGCTAAAAAAATCATTGCTAATGAATTTAGTTGATAAAATAGATAAATCCAAACTGCCACAGCATATTGCAATCATAATGGATGGCAATGGTAGATGGGCGAAGGAGCACCATAAGCCACGTGTTTTTGGTCATAAAAATGGAGTAACATCTGTTCGCAGTGTAGTGGAAGGTGCTGCAGAAGTTGGAATAAAATTCCTAACATTATATGCTTTTTCAACAGAAAACTGGAAAAGACCTAAACTAGAAGTAACAGCATTAATGCAATTATTAGTAAACACCATTAGCAAAGAAATTAATGATCTCGACAAAAATAATGTTAGATTATTAACAATAGGTAATATCGAATCTCTACCAAAAGATTGCTACAATGAATTACTTTATGCTAAAGAAAAAACAAAAAACAACACTGGGTTAAGTCTGGTTTTAGCATTAAGTTATAGCTCAAAATGGGAAATTACCGATGCTATTAAAAAAATTGCATGGGAAATTGAAAATAAAAAACTATCTTCTGATTCTATTGATGAAAGCACGTTAGACAATTACCTAAACACTTTTAATATGCCTGATCCAGAACTTCTGATTAGAACAAGTGGAGAATACAGGATAAGTAATTTTTTATTATGGCAAATTGCTTATGCTGAATTATATTTTACCAATAAACATTGGCCAGATTTCAGAAAAGAAGATTTATTTGAAGCTATTTTCGATTTCCAAAATAGAGAAAGACGATTTGGATTGATAAGCGAACAAATAAAAAATTAACAATCCATCAACAACTGATTTATCAAATTTACTCAATGTCTATACAACTACTCAAACAAATAAAAATTAGTAAGATTGGATTATTTTTATTTTTTCTATTACCAATTTCATTAGCCGCTCAATTTTCATTAAACAATGCACTTGATGACATTAACTATGCTAATCCAAAAACGTATGAAATTGGAGGGATAACAGTTTCAGGAGCAGAATCTTTTAGTGGACAAGCAATAATTTCTTTAACAGGATTTATTGTTGGTCAAGAAATTAAAGTGCCAGGCGATATGATAACAAAAGCCATTACTAAACTATGGGAACAAAAACTTTTTAATGATATCGAAATCAGAGCTGTTAAAATTGAAGGGAATAAAATTTTCTTAAATATTAATGTTCAAGAATTACCAAGGTTATATAAATTTAAGTTTAAAGGTGTTAAAAAAGGAAAACAAAAGGCATTGAGAGAAGAGATTTCTTTAGTTACAGGGATGGTTGTAAA
The DNA here is from genome assembly GCA_002770955.1 of Flavobacteriales bacterium CG18_big_fil_WC_8_21_14_2_50_32_9. GTDB lineage: Bacteria > Bacteroidota > Bacteroidia > Flavobacteriales_E > Vicingaceae > BRH-c54. The sequence goes on along the minus strand of PCUH01000084.1, from coordinate 4,016 downwards.
CGAAAACTTAATTATAAATACTGAAAATAAAATTAAATCTTATTTTGTTGCAAAAGGATTTTTAAACACTCAAGTTAACATCATTCAAGAATCAGATACTGTGCGCCAAAATAGTGTGGTTTTAACAATTGAAGTAGATAGAAATAAACGAACAAAAATCAAAGACATCAACATTTATGGAAACAATTCTTTAAAATCTGGAAAACTTAGAAGAAGTATGAAAGATGTAAAAAGAAAACGTATATACAATATTTTTACTGTTTCAAAATACATCCCAAGTAAATATGAAGAAGAAAAGCCTAACATTATAAAAAAATATAATGAAAAAGGATATAGAGATGCTCAAATTGTTTCAGATAGTGTTTATAAAATAAATAAAAAATTAGTTGCAATTGATATAACTATTGAAGAAGGAAGTAAATATTATTTTAGAAACATTAAATGGGTTGGAAACACCATACATTCTTCTAATGAACTAGATAAAATATTAGACATAAAGAAAGGAGCCGTTTATAACAAAAAAACACTCGAATCACGATTGTTTATGAACCAAACAGGACGAGATGTAAGTTCTCTTTATTTAGATAATGGTTATCTGTTTTTTCAAGTAAATCCTGTTGAAGTAAGTGTGCAAAATGATTCTATAGATATAGAACTAAGAATTTATGAAGGCAAACAAGCCACTATTAATAAAATTACTGTTGTTGGAAATGAAAAAACAAAAGACCATGTAATAAGAAGAGAGATAAGAACCTCTCCTGGTCAACTTTTTAGTAGAGCAGATATTATCAGAACACAACGAGAATTAGCACAATTAGGTTATTTTAACCCCGAAACATTGGATGTTAAACCTCAACCAAATCAGGAAGATGGAACGGTGGATATAGAGTATGTTGTTGAAGAAAAACCATCAGACCAAATTGAACTTTCTGGAGGTTGGGGTGCTGGAAGAGTTATAGGTACCTTAGGTGTTTCTTTTAACAATTTTTCTGCAAAGAATTTATTTAAAGGAAGTGCTTGGAGGCCTCTGCCTGCAGGAGATGGACAGCGATTAAGTTTAAGAGCCATGTCAAGCGGAACTGGTTTTCAAAGCTACAATTTTTCATTCACAGAGCCTTGGTTAGGTGGAAGAAAACCCAATTCTCTTAGTGTGAGTTTATCTCATTCAGTTCAAAGTTTTGGAAGAGGAGAAACACGTTCCTTCATTAAAATGTATGGAATTTCTGCTGGACTAGGTAGAAGATTGAAAGTTCCCGATGATTTTTTTACATTATATAACGAGGCCTCCTATCAATATTATGTACTTCAGAATTTTGGTTCAAGCTTTGTTTTTTCAGATGGTTTTGCCAATAACCTAAGTTTTAGACATGTTTTTTCTCGAAACTCTATCGACCAACCAATCTACCCTCGTTCAGGGTCTAGTGTTTCATTAACTTTAAAACACACCATCCCTTATTCTTGGTTCAGACCTTCAGACACAGATTATAAAGCGATGACCGATCAAGAGAGAAATAAATATGTTGAATACCATAAATGGACTTTCCAAACCTCTTGGTTTACTAGGATAATTGGCGAAAAACATTCATTGGTTCTAAATACAAAATTAGGGTTTGGATATTTAGGTTCATTCAACAGCGAATTAGGAACTTCTCCTTTTGAGCGTTTCTTTTTAGGGGGTGATGGGTTAACAGGTTTTGCATTAGATGGTAGAGAAATTATTGCATTAAGAGGCTATGGAAACGGAACACTTTCTCCCAGAACAGGAGCTGCAGCAGTAACTAAATATACAGCAGAACTTCGCTATCCCTTTTCTTTAAATCCTAGTGCAACAATTTATGGCTTAGTTTTTGGAGAAGCGGGAAACTCATGGGTGAATTTTAAAGATGCAAATCCTTTTCAGGTTAATAAATCAGCTGGAGTTGGAGTCAGAATTTTTATGCCTATGTTTGGGTTGCTTGGATTAGATTGGGGGTATCGTTTTGATCAAATACCAGGAAGAACAGACCCCAATAGTAGAACAGAAATACATTTTAGTATTGGTGGAAGCATAAACGGATGGTAAAAACAAATTTTAAACTTTAATAACATTCAACTTTATAAACCTTTAACTCAATATAATTATGAAAAATTTAAAAAAATATGTATTAGTCTCACTATTAGTTGGTTTTACCACACTAACTTATAGTCAAAAAGTTGGCTATGTGGATACAGAATATATTTTAGAAAATATTCCAGAATATAAAGAAGCCCAACAAGAATTAGATAAATTATCTATTGAGTGGCAAAAACAATTAGAAAGAAGATATGCTGAAATTGATAAGCTGTATAAAAATTATCAGGCAGAGCAAATATTACTTACTGATGAAATGAAAACAAAACGTGAAGAAGAAATTATTAAAAAAGAAAAAGAAGCAAAAGAATATCAAAAACAAAAATTTGGAGTGGATGGAGAACTTTTTCAAAAAAGACAAGAACTAGTTAAACCTATTCAAGATAAAATATATAATGCAATTAGTGAAGTTGCTAATGTTAGTGGTATTGATATTATCTTTGATAAATCAAGCGGTCTAACTATGCTTTACACAAATGCAAAACTTAATAAAAGTGATGCTGTATTAAAAAAATTAGGATATGATCCTGGTAAGTGATAAAAAATTAAATAATTTAATATAGATTTGCATTTTTAAAATAAATAATTATAAATCAAATAGAAAACAAATGAAAACATTAAAATCAATACTATTAGTTGTTGCTGTAACATTATCAACTTTTACTTTTGCCCAAAAATCAGTAAAAATTGGTCATATTAATTCCAATGAACTATTAGCAGCTATGCCTGAAAGGGAAACTGTTCAGAAACAAATTGAAGACCATGCGGCTCAATTAACTGCCACCATGGATGCTATGCGAAAAGAATACGACACAAAAGTAGGTGAATTTCAGGCTAAACAAGATGTGATGACTGATATTATAAGAGATAACAAAATCAAAGAAATTACAGATTTAGAAAAAAGAATAACTGAATTTCAAAAAACCGCTCAAGCAGATTTGCAAAAAAAAGAAGAAACTTTGTTGCAACCAATTATTGATAAAGCTAAAAAAGCCATTGATGATGTTGCTAAAGAAAATAACTTTACTTACATCTTAGATTCAAGTTTAGGAGTTGTTTTATACTCCATTGATTCAGATGATATTTTACCTTTGGTAAAAAAGAAACTAAATATTCAATAATAAATATACTCAAATCACTTAGCTTTCCGAATTTTTGACTTACTATTTTTGCCGTTATCTGCGTTAAAATTTTAAACCGTAGCTACGGCTATGCTTGAAAATTTTGCCTTGATACCAACAAAAATAGTTTATTCAAATTACCCGAAAAACTAAGTGATTTGAGTATAAAAGCTCCACATGGAGCTTTTTTTATGCCAACTCATTACTACCGTTCATTGCGAATTCACCTGAAACGGATGTAGCAACATGTTGCTTCTATTTTCGAGATTTTAGAACAGTTTAATGCTAGACGTATCGTATCAACAAATCAAAATCTGCTCATTCGATAGATTAATAGCTAAGAGAATACAAAGAGATTAATGTCTTTCAGGAAGACCCTATCTGAAATATTCATTCTAATTTTAAATTATATGTAGTGCTTAAACAAAAATAAATAAACTAACGTATAACAGTTCACTAAAAATGATTACATTAGCCTAACAAAACTCCAAAAACACCCATTATGCAACACTTAAAAATCCTATTTATACTTGTTATCATAGCCTTTTTAGTAGGAATAGTAGGATGCAAGAAAGATACAGTAACTTCTGTAGATGTAGTAGTAACAGAAACAGGCACCAATACCCCTGCCATTGGCATACCCGTTAATTTTGGATACTCCTCCACAGGAGGCGTATTTTCTAGTGTAGTAGTAGAGCAAACCAAAACCACCGATGCCAACGGAAAAGTAAGTTTTAAAGCCCAAAATAAAGATAAAAGTTACAGTGTTGGTTTTCCCAATGGAG
>PCUH01000198.1:1957-6018 GCA_002770955.1 Flavobacteriales bacterium CG18_big_fil_WC_8_21_14_2_50_32_9 | reverse complement strand
ATTTTTTTGAAACAACTCCTAACTACTCAAGGCACTCCTAAGTACTCCCAAGTACTTTCAACTTCCCCTCACTCTAACTTCTTGTAATAATACAACTCATGCTCTATTAATGTTGGATGGAAAATTTTAATCAAATCTTTCAATACAATGTGAGGATGAACCACTCCTGATTCCCAATAATCATTCCCTGCAGCTGCATTTTCCCTCAAATTATTATTATAAATTTGTTGTTCCTTCAACGCCTTAAAATTTTTCAACAAGGCATCTGTTTCAACAATTTCTTTAATGGAGTGATACGCATTCACATTCAACCAAAAATCAGCATCCAATGCCTCATCTAAAATAACTTCCTTACTTTTTATAAAACTCCGCTCTTCCTGATTATCTGCCCACAAATAAGTTGCTCCAGCATCTTTGAATAATTTAGCTTGAAAAGACAACCCTCCAGGCACATACCAAGCACCACTCCATGGCATACCCGTGAAAACAGTAGGTTTATTGGTGGTTTTGGCTGCAATTTCAACCAATTGAAGGTATTCCTTTTCTACATAGTCAAAAATAGAATCTGCCTTTATTTCTTCATTATAAAAAGCAGCTATAAATTTTATCCATTCTGCTTGTCCTAAGGGGTGAGTCTCCATATATTCTGCATTTAAAACAGTGGTTAACCCCAATGTTTTCAGCTTATTAATTTTTGTTGCCGAAGTTTGGTCTATTCCATAAGCCATAATTACTTCTGGATTCATATTCACCAACAACTCATAATTCACTACCTCATGCTGTCCTACTTCTTTAATGAATTGATTTTTTATTCTTTCTTTAATAGCAGGGCTACTCACATAATTACATCCAGAGAGACCAACAATTGAATTTTGTAATCCTAATTTTTCTAAAAAAGCTATGTGAGTTAAACTCAAGCAAGCTATTGATTTTATTGGTGTTTTAATGAATATACCATCCATATTCAATGGTTTTTCATTTTCGTAAAGCACATAGTTTATCGGATTTTTTTCTCCTTTCCAAGCAGAATGAATCGTTATGATTTTAAAACCATCAAAATATGCAATACTAAATCCTTTGGCATAAGAAACAACATGTTTCTGAATAGATTTTTCATCTAGCCCTTTTGTTTCTTTTTTTGCTTCTTCACAAGCGTTTAGAAATAAAATAAGACATGAAAACGTAAAAACATACCTGCACCAAAGTTTGAAATCGGACGTTGTCATTAATCAAGTGATTGAAGTGATGCGTTGGATAGTTCTACCATTTTAGCAAATTCTTCAGGCGATAAATCGTTGAAATAGAAATTGACAGGATTGATAGGAACATCATTTTTTCTCACTTCATAATGGCAATGAGGACCAACAGATTTTCCTGTACTTCCAATATAACCAATCACATCACCTCTTTTGACTTTTTGTCCCACTTTAGCGGCAATTTCGCTCATGTGCGCATACAAAGTAATATAACCATATCCATGATTAATTCGCACATGATTGCCATATCCAGTGGCTTCAGCATCTGCCTGTATAATAGTTCCATCACCTGTAGCATAAATAGGCGACCCAGTTGGTGCTGTAAAATCCATACCAGCGTGAAACTTTGTGGTTTTATAAACAGGATCAGTTCTATACCCAAAACCACTCGCCATTCGGGTTAAATCTTCATTAGAAACAGGCTGAATAGCTGGAATAGATGCCAACATTTTTTCTTTGTTCTTTGCCATCTTAAACACTTCATCAAATGATTTCGATTGAATGTACAATTGTTTTGACAGTTGATCAATTTTTTTAGCAGTGGAAACAATTAAATCCGCATTGTTAAAACTTTCTAATTGCTCATATCGATTCACTCCTCCAAAACCAGCTCTTCTAATTTCAGTAGGAATAGGTTCTGCTTCAAAAATTACACGATAAATATTGTCATCACGCTTTTGAACATCTTCCAAAACAACATTAATTTTTTCCAATTTTTTATTCAACAATTCATATTGTCCAAGAAGCTCCGCATTTTCAATTTTAAGTTGTTTTTCTTTCGGAGAATCCACAAATGAATAAACTACACCATAAATAATCACTCCCACCACCAAACTTGCTCCAAAAAAATAAAACGACCTTACCAACTTTTGTTGCCAAGTAAGCTTAATTTTGTCGTAACTTAATGTATGTGGATTGTATCTATATTTTACTTTTGCCATTCCAATTTATGTACTACTTTTGACAAATATAATAATTTTAATAGCAGTTTACCTTAAGGTAGCAATTTTAGTATTTATTTAACATTTTTTAATACCGATGACCTCTCAAAAAATTCGTGAAACTTTTTTAACGTTTTTCAAACAAAAAAACCACAAAATTGTAGCTTCTGCTACTATGGTTATTAAAAATGACCCTACGTTGATGTTTACCAATGCTGGAATGAATCAGTTTAAAGATTTGTTTTTGGGAAATTCTCCTATTGTGGATAAAAGAATTGCGGATACCCAAAAATGTTTGCGTGTTTCTGGTAAACACAACGATTTAGAGGAAGTGGGAGTAGATACCTATCATCACACCATGTTTGAAATGTTAGGGAACTGGAGTTTTGGAGATTATTTCAAAAAAGAAGCCATAGAATGGGCTTGGGAATTGTTGGTGGATGTTTATAAAATTGATAAAAACAAGTTGTATTTTACCGTTTTTGAAGGCGATGTAGAAGATGGAACTCCTGAAGATACCGAAGCTTTTGAGCTTTGGAAAAATCTTTTAGAGAAAAACGGATTGACAACAGATAAAATTTTAAAAGCAAACAAAAAAGATAACTTTTGGGAAATGGGCGATACAGGTCCTTGTGGTCCTTGTTCTGAAATTCACGTAGATTTAAGAAGTGATGAAGAAATTGCTAAAATACCTGGAAAAGACTTAGTAAATAACGACCATCCGCAGGTTATTGAAATTTGGAATTTAGTGTTTATGGAGTTTAACCGTATGGCTGATGGAAAATTAAAACCACTTCCTGCCAAACATGTCGATACAGGAATGGGATTTGAGCGTTTGGCAATGGTATTACAGGGTAAAAAATCGAATTACGATACCGATGTTTTTTCTCCATTAACCGACAAAATAGCTCAGATTTCGGATATTCCATATAAAAACTCATTAGATACACAATATAAAACAGATGTAGCTATTCGTGTTATTGCCGACCATGTAAGAGCGGTTGCTTTTTCTATTGCAGATGGACAATTGCCTTCCAATAATGGAGCTGGATATGTTATTCGTAGAATTTTAAGAAGAGCCGTTAGATATGGTTACAGTTTCTTAAACCTTAAAGAGGCTTTTATTTATGAGTTGGTAGAAATTTTAGCTCAACAAATGGGAATGTTTTTTCCTGAATTGGTTAATCAGCAAGAATTAATTACGAATGTGATTAAAGAGGAAGAGGATAGTTTTTTACGTACGCTTGACAAAGGAATTACTCGATTTGAGAACTATATTGCAACAGCAACATCAAAAATCATAGATGGCAAGTTTGCATTTGAACTGAATGATACCTTTGGATTTCCAATAGATTTAACGCAGTTGATGGCTACCGAGAATGGGTTTAAGCTAGATGAAGAAGGTTATTTTAATGAGTTGTTGAGACAAAAAGAGCGTTCAAGAGCGGCAACAACGCTTAAAACGGGAGACTGGGTTTACAATCCAAGTGATGCTTCAGAAAATGAATTTGTGGGTTATGATAGTACACATGTTAATGACATCGTTATTACAAGATTTCGTGAAGTAACTAATAACAATGAAGTGTTTTATCAACTAATATTTAATAAAACACCATTTTACCCTGAAGGTGGTGGACAAGTTGGTGATACTGGGTACATCAAGAATAAATCTGAACAAATTGAGATTATTGATACTAAAAAAGAAAATAACTTAATTGTACATATTACTAAAACACTTCCTGAGCATTATAGTGATGGTGCGAATTTATATGAAGCTAAAGTTGATTCATCAAAAAGAAAACTAACCGCTGCTAACCACTCAGCAACACACTTATTGCACCAAGCACTTAGAACAATATTAGGA
>PCUH01000198.1:344-1872 GCA_002770955.1 Flavobacteriales bacterium CG18_big_fil_WC_8_21_14_2_50_32_9 | reverse complement strand
AATTGCAACAAATAGAAGACTTTGTGAATGAAAAAATTCAAGCAGCTATCAACTTAAACGAACACAGAGAAATTCCTATTGAAGAAGCTGAAAAGCAAGGAGCTATGATGTTGTTTGGAGAAAAATATGGCGATACGGTGCGTATGATTCAGTTTGGAGATTCTAAGGAATTGTGTGGAGGAATTCATGTAAACAACACCCAAGACATTGAGTTGTTTAAAATTACTTCTGAAGGCTCTGTTGCAGCAGGAATTAGAAGAATTGAAGCAGTTACATCAAAAGGTGCAGCGAACTATTTAAAAGTAAAAATTGATACCATTACCAAACATCCATTAGCTGGATTGATAAGTGATGAAGTGAGTAACAAAATAACTCTTGCTCAGCATAATTTACTGCAACAGTATGCAAAAGTAACCGATATGCCTTCCTTAAATATTATTTCTCCATCAAATGGTTCGCTACAAATAGAGGTATTGAGTAATGCTATTACAGATTTTACAAAAATTAAGTTGGACGCTTCTATTATTGATGAGTTGAATAACATCAAAAAAGCCATGCTCAAAGAAGAGGAGCAAAAAGGCAAAGAACAAGCAAAAGCCATTAAAGAAGAATTATTAAACGAAGTAAGAAACAGTAATGGCGTAAATATCATTACCAAAAAACTAACTGCTGTTGATACCGCAACCATTAAAGATTTAGCGTTTCAGTTAAAAGCTCAAATAGACAATTTGTATTTGGTATTGGGTGCTGAGATTAACGGAAAACCTAACCTAACCATAGCTATTTCTGATAATTTAGCTACTGAAAGAAAACTACATGCAGGTAATATTATTAGAGAAGCTGCCAAAGAAATGCAAGGTGGCGGTGGTGGTCAACCATTTTTTGCAACAGCTGGTGGAACTAACCTCAATGGCTTGGATGCTGCTATGGAAAAGGCATTGAGCTTTTTAGCAAATTGATTAAAAGAACTAAATTGAAAATAAATGTTCATCCTTACTTTTTAGAGTTCATTCATCCCTTTGCGTTGGCACATGGCACACGAAAAGGAACGCAGTTAGCATTCGTGAAAATTGAATTTGAAGGTGTGGTTGCTTATGGAGAAGCATCTCTTCCTCCTTACAGAAAAGAAACGGTTGATTCGGTAAAAAAATGGATAGAAACCCAGAAAGAACAAGTATTTTCATTACTCACCACCAATAATCCATTTAAAAATAACGAACTCATTCCCTTTTCAACAGAACATCCTGCGGCTTCCTGTGCGTTGCAGTCTGCCATTTTGCATTGGTACGCCATTGCTAACAATAAAAAATTATCGGATTTCTTTCCTCCAAGCAATTCAACACCTGCTCTTACACTCACCATCACTAAAAATGATTATGAATTTATTGAAGAAAAATTAAATCTAGCAACGCATTTTAATCATTTCAAACTAAAATTAACTGGCTCTAATGATGATATAGATTTTGTAAAAGCAATAAGAAATAAAACCGATTTATCTTTTTGCATAGACATTAATCAAGGGTATTCC
>PCUH01000198.1:0-147 GCA_002770955.1 Flavobacteriales bacterium CG18_big_fil_WC_8_21_14_2_50_32_9 | reverse complement strand
CATCAAACTCATGAAGTGTGGTGGATTGTTTCAGGCACAACAAATGATTAACTATCATCCTTTGCTAAAGGAAGAAAAACTTATGAAATTGATAGGATGTATGTCTGAATCCTCTTTGGGAATTGCTACTGCTGCTGTGTTGGCTTC
>PCUH01000091.1:1606-6281 GCA_002770955.1 Flavobacteriales bacterium CG18_big_fil_WC_8_21_14_2_50_32_9 | reverse complement strand
AATTTTCAAAATTACTAGCAAACAAAGAATATTCAAGTTATTTGACTGTTAAAATACAATAAATAGTTAGGTAGTAAAACAACTATCTTTAATTTTGGCAAAATGTTTCAACTAAAGATATTTCTATTTTTTTTTATTTGTTTAATTACTTCATCTGTAATTGGGCAAACAAAAAGCAAAACTTATCAACTCAGTGGTAAAGTTGTGGATGAGAGAGGTCTTAGTTTACCTTATGTTGCTGTTGCATTATTCAAATCTAATGATTCTTCTTATGTAAAAGGAATTGCAACTGATATGGATGGGGATTTTAAGGTTGAATTGGAAAAGGGCAATTATTACGCAAAACTCTCTTTTTTGAGTTTTGAAAATAAAATCATATCTCCTATTATCATTGACAATAAAAATTTGGCATTAAAAAAAATAAGTCTAATACCTTCAGCACTTTCGTTGGATGAATTTCAGGTAGTTGAGGAAAAGAAATTGATGGAAATTGATTTGGATAAAAGGGTTTTCAATGTTGATAAAGATATTACCAATCAAGGAAAGGATGCAACAGAAATATTAGGAAATGTTCCTTCTGTTAATGTAGATATTGATGGTAATGTAAGCCTTAGAGGAAGTGAAAATGTTCGTATTTTAATAAATGGAAAACCTTCTGGTTTAACAGGAATGAGTACAGCTCAAGCACTAAAACAACTCCAAGGAAATCAAATAGAAAAAATTGAAGTAATTACCAATCCCTCTTCGAGGTATGATGCAGAAGGCGAAGTGGGAATTATTAATATAGTTCTAAAAAATGATAAAAGAGATGGAATAAACGGGTCGGTTAATTTGGATGTAGGCTATCCAAGTAATTATGGAGGTGGCTTTAATTTGAACATGAAAAGAAAAAAAATGAATGTATTTTTGGGCTATGGAATAAATTACAGAGAATCTCCTGGAACAAATCGTTCGTTGCAGAAATTTACCTATCCAGATACCAGTTTTAGTTACAAAAGCAATTCGCAAACAGATAGAAACACGTTGAACAACAATTTTCGATTAGGCGGTTCTTATGATATCAATGACAATAATACGCTTACGGTTTCGGGTAGTTTTAATGTGGGAGATGCAGACAACAAAATGACGTTGTCTTATGCCGATTTTAATCAGTTAGATGTTGCTACTCAAACTGTAAACAGATTAGAAATTGAAGATAAAGATTTATCATCGCATGATATTTCTCTCAATTATAGAAAAACATTCAAGCAAAAAGACAGGCTTTTTACTTTTGACGCTCAACGCTCTGAAGCGAAAGATTTTGAAAAGTCTATCATTGAGCAAACAAATTCAACTGTTTTATCAGAAAATTTAAATCAACGTGTTTATAATAATGAAAAATCACAAAACTGGCTTTTTCAAGCCGATTATGTGCACCCTATAAAACAAGGGAAATTTGAAACAGGTTTAAAATCAACACTTAAAAAGGTAACTAATCCTTTTGCCGTTGGAGAATACAATGATGTAACCATGCGTTATGAAGCACTTCCTCAGTTTCATAATGATATGGAATACAATGAAAATATTTATGCCGCCTACATGATGTTTGGAAACAAAATAAAAAAATTTTCCTATCAATTGGGCGTTAGAGGTGAACTTTCGGATGTTGAAACGCAGTTGAAAATAACTAAGGAGTTAAACAGGAGGAATTATTTTAATTTATTTCCTAGTACACATTTTTCGTATGAATTAACTAAAGAAAACACCTTGCAGTTGAGTTATAGTAAAAGAATTAATCGCCCTCGACATTGGTGGTTACTGCCTTTTTTTAGTTTTACAGATTCAAGAAATTTTTTTGCAGGAAATCCAAACCTTGATCCTGAATTGACAGATGCGTATGAATTTGGACATTTAAAGTATTGGAAAAAAGGTTCATTGCTTAGTAGTGTTTATTATCGACACACTACAGATGTGATTACTCGTATTATTGTTTCAGATTTAGAAGGGAATACAGAAAGAAAACCTTTTAATTTAGGAACACAAGATGCTTTTGGAATAGAATTTTCTGGCTCTTATGAAGCTTATAAATGGTGGAATCTACAAGGAAGTTTTAATTTTTTTAGAGAAATACAAGACGGAGAATTAAACAATCAAAATTTTAATTCAGATACGTATGCTTGGTCTACACGTTTAAACTCAAAATGGACAATGAAAAAGAAATTAAATCTTCAAGCTTCATTTAATTACCGAGCTCCACAAAATTCTGTTCAGGGAGATGAGAAATCTATTTATTCTTTAGATGCAGGCTTTTCTTTCGATGTGTTGAAAGGAAACGGAACGGTTACATTCAATGCTAGTGATATATTCAATTCCAGAAAAAGAAGATTTGTTTCCTTTGGCGATAATTTTGTTTCAGATAGTGAACATCAATGGAGAGCACGTTATGTTCGGTTAAGTTTTACTTATCGTATCAATCAGAAAAAGAAACCTGAAAATTTTAAAAATAAAAATTTTGAAGGCGGTTTTGAAGGAGAGTAAAAGCCCCTTAACAAAAGCCCCCTAATCCCCCGAAGGGGGACTTTTCCATCGCACCAAGCCAATTCGTGTTCATTCAGGAAGAACTTTGAGTAGTGGTAATAATGCCACATTCTGACAACATCTTTTAAATTGCTAGAAATTCAATTTTTTTAATATCTTTTGTATATCTGCCCTGTTAATAACTTTATTTGTAAATCTATCTAAATATTGCTTATTTTGTTGTATTCTAATATCTTAAATATAAAATATATGAAAAATTTATCCAAAATAATATCTGCAAAAGGAAAAGTAACAGGCAATGTCAATAATGTAAAACTCAATGCAAAATATAGTGCAACTGGAGATACTATAACTGGAAGGACTCAAATTAGTATTTCTCCAGTACCTAAAGAAATAGGTGCTTCATTAGCTATGGGAACAAATTTTAATGTAACTGTAATTTGTATTCAAGTGGCACAACAAATAAACGGTGCAGTTAATTTAAGAACATTATCTGGTGGTAATTTTAAGCGTACCTTAACTCTACAATTTCCTGACGGAAGTTTTTTAAAAACAATTTCTACTTCAAAAGTAATCGATGAGAATGATATTGAAATTGATATTAAGTATGATGGAACACTACCTAAAATAAATATAACTGACAAAACACAACCCTTAGAATCAGAACACTTTTTTTCTAAAAAAGATGACACTTCTGTTTTATCTTTTGGTAAGCAACGATTTATGATAAACGATTCTATAATTGAAGGGTTGGTTTTTGCTGAATGGAATTATCAAAATTCATCTCCTTTAAAATTTCCTCAAACCCTTAATTTTCTTCCTATTAGTGCGAGTTATTGCTCTGACAAACAGGGGTTAACATATGATATTATTGAAAAATTTAATTTATTCTGTTAGTATTTATTTTTAAATACTAAATTATAAATGAAATTTCATTGGGTTGAAGATACTATAAATGATGAATTAATTTCTAATTCGGCAATATTAATACCGATTAAAATTGAAAATAATAATTTTTTCATTCAGCTAGATACAGGAACTAAATCAAGTATCATTTATAGAAATGCACTTATTTTTTTAAATATTGATAAGTATAAAAGAGATAATTTACACTTGAATTTTGTTTGTGAATACAAAATTCATCATTTAACTTTTAAAATTGACAATGAAACTACTTGTGAAGTTTTCAACAATATTCCTATAATAGGTTTGTTAGGTCTTGATTTTATTTTAACTCAACCCCTTTTGTCGATTGATTTTTTGAATCAAAATATCTCTTTTAGTAATTCTTTATTATTAGAGGATAACTTTTATTCATCTTATCCATTTGAGATAAAAGGTGGTTTCATAAGTTTTGAAGCATTTATAAAAAATAAATTTTATTTTCTAATGTGGGATTCAGGTGCTTCATTTATTGATTTATATGGAACTAATGATTTTTGGGAATTATTATCAGGTCAAAGAACTACTAACAAAAATATTGAGACAGTTTCATTGTCAGGTGCTTATGGAAGTACTCATGTTCTTCTAAAAGATAAGGTTGTTATTTCTTTTTCACTTTTTAATAAGGAAATGAAAGGTAAAAATATTTATTGTAACAAAATTTATTCACCTCTAACTGATTTATCATTAATTGAAATTGACGGTCTTATTGGAAATACACTTTTTTTAAATAACATAATAACATTTAATTTTAAAAGTAAAATACTTTTAGTCAATTGGAAATAACTTTATCATCATATTACCTAGCTAAGCGTATAATTTTCTACGCTTTTAATATTCAAATGCTTAAAAAAAACTAATCCACGAACTGTTTCTGCTTATTTATGGCATCATAAATTACTTGTTGAATATCTGTTCTAATATTCATTTTCAGTAATTTTTTATTACCCCCATCATTCCACTATCCTTTCAATAAAAAATCAAATCGAATTTTCAATTTCATCTATTTTTTTAGCTAAAGTGATGTCTTTTTGAGTTATACCTCCAGCATCGTGTGTGGTTAATGCTACCGTTACTTTATTATAAACATTACTCCATTCAGGATGGTGTTGCATTGCCTCGGCACTAGCTGCAACAGCATTAATAAACTTCATGGCTTCTAAAAAGTCAGTGAAAACAAACTTTTTTTCAATACAATTATCCAATAGTTTCCAGT
>PCUH01000091.1:0-1593 GCA_002770955.1 Flavobacteriales bacterium CG18_big_fil_WC_8_21_14_2_50_32_9 | reverse complement strand
GAGAGCAGATTTTATTTCATTTTCGGTTAATAGCATAATTGTTTGGAATTTAAAGTGGTTAGTAATAGTGATACTACTTGCTAAATAGCAGTTGTTTTTTATTTTACCAAAGTTAATAAAATTTAGTCTAGCTGAATTTATGTATCTTCAGAGGTCAGAAGCTGTTTTTTTAAATCTTTTCGATTAATTTTTCATTCTTTAAACTTATAATTACTCCTAAATACTTTAGGTAATTAATCCACCAATGGTTTCCGCTTATTAATCGCATCATGCACCACTTGTTGGATATAATTTATATATTTTTTTTTATGTTTCAAAACAAGAACACAAAATCGGCAACAAGTTGCTTAAATGCATTAATTCACTAAAAATAGTAATATTTAGTGAATTAATTCACTAAATATTACTATTTTTGTATAAAATAACGTATAAAATAACGTATAAAATGATAACAAGAACTTTAACAAAAATTGTTGATGATAAACTTTTTAAGGGCAAAGCCATAATCTTGATTGGACCAAGACAAGTAGGGAAAACAACTTTAATTAAAGCGTTGTTAAAGCATAAAGATTACCTTTTTTTAAATGGAGATGAACCAATAATCAGAAGTAATTTAACTAATCCATCCATTCAGAAACTTAAAAGTATATTAGGCAATGCAAAAATTGTGTTTATTGATGAGGCTCAACGAATTGAAAATATTGGAATTACGTTAAAAATTATTCACGACCAATTTAAAGATATTCAATTATTGGTTAGTGGCTCATCGGCATTTGAATTAAAAAATGAGATGAACGAACCACTTACAGGTAGAAAATGGGAATATAACCTGTATCCAATTTCTTACGAAGAATACGAAAAACAATTTGGATATATTGCTGCTCAAAGTGATTTAGAAACCAGATTAATATATGGATTTTATCCTGATATTATTAACAATAGAGGTAGTGAAGTTGAGTTGCTAAATCAACTAACAGAAAGTTATTTGTATAAAGATATTTTATCTTATGCAAACATAAAAAAACCAGACGTGCTTGAAAAAATACTTCAAGCACTGGCTTTTCAGGTGGGAAATGAAGTGAGTTTTAATGAAATTGCACAATTGGTTGGAGTAGATAAAAATACGGTAGGCACTTACGTACGCTTATTGGAGTTGGGTTATGTG
This sequence comes from Flavobacteriales bacterium CG18_big_fil_WC_8_21_14_2_50_32_9, assembly GCA_002770955.1. Taxonomy (GTDB): domain Bacteria; phylum Bacteroidota; class Bacteroidia; order Flavobacteriales_E; family Vicingaceae; genus BRH-c54. The sequence continues at coordinate 428 of PCUH01000091.1, read as the reverse complement.
GTTTATGCTCTTCCTTCGTTTAGTAGAAATTTGAGAAACGAGATAAAAACCAATAAAAAATATTATTTCTATGATAATGGGATTAGAAATGCACTAATTCAGAATTTTAACCCAATTGAGTTTAGAAATGATATTGGTGCTTTATGGGAGAATTTTCTAATTGGAGAACGATTGAAAAGAAATCATTATCATTTAAAATATGCCAATAGTTTTTTCTGGAGAACCATACAACAACAAGAGGTAGATTATGTGGAAGAGAAAGGTGGTAAAATAAATGGTTTTGAGTTTAAATGGAATCCAAAAGCGAAAGTAAAATTGCCTAAAAACTTTATTGCAGCTTATGACGCTTCCTTTACAGCGATTAATAAAGATAATTTTCGTGATTTTATTTGTTTTGATTAAATTTGATGTGCGTGTAATTCTGATGC
>PCUH01000175.1:941-6267 GCA_002770955.1 Flavobacteriales bacterium CG18_big_fil_WC_8_21_14_2_50_32_9 | reverse complement strand
AGTTGTAGCATGTATATTCCACTCGGAACTGCAGAAATATCGATTTTTCTATTTTCAATACGTTCTTTCAGCACTTCTTTACCAAGAAAATCAACTATAGTTGCCACATAAACCTTGCTATCAGAAAATTCAATATTTAAAATAGATGAGGTTGGATTAGGATATACAATTATATTTCCTTTAAAATTATTAATTTCTATATTCGTAACTAATAATATAAAAGGAGCTGAAATTTCACTACATCCATCAGTATAAAATACTTCTACTTCATAATTACCAGATGCTGTTGCTGTAATAGAAACCGTATTGCTATTTGGAATTGGGTTACCATCTAAATACCACTGATAACTTACTCCTGTTGTAGATGAAGTTAAAATAGCACCATTTGCCGTAATGCTTGGCACAGGATTAGGCGAACAAACTTGATTATGATTTATTCTCGGTGAATTTTGCAAAGAATCATTAAATTCAACAAAAGCATTGCAATCTCCTTTTAAGGTATAATCTAACCAAGGGTTTACAAAATCAAAAGTTACATCATGTTGGTCGCCACGAGTTATAGAAATTCCTGTAGAGGATGTTCCTTCACCAAAATCGCAATTAAAATTAGGCTCTGCAAAATAACAATGTCCTCCTCCAATAATAGTAATAAAGGTTTTGCAACTTGATGCCAATGAATCATACATAGGAATATGATGATCTACTGGAGGAGTAACACCATCTTGAGCTCCAGACAAAACCAAACTTGGTACGGTTACAGTTTTAGCAGAATTAATAGACGAAACGCCATTGCTTGTAGATTCAGCAGGTGCTAATCCAATTAAAGTATTAAAATATGGTGTATTGGATTGTACTAACGAATCTGCTGCTAAAAATGCTGCTCCTCCTCCCATTGAATGTCCCATTAAAGCAGTTTTAGGAGCTACTCCATTGTGAAAAATAGAACTTGCTGTTGATCCTTCTAGTTGCATTTGATGAACTAAAAACTGTAAATCCCAACCAAATTTCTGGTGGTCGGTGCCAATGATACTTCCTTCCGTTCTCGGAAAAACCATAATATAACCTCTAGGAACAAATTCTGTCCATAAATTCTCGTAAGCACTCCATGCCATCACAAATCCATGTCCAAAAACTATAACAGGATATTGCCCCGAAGCCATAGCCACATTTGTTCCTGCTGTTGCTGCTGGATAATAAATTTCTGTTTCTATACTGCGGTTATTTCTATTGGCATCCTGAAAAGTAATAGTAGTATGCCCTATTTGATATTGAGAAAACAAAGCTGTTGAAGAAAATAATAATACAAATAGTAGAATAAAAATAAAAACATCTTTCTTTGTGGTGTTTTTTAGGATAGTTTGTAATTTTTCCATAACATTTAGTTTAAGTTGATGATGTAAAATTAATCTATGCTATTGTTTAAAAAAATTCCCGTATTTTTATCAAAATCAGATGAGTTTTTAAAATGGAATTTCTAATTCAAAAAATAAGTACCTGTTGTTCTACCCAGCAATTAAATTTGTTTGAGGCATATTTGGCTGCCAAAAACCAACTGCTGTCACAAAAATTAATTCATCATATTAAAAACAAACCTCACCAAAACATAGATTTTTATTGTAAAGCTGTTTATGGAACTTCTGGTAAAGAAACCTTAAAAAAATTCAATCAACTCAATCATCATACACTCAACTATTTTTCATTTATTAGTCAGCATTTTCCTTCTTTTCTCACACAAAATAGTAGTGAAATTGAATGGCTCATTTATCATGAAAAACACGATGAAGCCATAGAAAAGCTAAAACTATTAGTAGAAGTTGCTAAAAAATTCGAGGATTATGGATTATTAGTTCATCTTTTTGAAATCACACAACAAAACAAACTGCTTTCAACAACAATAGGGAAACAATTAAATTTAGAAAGTAACAAAGAGAATTTAACGCTTTTTAGCGATTTAAGAATATTGCTTCAAAAACAAGATGAACTAACATCTACCACACTTATTGAAGAACAAAAAGGAATAAATCCCAAAGATTTAGCTTTTTTTAAAAGTCATTTTAATTCCACTTCGCTTTCTATTCAACTTATTGCCCGACAATCTTATTTGAATATTTTGAGTAGTTATAACGACAAATCTTTTTACGATAAAAACACCCTTGAATTAATTGAATACACCAAAAAATTAGCTGAAAAACATGCTTATTTAATGATAGCTCATCACAGAGAAAAATTAATGAGCTTAGATTATATGTTGGTAAAACATACCCGACTAACTTTAGGTGAAAAGGAAATTAATAAAACCTGTTCTTCCATCATTAACAAATGGCAAAAGTTTTATCACGCCAACAACCAACTCGATTCGGGATTAATGTTAGCACTTAGTATTAAAGGCAGTTTTTTTATTACCGATTATTACTGCAAACCGCTAAATGACAAATTAAAGCAAGAGGTAAAAGAAATTATTAACTTGTTTGAAGAATTGAGTAACAAGCTCGATTGGGAGAAAGTGAGTTACCTTAAATACATCAATTTTTATAATGTGTATGCGATGTTTCTTATTTTAGATAATCAGGGGGAAAAAAGTATTAAACTCATTGAAAAAGTGCTACACGAATACCAACAAAAAACATTTAAAAAAATGTACGATGGGTTGTTTGTAGTGTTGTTGATGGCCCATTTTCAAGCTAAAAGTTTTGATGAAGTGGTAGAAAATTACAGTCGCTATAAAAAACTCACTAAAAACTTTGTTTCCATGGAAGAAAACGATTTAGTTATAAAAGCCATTTACTACATCGCTCAACTAAAAATTGCACCGAAAAATCAATATGAGAAAAAATTAACTAACGTATTGCAAACCTTGAAAAGAAATCCTCATCTTAACAATAACTTATTGTTGGTAGAGAGGATGATGGGGAAAACCACCTAAATTGCTCGAGAGGGGACTTGCCTACACACAAAGCCTGTTCAATGCTGTTATTCTGAACAAAGTTTTTCATTCCGATTTATCGGGATAGAAAAACACAGTCGAGCTATCTTCTGATTTATTGACCTATACTCAAGCTTAGGGGTTGTCTGGAAATAAAGTTTACAGAATTGACACAGGAATTTTGTTTCCGCCTCGGATTCTAGAAAATAATTGTAATTATTTATTTGTACTTTCACATATAATTGCTATTTTTGAATCAATTAATCGGAAATTATCCGATTATCATACAAAATAATTACAATATGAATTTTAGAACGGTGATAAAGGAATATGCTGAAGCTCCGATAACTAGACATATAATTTTAGAATTACTAAGTGATTATCAGAGTCCAAATGATAAAATTAGTGAGCTACTTAAGAGCAAAGAGCTTATTTCTATTAGAAGAGGACTCTATATAACTGGTCCTAAAATGGACTTAACAACACCAGAACCTTTTCTAATAGCGAATCACCTTAGAGGACCGAGTTATGTATCATTAGAGTCTGCATTGTCTTATTGGAACATGATACCAGAAAGAGCTTATGAAATAAGTTCAGTAACCATAAAAACTTCAAAGTTATATAAAACTCCTGTTGGACGATTTAGCTACCAACAATTAAAGATTCCTTATTATTCTTATGGGATAAAAAACATAAAATATTCACCTAAGCAAACCATGTTAGTTGCCTCACCTGAAAAAGCTTTGTGTGACAAAGTTGTGCTTACACCCAAAATTTATCTTAGAAGCATCAAACAAACACGAGAATTTTTACTGGAAGATCTTCGTATGAATAGTGAAGTATTAGGCACATTAGACACGAAAGTTATGGAATTATGGATTAAAAATGCTCCTAAAAAAAGTAGTCTAAAAATGCTAATTAAAACGCTGATAGAATTATGATAAAAGAGTGGATAGAGGAATATAATCCTCAAAATGAAGAAGAAATGGTAGCTGCATTACGAGAGATAATGCAAGAAATTACTTTGGCAGGTTTATCAAGAACTGATTTTTTTGAGAAAGCAGCTTTCTATGGAGGAACCGCTCTCCGGATTTTTTATGGGTTGGATAGATATTCAGAAGATTTGGATTTTTCTTTACTTAAACCTGATTCTAATTTTTCCATTGAGCCATATTTCAAAGCCATTCTAGATGAATTTAAGTCATTGGGACTGACTGTTAGTATTAAGGAAAAGAAAAAAACTAACCAAACAGCTATTGATTCTGCTTTTCTGAAAACTGAAACAATTTGGCAAGAAATTGTACTTGAAGACATCATCAAAGAGATTGGAGTGCGTTCTAACAAGACTTTGAAAATAAAAATAGAAGTTGATCGACAGCCTTCATTAAATTTCAAAACTGAAGAAAAGTTATTACTCCGTCCATTTTCTTTTTACGTGAAATGTTTTACGAAACCAAGTTTATTTGCAGGTAAAATGCATGCTCTGCTATTTAGAAAGTGGAAAAATAGAGTTAAAGGAAGGGATTGGTATGATTTAGAATGGTATATTAAAAAAGGAATCCCTTTGGATGTAAATCATTTCTTAACTAGGGCAAAAGATACAAATGACTGGCAAGACGATAGCATTTCTAATAAACAGATTATCGAGCTATTAGATACCAAAATCAAATCAGTTTCTTTTAGTAGTATTAAAGAGGATGTTGTTAGGTTTATCCAAAATGATGCTATTTTAACTATTTGGAGTCCTGAATATTTCAAAGATTTAATAGAGAAAATTAAATTTGAGAACATTTAATCTTAGGGCTTGGCACAAAATAACCTCAATAAAACTACCAATGGTAATGATGAATCTACTCTTAATGTTTCTAGTGGAATGTATATACTCAACACACAAAGCCTATTCAATGATGTCATTCTGAACAAAATTTTTCATCCCGAGTGCTCGGGATAGAAAAATGAAGTGATGAATCTATTCCAACTAAAATAGATTCATCACTTCATTTTACACGAAAACAAATTTTCTGTAAAATATCGTTCAGAATGACACCAAACAAATCCTTAATTTTGCCTTATGGCATTTGAATTAATATCCGATTTTCAACCAACAGGCGACCAACCCGAAGCTATCAAACAACTGGTAGAAGGTTTACAAAAAGGGGCTAAAGCACAAACCTTACTTGGTGTTACTGGCTCTGGAAAAACATTTACCATCGCTAATGTTATTCAGCAAGTTCAACGTCCGACTTTAATTTTAAGTCACAACAAAACACTTGCAGCTCAATTATATGGTGAGTTCAAACAATTTTTTCCACACAATGCGGTAGAATATTTTGTTTCGTACTACGATTATTACCAGCCCGAAGCTTATTTACCAGTTACCGATGTGTATATCGAAAAAGATAT
>PCUH01000175.1:477-921 GCA_002770955.1 Flavobacteriales bacterium CG18_big_fil_WC_8_21_14_2_50_32_9 | reverse complement strand
AGAAGCTGCGTTTAAGTGCAACTACTGCCTTGCTCTCAGGCAGACAAGATGTTATTGTGGTAGCTTCAGTTTCTTGTATTTACGGTATTGGAAACCCAACTGATTTTCAAGAAAACATTATTAAACTAAAAGTGGGTGATGTTATCAGTAGAAATAAATTCTTACTTCAATTGGTGCAAGCGATGTATTCTAGGACTGAAGCAGATTTTCAGCGAGGAAATTTTAGGGTAAAAGGAGATACCATAGATATTTATCCGGCTTATGCAGAAATTGCTTATCGTATCTACTTTTTTGCAGATGAAATTGAAGAAATAGAATCTTTTGACCCTATAAATGGAGGTTCTTTAGAAAGTTTTACCTACTTAAACATTTACCCTGCAACTATTTTCAATACAACTCAAAATACCATACATCAAGCTATAAAAGATATTCAAGATGATTTAT
>PCUH01000175.1:0-465 GCA_002770955.1 Flavobacteriales bacterium CG18_big_fil_WC_8_21_14_2_50_32_9 | reverse complement strand
TTTACTTAAAAGAAATTGGCAAACATGCTGAAGCCAAGCGTTTGGAAGACCGTGTAACTTACGATATGGAAATGATGCGTGAATTAGGTTACTGCTCAGGAATTGAAAATTACTCTCGTTATTTCGATAGAAGGGCTCCAGGTTCTCGCCCGTTTTGTTTGTTAGATTATTTTCCTAAAGATTTTTTAATGGTAATTGATGAAAGCCATGTAACGGTTTCTCAAATTGGAGCCATGTATGGTGGCGATCGTTCTCGTAAAGAAAATTTAGTAGAATATGGATTTAGATTGCCATCTGCCATGGATAATCGTCCGTTAAAATTTGAAGAGTTTCATCAATTAATCAACCAAACCATTTATGTAAGTGCTACTCCTGCCGATTTTGAGTTAAAAGAATCTGAAGGAATTGTAGTAGAACAAATTATTCGTCCGACAGGATTATTAGAGCCTGTTATAGAAATTCGTC
>PCUH01000087.1:27387-27618 GCA_002770955.1 Flavobacteriales bacterium CG18_big_fil_WC_8_21_14_2_50_32_9 | reverse complement strand
ATTAAGTAAACATAGGCAACCATAATAATAATCCCACGTCTTGAAAACTAAACAAACAACTTAGTAATATTTAATATACTAACTAATATGAAAAATTTTTTAACCCCTTTAATTTTATTTTTACTGTCTTTATTTGGCATAAATGCAGTATCTATCGCCCATTCCGTTCAGGTTGGCTATTGTTTTAACTGTAATGGAGATTTACGAATTTGGGTGGAACATTGGCATTCA
>PCUH01000087.1:26953-27325 GCA_002770955.1 Flavobacteriales bacterium CG18_big_fil_WC_8_21_14_2_50_32_9 | reverse complement strand
TCAAACAGGATCTCCTAATGCGAGTATTCAAAATACACCTGTTGGTTCTCTACCTGGTTGTACTACTCCTATAACCATTTTTGGGACTTGTCCACAAGCTAACAATTATCAAGATTGGGTGGCGTATGATTTTTTAGGCATGCCAGTAGGTGTTCCAATTACAATAACCATTATATCAGGAAACACAGTTTTTACTCAAGATGGATGTGGAATGTATCCCGCATCAACAGGAATAATTGTAATTCCTCCTCCACCAATTTATCCAGATATTATAGAATGTGGAGGATTAGGTAACACAGTTGGTCCTTTTGTTTTTCCTGCTGGTAACACATGGACAAATAGCAACCCTGGTATTGGTTTGCCTGCAAGTGG
>PCUH01000087.1:26649-26892 GCA_002770955.1 Flavobacteriales bacterium CG18_big_fil_WC_8_21_14_2_50_32_9 | reverse complement strand
ACTATGTCTAATACTTGTGGAACATCATCTTTTGATATAACCATTATACCAGCTCCAACTGCTAATTTTACTGCTCCCAACATTGGAGCAAATATGCTTTGCCCAGGACAACCGGTTCAGTTTACAGATTTATCCACTCCTGTTCCAGGTAGTAATATTGTAGCATGGGATTGGGATTTTGGTGATGGATCGCCTAATAGTAACCAACAAAACCCCACGCATACGTATCCATTAAATCCACTT
>PCUH01000087.1:0-26600 GCA_002770955.1 Flavobacteriales bacterium CG18_big_fil_WC_8_21_14_2_50_32_9 | reverse complement strand
TGTCTGCGATGGGAATGTCGTCAACTTCACCGATGCCTCCATGCCTTTAGGAACAATAACCAACTGGAACTGGGATTTTAACAATGATGGAATTGTGGATAATACCAATCAAAATACTTCATATACTTATCCTGGACCTGGTACTTATACAGTTGAATTAATGGTTGTAGCCAATGGAGGTTGTATGGATTCAATCACACATACTGTAGTAGTCCACCCAAATCCTGTAGCTAATTTTAGTGCAAATAATGAATGTTTGGGGACTGCCGTTACGTTCAATGATATATCAACCATATTAACAGGCGCCATAGCCAATTGGGCATGGAATTTTGGAGATGGCTCTCCTCTTGATAACACTCAGAATCCAACACATAATTATGCTACAGCTGGAATTTACAATGTGTTATTAACAATTACTTCAGATAGTGGATGTACAGATAATATTACTTTACCCGTAGAAGTTTACAGTAATCCAATAGCATCATTTTCTGCTGATACTGCTTGTGCAGGGTTTAATACTAGCTTTACAGATATAAGCACAGCAGGTAGTGGTGGAAATATTACTAACTGGGAATGGGATTTTGATAATGATAACAATCCTGATGACTTCACTCAAAACCCTACCTATATTTTTCCTGGACCTGGAACATATTCTGTGAACCTAGCCATTACTGATTTAACAGGTTGTGTTCATGATACTACTATAGATATTAGTGTTTCTCCTCAACCCACAGCCGATTTCAATTTTGATTATGTATGCTTTGGTACAGTAACTAGTTTCACCGATTTGTCTTTACCTAACGGAGGAACTATTTCTAACTGGAATTGGGATTTTACCAATGATGGTATCGTTGATAATATCAACCAAAATCCTACTAATGGATATCCTGTTTCAGGGTCATACACAGTTGAATTACATATTGCAACTGCTTTAGGTTGTGTGGATTCTATCACAAAAACGATAGTAGTTAATCCAGTTCCTGTTGTGAATTTTGGTCCTACAGATGTATGTTTAAATACCCCCACACAATTCACAGATTCTACTCAAATAAACACACCTGGTACATTTAATAACTGGGCATGGGATTTTGGTGATATGATTGGTACGAGTGCGTTGCAAAACCCTATTTATACTTATACCGCTGCAGGTACTTATAATGCCTCGCTTACCGTTACCTCTGATAGTGGCTGTATTGGAACCATTACACTTCCTGTTACTGTGTTTCCTAATCCAACAGCCGCATTTACTACTGCAGATATTTGTGAGAATTTGACTGCTGGATTTACAGACCAATCGGTAGGTAATGGAGGCGTCATTAATCAATGGGATTGGGATTTTGATTTTATAACACCAATACATACAACGGATGATGTAAACCAAAACCCTACTAATAACTATATTGCAGGATCCTATATCGTTGAATTAATTGTTACTACTCAAGCAGGTTGTGCCGATACGGTAAGTAATCCTATCACCATTCATCCAATGCCAAATGCTATTTATACCTTTACTGATGAATGTTTTGGAACAGCAATTGATTTTGTTGATAATTCTAATGTTTCAACAGGAAATATAGCCGCTTGGAATTGGACTTTTGGAAATACGAATACGTCAAACACCCAAAGTCCTTCTGAAATGTATGCTAATGATGGGCAGTATAATGTAACCCTAATTGTTACCACAGATCAGAATTGTAAAGATACAGTTACACAAACAGTAAATGTTTGGCCACTACCTGTCGTAGATTTCACACCTGTTGATGTTTGCCTTAATTTTAATACACAATTTACAGATTTATCTACTGTAACCTTAGGGTCTAATGTGCTTTGGACATGGGATTTTGATGATGGAACGCCTTTAAATAATTCTCAGAATCCTATTCATACTTATACAAATGATGGAACATACCAAGCACAGCTTATGGTAACCACCAACTATGGCTGTAAAGATTCATTAACCAAAACAGTAACAGTTCATCCATTACCACAAGTTAGTTTTATTGCTAGTGTTTTAGATAGCTGTTCGCCTGTTATTGTAGATTTTACAGACCTTTCGGTAATAAATGCACCTGGAAATAATGTAACTTGGAATTGGAATTTTGGAGATGCAGGAACTTCTTCTCAACAACACCCAAATGCAATTTCATTTACTAATTCTTCACATACCTCCGTTGCTTCTTATGGAATTAGTTTAACTGTTATTTCAGATATGGGTTGTGTTGGAAAAGATTCCATTGCTAACATGATAAAATCTTATCCTATACCTACAGCAAGCTTTAGTTATGGTCCTGCCCCAACAAATATCTATGACAGCGAAATAGACTTTACTGATAATTCCATAATTGCCAGTCAGTGGCTTTGGGATTTGGGTGATGGAGCATCTTCAACAGAACAAAACCCAGTTCATCTTTATGCTGATTCGGGTTTATATACTGTAATTCTCTATATGGAAAACATATATGGATGTGAAGATACTACTGAAAAAATAATTAAAATTAATCCTGTTTTTGCAATTTGGATTCCTAGTGCATTTTCGCCTGATGACGATAATATAAATGACTTCTTTTATGCTCAAGGCTACGGAATTAAACAACTTGAAACTTTAGTTTTTGATAGATGGGGAGAAGTTGTGTTTGAAGGCTACCAATTAGACTCTAAATGGGATGGTATTTATAAAGGAACATTAGCTAAAACTGAGGTTTATTCTTATAAAATTAGAGCTTTAGATATTTTTAATGAATGGCATGAATTTATAGGTAAAGTAACTTTAATGAAATAAAACTCATCTTCAGTATTATAAAAAGCCATAGGAATTTAATTCCTATGGCTTTTTGATTTATTTTTCGGGTTAATATGCGTAATATTGGAGTCTAAATAAAACCTTTATTATGTCAGAAAAAAAAGAGTCCATCAATAATTATATTGCTTCAAATAAACAACGATTTTTAAATGAACTTATGGAATTATTGAAAATTCCTTCAATAAGTGCTGATTCAAATTACAATAACGAAACACTTAGAACTGCTCAAGAAGTAGAAAAGAGATTTATTGAAGCTGGAGCAGAGCATGTAGAAATCTGTCCAACAGCTGGTCATCCTATTGTTTATGCTGATAAAATAATTGACACTAATTTACCAACCGTTTTAGTTTATGGACATTATGATGTTCAACCACCAGATCCAATTAATTTATGGACTTCTCCACCTTTTGAACCAATAATTAAAAAAACAGAAATACATCCTGAAGGAGCAATTTTTGCAAGAGGAGCTTGTGATGACAAAGGACAAATGTTTATGCATATCAAAGCATTTGAAGTGATGATGAAAACAAATTCACTTACTTGCAATGTGAAGTTTATGATAGAAGGTGAAGAAGAAATAGGCTCAAAAAACTTAGAAACTTATGTAAAACAAAATAAAGAAAAACTAAAAGCCGATGTAATATTAATTTCTGATACTGGAATTATTGCTAATCAGATACCTTCCATTACTGTAGGTTTAAGAGGGTTAAGCTATATGGAAGTTGAAGTTACAGGGCCAAATAGAGATTTACATTCTGGTTTATATGGTGGGGCTGTTGGGAATCCAATAAACATTTTGTGCGAAATGATTACCAAATTAAAAGATGATAAAAACAGTATCACAATTCCTGGTTTTTATGATAAAGTAGAAATAATTAGTACAGAAGAAAGAGCTGAAATGGCAAAAGCTCCTTTTAATTTAGACGATTACAAAAAATCTATCGGATTAACAGATATTGATGGAGAAGCAGGATATACTACCAATGAAAGAAATTCCATTAGACCTACTTTAGATGTAAATGGAATATGGGGAGGATATACTGGTGAAGGAGCAAAAACTGTTTTACCTTCAAAAGCCTACGCTAAAATTTCAATGCGATTAGTCCCTCATCAAGATTCTGAAGAAATTTCAACACTTTTTACTACTTATTTTAAATCCATTGCTCCTCCTTCTGTAACAGTAAAAGTTACAGCTCATCATGGAGGGACTCCTTATGTTACTCCAACAGATTTTTCGGGTTATGTTGCTGCAAAAAATGCAATGGAAGAAACATTTGGTAAAACACCTATTCCTGTTAGAAGTGGGGGAAGTATTCCTATTGTAGCACTGTTTGAACAAGAATTAGGTTTAAAATCTGTACTTATGGGTTTTGGTTTAGATTCTGACTCTATTCACTCGCCAAATGAACATTATGGAGTTTTCAATTATTTTAAAGGAATAGAAACGATTCCATTATTTTTTGAACATTTTTCAAAGTTATCTAACGAATGATAAAAAAAGGGTTTTCACTTTTTTTGGTGTCCATTATAATTACCTGTAGCTTCTTTATGGTTAGCTGTAACTCATATAAAGATGTGAAAGTTAATAAAATCGAGCGTGTTGGGGTGAAAAAATTTTCTGTTTCAGAAATTGAGTTTTTTGTTGAGCTGCAAATTGAAAACCCCAACAATTATAAAATAAGCATTACTGATGGAGATTTAGATTTATATATTAAAGACAAAAAAATTGGTAAAACCATTTTACAAAACAAACTTATACTTCCAAAAAAATCAAATGAGATTCATGAAATACTAATTTCCACACCGCTAAAAGATGCTTTAAGTGGAACAATTCCTTTTGTTTTAGGGATAATTGGCAAAAAAAATGTTCTTATTCATGTGCAAGGAGAAATAAAAGCTAAAGCCAAAGGAGTGGTAAAAAAAATACCTGTCGATTTTAAAGAAAATGTGGCTTTATAAGAAATTATAGCGTTTTTAAAAAAGCTCTTTCAATAGCTTCGCCTCGTTTAATGACTTTTTTTGTCCATTGAATTAGCTGAGTTATCTTTTCCTCTTCGGTAAGTTGCCAATCAATAGTTGATTCATGTAATCTTTTAGTTACTTCGTATAAACAAATCGCTGCAGACACAGAAATATTCAAACTTTCAGTAAATCCAACCATAGGAATTTTCACAAGTTCATCAGCATTAGATAATGCAATTTCAGAAAGACCCTCTTTCTCTGTTCCAAACAATAGGGCAAACTTGTTATTAATAGGAATGTCTTGAATTGAATAATTTATTGCATGGGGTGAAGTTGCATAAATCTTATACCCTTTGTTTTTCAACGCATTTATACAAGAAAGTGTGTTATTTTCAAATTCATTATATTTGTTTATGTTAATCCATTTTGAAGCACCTTGCACTACTTTTGGATTAACATTGTATGTATTTCTATTTTCAATAATATGAACATCTTGAATCCCAAAAACATCACAACTTCGCAGAACGGCACTAGCATTCTGAGGCTGAAAAATATCTTCTAAAATGACTGTGCAATGTTGTGTACGTTCATTTATTATTTTTAGAAACAGTTCGTTTTTATTTTCAGAAATGAATGTTAAAAGATGTTCTAATAATTTTTTTTCGTAGGTCATGGTACAAAAATAAAAAAAGCTTTCCTTAATAAATAAAGAAAGCTTTTTAAAGAAAAAGAAAGAAGGTTTTTATTTAACTGAAGCAGCTAATTTAGAACCAGCTTTAAATTTAGCTACTTTTTTTGCAGCTATTTTAATTTCTTTTCCAGTTTGTGGATTTCTACCAACTCTTGCATTTCTTTTAGCAACAGACCAAGTTCCAAAACCAATAAGTGCTACATTATCATTTTTTTTCAATGATTTAGTAATAGTTCCAGTAATAGCTTCTAAAGCAGATTTTGCATTTGTTTTAGATAGTTTTGCCTCTTTTGCGATGGCATCAATTAATTGTGCTTTGTTCATAATTTTTAAATATTAGGTTAGTACTTTTTCGATTAACTACAAACAAATATAGATGATTTTATTAATTTACAAGATTAATTTGATTATAAATTTGCATTTTGTTGATAAATTAATGCTTTTGTTAATACCAATTAATGCTTTTATGAAATATGCAAATGAAAATATGTCAGTAAGAAAAGAAACACAACCAACTATAAAATCAATATTCAACATTAGTTCTGTAAAAATGTCACTAAAATAGTTGTTAAAGTCTATTGGCACAACTTATGACAACTGAGAGTTCTGTTAAATAAATTATTAACCTATAAAATTTATAAATATGTCATTAAAAATTAAACCACTAGCAGACAGAGTAATTATTGAACCTGCTGCTGCAGAAGAGAAAACGGCTGGGGGTATTATTATTCCAGATACAGCAAAAGAAAAACCACAAAAAGGAAAAGTAATGGCAGTTGGTACTGGAAAAAAAGATGAACCAATGACCGTTAAAAAAGGAGACGTTGTTCTTTATGGTAAATATGCTGGGACAGAAATTACTGTTGAAGGAAAAGATTATTTAATAATGAAAGAATCTGATATTTACGCAATTGTTTAGGCTAAACACAAATAAAAAAATTAGCATCAAAACATTTAAAAAATAGTACTAATTAAAAAAATGTAAAGAAAAATGGCAAAAGATATAAAATTTGAAATAGAAGCCAGAAATGGTTTAAAAGCTGGCGTTGATAAATTAGCAAATGCAGTAAGAGTAACATTAGGACCAAAAGGTAGAAATGTTATTATTGATAAAAAATTTGGTGCACCTCACGTAACAAAAGATGGAGTTACCGTAGCTAAAGAAATTGAATTAAAAGATCCTATTGAAAATATGGGAGCTCAAATGGTTAAAGAAGTGGCTAGTAAAACAGCCGATGATGCTGGTGACGGAACAACAACCGCAACCATTTTAGCACAATCAATAATCACATCAGGATTAAAAAATGTGGCTGCAGGAGCAAATCCAATGGATTTGAAAAGAGGTATTGACAAAGCAGTTGCCGCTGTTGTTGCTGAATTAAAAGCCATTTCGAAAAAAGTTGGTAATGACAATGAAAAAATAAGACAAGTAGCTACTGTTTCTGCCAACAACGATGAAACCATAGGTAAGTTAATTGCTCAGGCAATGGAAAAAGTGAAAGCAGAAGGTGTAATTACTGTTGAAGAAGCTAAAGGAACCGAAACTTATGTTGATATTGTTGAAGGAATGCAATTTGACAGAGGTTATCTTTCTCCTTATTTTGTTACCGATGCCGAAAAAATGATAGTGGAAATGAGTAATCCTTACATATTAATTTATGACAAAAAGATTACTGGAATGAAAGACTTACTTCCAATATTAGAACCAGTTGCTCAATCAGGGAAACCATTATTAATAATTGCTGAAGATGTTGAAGGAGAAGCATTGGCAACTTTAGTAGTTAATAAAATTAGAGCTGGACTAAAAATAGCAACCGTTAAAGCACCTGGTTTTGGAGATAGAAGAAAAGCCATGTTGGAAGATATTGCTGTATTAACAGGTGGCACGCTTATTTCAGAAGAACAAGGCTTTAAGTTAGAAAATGCGACTATTGATATGCTTGGAACAGCTGAAAAAATCACAATAGATAAAGATAACACTACAATTGTAAATGGAGCTGGTAAAAAATCTGACATCAAAGCAAGAATAGAACAAATTAAAGCTCAAATAAAAACAACTACATCTGATTACGACAAAGAAAAACTCCAAGAGCGTTTAGCTAAATTATCTGGAGGAGTTGCTGTTCTTTATGTTGGAGCAACAACTGAATCAGAAATGAAAGAGAAAAAAGACAGAGTTGACGATGCCTTGGCTGCAACAAAAGCTGCCGTTGAAGAAGGAATTGTTCCTGGTGGTGGAGTTGCCTTGATTAGAGCTGAAAAAGGATTGAAAGGATTAAAGGGTGTTAATGAAGATGAAAATACTGGTATCGCTATAATTAGAAGAGCTTTAGAAGAACCTTTGCGTCAAATAATTATAAATGCTGGCGGTGAAGGAGCAGTTGTTGTTCAAAAAATTAGAGATGGCAAGGATGACTTTGGATACAATGCAAGAACTGAAGAATATACAAATATGTATAAAGCTGGAATTATTGACCCAACAAAAGTAACTCGCATTGCATTAGAAAACGCTGCATCTATAGCTGCACTTTTACTTACTACAGAATGTGTGATTACTGATGAACCTGAACAAGAAGGAGCAGGAATGCCTCCAATGGGTGGGATGGGTGGAGGAATGGGAGGAATGATGTAATTCCTTTTCTCTAACAACTAATAAAAAACGCCTTGATAAATTTTTATCAAGGCGTTTTTTATAGCTTTAGTTAGAGGCAGTCCACTTAGTCGAGAGTTTGGTTCAGAATGTTCGAGATTGAGGTTTCGATGACTTGAGAATCAGGAGTCCCGATAGTTATCGGGACGGGATGACTGATTTGAAAGTCGAGAATAACGAAGATATCGAACATTATGGACAAACTCTAATTATTTTGAAGCCAATCCATTCATTATTAATTGAATTGTAAGAGCTAAATTTTGTGTGTCCTGCTCTGTTAAACGTGTGTCTGTAATTTGTGCCATTACATACACATTTTCAATCTCATTATTCATATATTTTTTTCTTGCCAACACCACTTCTTCAAGCGTTGCATAATTACCTATAGAATAAATATTATCTTCCAAATTAATTTCAATAACCTTTTCATTACCAATTAGTTCAAATAATTTATCTACTAAATCTACAGAAGTAACTGGAATTGCCAACGCATAGTAATGTTTCAAACCCGATCTTTGAACTTGTAAAAGATAATTTGCTTCAACATTACTAATTAAATCGGCATCTTTTACCGTATTATTTTCTGCCGTTAGTAATGTATTTTTATACTGATAATTTATGGCTTCGGCAACCGAAATTTCTTCTTGATTATTAAAAGCAATAATAGATGCATTTTCACATCCTGCAGTAATAAGTTTTGTTTTTAAATCATCCGCATCATTAAAAACAGTAAACTTTCCAAACTGAAAAAACTCTTTATTATTTACAATGACTTTTGTTAAATAAGGATACTCTTCAACAATAGTAGTCGTTTTATGAATATCAGTAGCCGCTATTTCTATTTGGTAAATTATTCCTTTCGGTAGATTTGGATTTGTTGCTTTTGTATATCCATTTAGTAGGATGAAAGCAATAACGATGAATGTTTTAGTAAGTGTTTTCATAGCGTTGGAGTTTTAGAGGTTTATAAATAGACTTTGTTGAAATTATAACAATTTAATGTTAATTTGTTATAATTTTACTATTTTTACTATAAAAAGTTACACGCAAGAAGTGTTTTTTATAAAAAAAGAAATTAAGAAAGCTAAACCTCCAAGGTTTCCAGTAGCATCAACACGTTATAAAAAAATAAGCAAGTCGTTTATAACCTGTCCTTCGATTAGACAGATTATCATTGTTTTTTTATTGTAAATTAAGGTATTGATGCTACTCCGTGGTGCTTCAGATCCAACACTCAATCCAAACGCTTGACTTCGCAATGACGTTCTTCATCGGACTTCCGACTTTACAGACAGACTCTGATTAGGTTTTTTGCTTTTTCTTTTTTGCGGCAGGAAATAAAATATTGTTCAGAATAAGACGGTATCCAGCAGAATTTGGATGTAAGTTTAAGTCAGTTGGAGGGTCCCCTACTTTGTGTTGATAATCTTCTGGGTCGTGCCCACTATAAAAAGTCCATGTGCCTTTTCCCATAGTTCCATGAATATAGCGAGCAATATTGAGCGATTTGTTTTCTCCCATAATTAAGACATCTTTTTTAATGTATTGCTTATTAAAAGAAGTAGTTTGACCATAAAAACCTTTAATTAGTTGTTTATGATTTTGGCAAAGCATGGTTGGTACAATATCCCATTTAGCCGAAAAATCAAAAAGTGTGAAATTATCTAAGTTTTGAGGAGTGGTTACATGAACTGGAACGGTTGCATCGATAGTAGAAAATTCATATTCATAAGGATTTGTTTTCAACGTAAAATCAGTAAATGCAAATGTTTTGCTGTAATCTAATTTTGAATTATAATTAGGAGTTGAACCATCTCCATCATACATCGCTTCACAAATATCCAATCCTTCGGCTGCTAAAGCAATGTCCAATGCATCAGTTCCAGAACACATGGCAAATAAAAAACCTCCACCTAAGGTATATTCTTTAATGTTTTTTGCTACTGCTAATTTTAATTGAGATACTTTTTTAAAGCCTAAACGAGCCGCATTGTCTTCATTATATCTTACTTGCTCTCTGTACCAAGCCGCATCTTTATAATTTGAATAAAATTTACCATATTGCCCTGTAAAATCTTCATGATGCAAATGCAACCAATCGTATAAAGGTAGTTTCCCTAAAATAATTTCTTCATCATACAGCACATCATAAGGGATTTCGGCATAGGTTAAAACCAACGTAACCGCATCATCCCAAGGTTGTTTGTTTTTAGGTGAGTAAACAGCAATTTTTGGAGCTTTTTCTAATTTAACTACATCCATATTCACTTCTGGATCGGCAATTTCTTGTAAAATAGCTCCAGCTTTAACATCGGCAATAACCTCAAAAGAAACGCCTCTAATAATTAATTCTTCTTCTAATGTTTTGATGTGTTTTACTAAAAAACTTCCACCTCTATAATTTAAAAGCCATTCTATCTCTATATTATTTTCTAATACCCAGTAAGCTATTCCATAAGCTTTTAAATGATTTTTTTGAGCATCATCCATAGGAATAAGCAAATAAGTTGCACTTGCTTGAAGCGAAAAAAGAATGAAAAAGAGAAGAAAAATTAGTAATCTCATTGGGTTAAAAGTTTGTGAAGTCAGTTTATAAGATTAATAGGTTAAATAGGCAAGTTACTAATTACTAATACCTAACTACTAGCACCTCATTTTTTTCTTAAAAAGGAAGTGCTTCTCCATCTCCACCATAATCAAAATCATCAGTACTCTCATTCATTTTTGATGGTAAAGTGAGTGTTGGATTTGTATCAAAATCGGTTCCAATAGGCATAGTGGTAAATTGATTGTCATCAAAATTAGCACTACTGTTATCAAAATCTTCAAATTTTGCTAATTCATCAATAAAACGGAGATGTACATCACAAACAGCACCATTTCTGTGTTTAGCAATTAAAATTGTTGCTTTTCCTTCGGTTGAGTTTCCTTCTTCATCTTGGAAAATTTGATAATAAGCAGGTCTGTGAATAAATTGCACCATATCAGCATCTTGCTCAATAGAACCAGATTCTCTTAAATCGGAAAGTTGAGGTTTTTTATCTCCTCCTCTTGTTTCTACAGCTCTACTAAGTTGCGACAAGGCTAATACAGGTATGTTTAATTCTTTAGCTATGCTTTTTAATGAACGAGAAATCATACTAATTTCTTGTTCTCTGTTTCCAGCACCTTTTCCTCCTTCACCATTTCCAGACATGAGTTGAAGGTAATCGATAATTAATAATTGTATGTTATGTTTAGTTTTTAATCTTCTGGCTTTTGCTCTCAATTCAAACACAGATAATCCTGCTGTGTCATCAATAAATAGTGGTGCGTCTGCTAAACCAGTAATTCTTGATTGAATTTGTTGTATTTCGTCATTTCGTAAATTGCCACTTCTTAGTTTTCCTGATGAAATTCCAGATTCGGCTGAAATTAATCGAGTAACTAATTGTATAGAAGACATTTCTAAAGAGAAAAATGCTACGGGTATTTTAAAATCTACTGCTGCATTTCTTGCTAAAGAAAGTACGTAAGAAGTTTTTCCCATTGCAGGACGGGCTGCAATAATAACTAAGTCGGAAGGCTGCCATCCAGAAGTTACTCTATCTAATGCTGTAAATCCTGAAGGAACTCCAATTACCCCTGTTTCTTTGTTTTTTGCTGTTTCAATTTGTTCCATGGCACTTCGAATCAAATCGGTCATGGATTCAAAGCTTTTGCGGATGTTTCCTTCTGCTACGGAAAACAAACTCGTTTCGGCTTTGTCTAATAAGGTAAAAACATCTGTTGTTTCATCGTAGGCATCGGTTATAATTTCTGATGAAATTCGTATCAATTCGCGTTGTATATATTTTT
This sequence comes from Flavobacteriales bacterium CG18_big_fil_WC_8_21_14_2_50_32_9, assembly GCA_002770955.1. GTDB lineage: Bacteria > Bacteroidota > Bacteroidia > Flavobacteriales_E > Vicingaceae > BRH-c54. Next base: position 14,660 of record PCUH01000087.1, on the reverse strand, counting down.
GAGCGATTACTCTTGCATGAAATTCAATATTAGCTGCCGATGCTACTCTATTGGTAAGTTGAGTAACAAAATAGGCTCCTCCAACAATTTCTAACTCACCTCTTTTTTTAAGTTCATTGGTAACCGTTAAAATATCAACTGCTTGCGAACTTTGAAAAAGATATTGAATCGTTGCAAATATTTTTTGATGACTTTCTTTATAAAAACTTTTTGGTTGCAAAATGTCAATAGCCGTGTTTACAGCTTCCTTTTCGAGCATTAATGCTCCTAAAACTGCTTCCTCTAAATCAATTGCTTGAGGTTGTAGTTTCCCATGTTCTAACGCGTTACCTATCTTACTTAATGATAAATTTCGTTGTTTTGCTTTGTTTTGTTGCTCCTGATTTGCCATAGTTCAAAAATACGAATATTGTGCTGACAATGTTTCCTTAAACACAAGAAATTAATTCTTTTATTAACGGAATTAATGGTATTTGTATTTCAATGAATTAACATTTTTTAAACAGGATTTAAACAACTTTATCATCTGCCTATGGCAGACAATGTTTATGACGATAAATAACTTACTAATTAAATTTATTAGACGTAGTATTTATTTATTTATTTACATGTTGTTTTAGGTAAACTTATTTAAGGATAAGACATTAAATATAGGTCTGATAATCATCCTACTTTATTTTATACAAAAAAATATAATTATTAAATTGAAATTGATTATTTCGAATTGTAAATAATGGTTGTATGCAACATCTTACTTTTTAATTTCCTTTCTTTTTATTTTTCAGCGTAACTTTGTTGCTCAAAAACACACCAACTATGAATACTAAAAAAGTTGCTCTTTTAATCCTTGATGGCTGGGGATTAGGAAACAAAACCAAATCTGATGCTATTTATAACGCAAAAACGCCTTTTTTTGATGCCTGTTTAAAAAAACACCCCAATTCTAAGTTAAAAACTTTTGGTGGTTTTGTTGGGCTTCCCGATGGTCAAATGGGAAATTCTGAAGTAGGTCATCTTAATATTGGTGCGGGGAGGGTTGTTTATCAGGATTTTGCACGCATCAACAAAGCTGTTGAAGAAAAAACCATTGACAAAAATCCAGTATTGTTAGAAGCTATAAATTATGCCAAAGCAACTAACTCAAACATACATTTTATAGGATTGGTATCTGATGGAGGCATTCATTCCCATCAAAAACATTTATATCGCTTGTGCGAAATAGCCCATCAACAACAACTTAAAAATGTTTTTATCCATGCTTTTACTGATGGAAGAGATTGCGACCCTAAAAGTGGATTGGGGTTTTTAGAACAGCTTAATGAAAAAATAAAACATACTTCCGTTAGAATTGCCTCAGTTATTGGACGTTATTATGCTATGGATAGAGACAACCGTTGGGAACGGATTCAAAAAGCATATAATTTACTCGTGAAAGGAGAAGGAAATACAACCTCAAATGTGGCGTTGGCAATGCAACAAAGTTATACCAACAACATAACCGATGAATTTATTGAACCTCATGTTGTTGTTGATGAAAACAACAATGCTATCGGAAAAATTGCTCCAAATGATGTGGTCATTGCTTTCAATTTCAGAACGGATAGATGCAGAGAAATCACCACTGTACTTACGCAAGAAAACAAACCCGATTTTGAAATGAACACCTTGCCTTTGTATTATGTTACCATGACAAACTACAATAAAACTTTTAAAAACATCCATATTATGTATGATAAAGATAACCTTATCAATACATTAGGAGAAGTATTATCGACACACAATAAAACACAAATTAGAATTGCCGAAACAGAAAAATACCCTCACGTAACTTTCTTTTTTTCTGGTGGAAGGGAAACTCAATTTGAAGGAGAAAGAAGATTGTTAATTAACTCACCCAAAGTTGCTACCTATGATTTGCAACCCGAAATGAGTGCAGAAGAAGTTACGCAAGCCATCATTAAAGAAATAAAAATTAACCCAACAGATTTTATATGCTTAAATTTTGCTAATGCAGATATGGTTGGACATACTGGCGTTTATGAAGCCATTGTAAAAGCAGTAGAAAAGGTAGATAATTGTGTGGAAAGAATTGTTGAAACAGGCTTGAAACAAAATTATTCCTTTATCATTATTGCCGATCATGGCAATGCCGACATGGCTATAAATGATGATGGTTCTCCAAACACGGCCCATTCTACCAATTTAGTTCCTTGCATATTAATAGACAGTGTTTATTCAAAATTAGTTGATGGAAAATTAGCAGATATTGCTCCTACCATACTTAAATTACTTAATCTTCCTATTCCAAAAGAGATGGATGGAGAAGTGTTGGTTCTTTGAGGAATATTTGTGTTCACACTTATTTTTTGAGGGGTTTCAACAAATCTTCCAAGCCATTCATTTTAATTTCGTGCATGGTTTCCAATAAAACTCCGAGTTTTCCTTTGGGAAATCCTTTGCGTTGAAACCATTCTAAATAAAACGAAGGCAAATCACAAATGAGCCTTCCTTTGTATTTTCCAAATGGCATTTGCATCTTAACAAGTTCTAAGAGTAATTCTGGATTTCCGTTGTTGGGTTGCATTTATTTTTATAATTGAATGATGCAAAAGTACTTGAATCCTAAAAAAAACCTAACTTTATACTTGGTTATGTTTAAATATTTCTCTCTAATAGTACTTTTAACAAGCGTTTTTATCTTTTCTTGCAAAAAAGATGGAGATGATATTTCCCCATCTATTTCAATCTCTTCTCCTTTTAATAATCAACAATTAAATGGGTTTGACACACTAATTGTTAGGGGGACAATTACGGACAACAAAAACATAAAATATGTGTCTGTTGTGCTAAGAAACCAAAACAATATTAATGTTCTTCCTATTGTTTCTTTTGAGCCAAATTCACCTTCATTTAATTTGAATACAGCCTACTTTTTTAATGATATACACATGCCTTCTGGCGAATATCATTTTAAAATTAGTGCTTCCGATGGAGAAAACATCACCAACAAATTCATCACTATTTATTATGGAGAAGTAGCAAAAGAACGAACAGGTGTTTTTTTCTATGATAACAATGGTTCCTCTACTTCTATTTATAGTTTAACGGGAACAAATGCCACACTTTTTAAAACACTTCCTGGCGATTTTATTGGTGGGGCAGCAAACTCATTCAATCAACAATTACTAAGTGTTGGCTCACTTTCAGGTAATTTAACCGCTGTTGATGTAACTTTTGGTGATGTGCTTTGGGAAATAAATAATTCATCTTCTTCAACACCATTTTTTATGCATACTTTTTTTAATTCAAAAGAAATTTACGTTAGTTTGAGAAATGGAGAAATTAGAGCTTATGATGGTAATGGAAATCCTAAGTTTTTAGCACAAGCTCAACCAAGTTTTTATGGAGAAGAAGGGTTAATCCATACCAATTTATTTTTTTCAGAACAAAAAGCTATTGGAAATAATGATAGAAGATTAGTTCTTTATTGGACTGCTTCGGGTGCTTTGGTGCAACAAATCACACTTTTTGAAGATGTGTTGGGGTTGTATTCATTAAATACCAATAAAATTGTGCTTCTTGCTAATGATAAAAGTACTGGAAATGCAAAAATTCAAATTTACGACATTCAGGCAAATGCTAAATCAACTCCATTTAGTTTGGCTGCATCTCCAATTGACGATGTTGAAGAAATTAGCTCGGGAGTTTACCTAATTGCTCAAAATGGGAATTTAGTGTTAGTTAATGCCAATTCATTTTCAACACTTCCTTATTTAAGTGGGGTTAATGCCACTAAAATTAAATATGAGGTATTTGCCAACGAACTTTATGTTATAAATGGAAATACGATAACTGTTTATGATTTTTCTTCTAAAACAATAAAAGGAACATATTCGCATACTTCAACGGTGTTGGATTTGGTTTTTCTGTTTAATAAATAGAGTTTGTCTTTTTAGTCGAGAGGCTGAACTTTAAAGACAACCTCTAAACCAACCGTTCGTAAAATAAAACCGACCGTTTATATATTAAAACCGACCAAAACCCTTTTTTAGGTTGTGGGAAACAAAAAAAGAGTTACCTTTAAACCTGAGTTCGATTATTATTTTAAAATTCAAAAAACTTGTTTCGTATTTTACTTCTACATATTATTTTATTGTTTGTGCTAAGCTCTTATGCTCAACAACCTTCTTTTAAAAACTTTAAATCAAATACTTCGCCTTATTTACAGTTTAACGATGTTGTTATTTTTCAAAACAACGTGTTGTTTATTACCAACGAAGGTCTTTTTAAATTTGAAAAAGAAGCTATCGTTCAAGTGCTTCAAAAAGAAAATCTTTCTAAGTTTATTGTGGTAAATAAACAACTTTTTATATGGAGCATTTTTGGAGAGATTTATGAGTTTAAAAATAAAAAACTACATACTTTTCCATTCAACACCTTGCTTTCAAAACGGCTAGAAAACAGCATTATCAATACCATGATTTATAGCGATTCTTCTTTTTATATTAGTACAATTGTTGGAAGCCAAGTTATTCAGGTTGATTTGAGAACAGAAACCATAAAAACACTTACTCAATTTCGACAAAACCCATATTTTATAACCCAATTTGGTAAAAAATTAATTACAGGAACGAATCAAAATACCACCAAAAATGAGTTGGCAATTTACTTAACTGAAACACCTTTTTTTATTCCTTTGGCTGATGAAAACAGTAACTCTAAGTCAAATATTATTCAACTGAAAGACAATACCTATTTATTTACTAAACAACACGAAGTTATTCGGTTTAATTCTTCATCATTGATAAATAGAATATTTTCGGAAAAAAATATAGAAGCCATTCATCAAGATCGTGAAAACAAAATTTGGTGTGCATTAAACAACGGAGGAATAATTGTGTATGCTGATGGAAACCTCAAAGAAAGTAATTCTACAAGATATTTAGGAAATCAAACCGTTATCTCAATTGCTGAAGATACCTTAGGAAATTTGTGGTTTGGCACCTCTGGAAATGGGGTGTATTTACTTGAGAAGAACGAAATAGAATCCGTAAATTCAAACACAATAAACTACAAGACTCCTCATATCTTTTCGAACACAAACACTGAAAATGAAAAAATTCAAAGTAAATTTATTATTAAAAATTTACCTTTAATTAAGGAAGATGCCTCATTTGCTGCCGTTTCATCTCCAAGCAGAATTATAAGTATAAAAGAATCTTTCCCCGATTCCATTTCTCCTATTGTATTTGTAAATAGCATTAAAATAAACGGAATTGATACCACAACACTTTCGCATTATGAACTTTCTTATCAATTCAATTCCATAGAATTAACAATTAGTGGAGTGAATAGCAATAAATCCGATTTACAGTACAAATATATTTTGGAAGGAAAGGATGTAAATTGGACATATTCTGTAAGTACATCTGTTTATTATGCTTCATTGCAACCAGGATATTATACCTTTAAAGTGTTTGCAATGAATGATAGCGGAATTTGGAGTAGAACTCCTGCCATTGTTACTTTTAATATTTCCCAACCTTTTTATGCCTCAATTTGGTTTATTTTAAGTGGGATATTACTTCTAATTGTATTACTATTTATCGTGTTGTTTTTTATCAATAAACAAAACCAACAAAAAAATAAACTATTAGAAGAACAAAAGCAAAAAATTCTATTTTCAGAATTACAAGTACTTAGAAATCAAATGAATCCTCACTTTATTTTTAATACCTTAAATTCCATACAAAGTTTTATAACTAACAATGAAAGTAAAGATGCTGTAATTTATCTTTCTAAATTTGCCAAATTGATGCGGGCAACACTTGCGAACACCAAACGACAAAAAATTTCATTAAAAGATGAAATTGATACACTTCGACTTTATTTGGAATTAGAACAATTGCGGCTAAACAATAAATTTAGTTATGAAATAATTGTTGATGATAAAATTGACATACATTACGAGCAAGTTCCATCCATGCTTATTCAACCTTATGTTGAAAATGCAATATGGCATGGCATTTCCACGCTAGAAGGTAAAGGAATTATTAGGGTGCAATTTTTATTAGAAAAGGAAAATCTACTAAAATGTATAATTGAAGATAACGGCATTGGAAGAGAACAAGCTATGAAAACAAAAAAATCCACTTCCACTTCCTTCGGGATGAGCATCACCAAAGAACGTATTGAAATTTTAAATTCGCTTGAAGGAAGTAACCTAACAATTAAAGTGCATGATTTAACAAAAAATAATAAACCGGCTGGAACTCGAATTGAACTGTTTCTACCCATTTAATTAAAAACAAATTAGTATGTTTAAAGCAATAATAGTTGACGATGAAAAAGGCGGAAGAGATAATCTTGAAGCTCTTTTAAAATCATTTCCCAACATATCCATCATTGCCAAAGCAGGCAACATAAAAGAAGCTCAAAAGGCACTTGAAATAGATAAGCCTGATGTGTTATTTTTAGATATTGAAATGCCTGGAGGAAATGGATTTGATTTATTAGAAAAACTTGGAAACATAGATTTTGATGTTATTTTTACCACAGCATACGATCATTATGCAATTAAAGCCATAAAATATAGTGCACTTGATTATTTGCTAAAACCAATAGACCCTACTGATTTGGAGGCCGCTATTAAAAGATTTACAAACAAACTAAAAGATCAACCCTTAACGAATACTAAATTAAAAACGCTCTTCAATAATGTTTCAACAGAAAGTGCAAATCAAAAAATTATTATTCATGATGGTGAAGGACTGAATTTTATTAGAATTAAAGATATTATTAGATTCCATTCCGAAGGTAGTTACACCGATATTTATATTGTTGGAAATCAAAAGCCTATATTTATTTCCAGACCTATTAATGAATACGAAGATTTATTGAGCAACGAAGCATTTTATCGAATACATCGGTCGCATTTTATTAATTTGCAACACGTTAAAAAATATGTAAAAGGAGATGGAGGTTATGTAATAATGAGTGACAACTCCAAGGTTGAGGTTGCCCGAAGAAAACGAAATGAGTTTATTCAGATATTATCTTCTTCCACTTTTTAGTATAAACCTATTTCAGGATAAGACATAAATCTATTTTCCGAAATTCTATTCGGTTTCGGTATATTTGCAATAAGGGAAAGTTTTTTTTGTAGTGCAACTCAAAGTTAATTTGAGTCACGAGAATTCTTTCTCTTTTTTTACTTTTTTTTATTCGTTTAGGACGCTATTGGTTTTAAATCAATTAATTTTGGCAACTGATTTAGAATTTATTAAAATGGAAGAGTTAAATAAATTAAGTCCTCATATCGATGAAAACGCAATGATGCTTAATGAATTAAAAAAGAGCCAATTAAACTATTAAACTAGAATAATGCAAATAAAAATAGTAAACAAATCCAATCATCCTCTGCCACATTATGGTACGGAAGCTGCTGCTGGTGTAGATTTAAGAGCTAACATAGAAACACCTATAACATTAAAACCATTAGAAAGAACCTTAGTAAAAACAGGTTTGTTCATAGAATTACCTGTGGGTTACGAAGCTCAAGTTCGTCCGAGAAGCGGATTAGCCTATAAAAATGGCATTACCGTATTAAATTCTCCTGGAACAATTGATGCTGATTATAGAGGTGAAGTTGGTGTAATTTTAGTCAACCTTTCTAATGAATCCTTTGTAATTGAAAATGGAGAACGAGTGGCTCAATTGGTTATTGCAAAACACGAACAAGCCGAATGGGTTTTAGTAGAAGAATTAGCCGAAACCCAAAGAGGAGCAGGTGGATTTGGAAGTACAGGGAAGAAATAAAATCCCCTCTAACTCCCCAAAGGGGAGAATTGATTAGTTGGGTAAGTATAACATTTAAAAAGTCCTTTCCTTTGGAAAGGATTTAGGATAGGAATATGAAAATAATAGTGCCAATGGCAGGAAGAGGCTCAAGATTAAGACCTCATACGCTAACCATACCAAAACCATTGTTGCCCATCGCAGGGAAACCAATTGTTCAACGTTTGGTGGAAGATATCACCAAAGTTTGTGGTGAACCCGTTGATGAAATTGCCTTTATTATTGGTGATTTTGGTACTGAGGTAGAGAAAAACCTAATAGCTGTTGCCGAAAGCTTAGGAGCAAAAGGCAGTATTTATTACCAAGAAGAAGCCTTAGGAACGGCTCACGCTATTTTGTGTGCAAAAGATAGCTTAAAAGGAAAAGTGGTAGTTGCTTTTGCTGACACACTTTTTAAAGCCGATTTTAAATTGAATAGCGATGCTGAAGGCATTATTTGGGTAAATCAAATTGATGACCCTCGAGCTTTTGGTGTAGTGAAATTAGATGAAAATAATATCATTACCGATTTTGTAGAAAAACCTCAAGAGTTTGTTTCCGATTTAGCAATTATTGGAATCTATTACTTTAAAGATGGGGCTTACCTAAAAAATGAGTTGCAATATTTAATTGATAATGACATCAAAGAAAAAGGTGAATACCAATTGACTAATGCCTTAGAAAACATGAAACAAAAAGGCACTAAATTTGTACCTGGAAAAGTTGATGAATGGTTAGATTGTGGTAATTATGCAGCAACCGTTTATACGAATCAACGTGTTTTGGAGTTTATTAAAAATGAAACCATTATTGATGCTTCACTTCAAAAAGAAAATACAGTAATTATTGAACCTTGTTATATTGGTAAAAATGTGCAACTCACCAATTCAGTTATCGGTCCACATGTTTCTATTGGAGATAACTGTGAAATAAATAATGCCATAATAACCAATTCATTAATACAAAAAAATACGCATATACAAACAGCAAACATAGCTAATTCTATGGTAGGAAACTTTGCAAAAATTAACGGAAAAGCACAAGAATTAAGTGTTGGAGATTATAATGAATTAAGCTAAATTTATGCAAAAACTTGTTCTAGTTGGTATTATTTTAATTCTGTTTTTCGGATGCTCATCCGAAAAACAAATTACTAGTGGAACAAAAAAGAAACCCAACACAGCAACAGTTTTTAATGAAAAACAAAAATTAGAATTTGATTATTTGTTTCATGAGGCAAATAAGGAAAGGATATTAGGTAACCTTCAATTGGCTGCAGGATTGTTTGCTAAATGTATAAAAATTAATCCAAATGAAGCCGCTCCATATTATGAAATGGCAAACATTTATGATGTGATGCAAGATGCAACTCTTTCATTGGCATTTGCTAAAAAAGCAGTTGAATTAGATGGTTCTAATAAATGGTATCGCTTATTATATGCACATACTTTACAACGGTCAGGAGATACAGAAAATGCCATTAAACAATATGAAAAATTAGTAGAACTAGAACCAAATAATATCGATTTATATTTTGATATTGCTCAAATGCAAAGCTATATTGGTAAACATAAAGAAGCACTAAATAGCCTTTCTAAAGTTGAAAAAGTTGTTGGAATTGATGAACAAATTATTCTTCAAAAAGAAAAAATTTATATTAAACTAAATGATATTGATGGAGCTGCAAATGAAATACAAAAATTAATAAATGCATATCCAGATAAAGTTCAATATCAAGGTATTTTAGCTGATCTTTATTTAGCCAATGATTTGCCCGAAAAAGCATTTGCTATTTATCAGGAAATTTTAGTGAAAGACCCAGGTAATCCTTTTGCACATTTATCTTTGTATGATTATTATAAATCAAAAAAAGAAGATGAAAAAGCAATTGAAGAAGCAAAATTAGCTTTTCAAAGTCCCGATTTAGATATAGATACCAAAATGCAGATTTTACTATATTATTACTCCCTTTCCGATAAAAATGCAACACTAAAAAAAGAAGCATTTGAACTGAATAAAATTTTAATAAAAGTGCATCCAGAAGAAGCAAAATCTTATACCATTTATGCTGATTTTCTTCTAAGAGAAAATAAATTAGAAGGAGCAAAAGAAAATTATTTAAAAGCCATTGAATTTGATAATTCTCGTTTTCCAATATGGAATCAATTGATGTTTATAGAATCAGAACTCAACCAACAAGATGATTTATTGAGAGACAGTAAAAAAGCAATTGAATTGTTTCCTAACCAACCCATTTTTTATTTTTTCTACGGATTAACCAATTTACAAAAGAAAAACTTTCAAGAAGCAATTGATTATTTTGAATTAGGTAAAGATTTTGTGTTAGACAATCCACAACTTTTAGCTCAGTTTTATGCTTCTTTGGGCGATGCCTATAATGGAAGCAAATTGTATGAAAAATCAGATGATGCTTATGAAAAAGCACTAAAAATAGAACCCAAAAATGTTTACGTATTAAATAATTACAGTTATTATTTATCGCTACGCAAAGAGAAACTCGAACGAGCGGAACAACTTTCAGCACTTTGTAACGAATTGGAACCCAATCAACCTAATTATCAAGATACGTATGCCTGGATATTGTACACACAAGGAAAGTTTGTGCAAGCGAAAGATTGGTTGGAAAAAGCCATTGAAAATGGGGGCGATTCAAACCCAGTAATTTTAGAACATTTAGGCGATGTAAATGCACAACTGAACAACATAGAAAAAGCATTAGAATTATGGGAAAAAGCCAAAAGTTTTAAAGGCGAATCCCTGTATTTAGATAAAAAAATAGCAGACAAAAAATTATATGAATAAGAATATTTTACATTTTTTACTAATTTTTTCTTGTTTGTTTTTGCTGTTTTCTTGTAAAACACAGAAAGAAGTTATTGAAAAAGAAAGAGTTAGGTTTAGGAATTACAATGATAAAGAATTGTTAGATAGCTTGTCTAAAAACGAATTCAAATTTGATGTATTTACAGCTAAAGCAAATGTGAAATTTACCGATGGGAAAGAGAACGCTTTTAAAACCCATATTAGAATTAAAAAGGATAGTGCAATTTGGATGTCAATAACTCCTCTTTTAGGAATTGAAATGGCACGGGTTTTAATAACAAAAGATAGCTTGAAATTTATTAATAGAATTGATAAAGAATATTTTTTAGGTAGTTTTGATTATATCAACGAAAAGTTTGGGGTAGATATAGATTATCAAATGCTTGAAGCCATTTTGGTGGGTAATAGTATAGATTTTGATGATGATGAAAAGAAAATTATTACATCCATTGATAGAAAAAAGCATGCTTATTTTATTAGTACTGCTAGGAAAAGACAAATTAGAAAAGAAATAAAAAAGGATAAAAATAAATTCAAGAATTTTACACAAGCCTTATGGATTGCTCCCGATAATTTTAAAATTATTCAATTAATGCTTTCAGCACCTAAATCAGATCAATCTTTAGTATCAACTTATACAAATCATGAACAAATTGATAATCAGTTTTTTCCTAAAAAAATAAATGTAAACCTAAACTCAGATAAAATTATTACTATTGATATAGATTTCCTAAAAATTGTTTTAGGAAATGACGATACTTCTTTTTTATTTAAGATACCTTCTAAATATGAGCGTGTTGAAATTAAATAACATATTATTTTTTATACTTTTTTTAGGAGGATGTTTCCTTTTCCCTAAATTGGTGCATGCCCAGTCAAAATCTGATTTAGAGAAAAAAAAGAAAGAACTTCACAAAGAAATTTCTTTGATAAATGGTATGCTCAAAGAAACCGAGAAAAACAAGGCCCTCACATTGGATGAATTGTTGAAACTAAAAAGTAAGATTAGTGCCAGAACAAACCTTATTTCAACAATTAACACAGAAATTAATCTTATTGATAGTAAAATAACTCAACATACACTAATTATTGCTTCATTAGAAAATGATGTTGCAAAGTTAAAAGAAGAATATGCAAAAATGATTTATTATGCTTTTAAGCATAAAAGTAATCAGGATAAAATGATGTTTGTGTTTGCTGCAAATAGTTTTAATCAAGCCTATAAAAGATTAAGATATATTCAACAATATACTACTTACAGGCAATCTCAGGCTGCCTTAATTGTTAAAACACAGCAAGATTTACAGCAAAAAATAGCAGAACTAAAAAACAGTAAACAAGAAAAAGCAGTATTACTTTCGTTAGAACAACAAGAAACCAGTAAGCTTGCTGTTGAGAAAAAACAGCAGGAAAATGTAATTACCAAATTACAAGGAAAAGAGCAAGAATTAAAAGATAAACTTAGAAAGAAAGAGGAGGCTGCTGTGAAACTTCAAAAAGCCATTCAGCGAATTATTGAAGAAGAAATTCGAAAAGCCAGAGAGGAAGCTAAAAAAGCAGGAAAGACCGAAACCAAAGGTTTTCCAATGACACCTGAAGCACTAAAGCTCTCCAACTCATTTGAAGCCAACAAAGGAAAATTGCCTTGGCCAGTAGCTGAAGGAACAATAACAGCAAAATTTGGGCAACACAATCATCCTGTTTTAGCAGGTATTATTATCAATAATAATGGAATAGACATCAGCACCAAAACTGGGGCAACAGCTCGTGCTGTTTTTGATGGAGAAGTTAGTTCAGTAGCAATTATTCCTGGTGAAGGAAAAGTGGTTATGATTCGTCATGGTGAATATTTATCTGTGTATTCTTACATGAGCGAAGTGTTTGTAAAAAAAGGAGATAAAATTACTACCAAACAAGAACTTGGTATATTAATTAATGATACCGGAAATTCAGGTACATCGGTTCATATTGAAATATGGAAAGGAATGACTAAACTAAATCCTGAATATTGGATTTATAGAAAATAATACACGCATGAACTTTTCTACTCCAGTTGTTATTCCTGCTGCAAATAAATTAATCAATCACCATGATTCTCTATTGATTTTAGGTTCTTGTTTTGCCGAAAATATAGGCGAGAAACTAACTTCCCATAAGTTTAATGCTAATGTAAATCCTTTCGGAATAATTTATAACCCTGTTTCCATTGCCAAAAGTTTAAATCATATTTTCAATGAGTACAATTTTAAGGAAGATGATTTACTTTTTTTTAATGATAAATGGCTAAGCTTACAGCATCATGGAAGTTTTTCTAATAGCAATCAAACAGTTTGTTTGAACAACATTAACAACTCCATTAAATCGGTACACAGCCAATTAAAACAGACAACGTATCTATTTATTACCTTTGGTTCTGCTTGGGTGTACGAACACGAAAAACATGGTTTGGTTGCCAATTGCCATAAAATTCCTGCAACACAATTTTCAAAAAGGCTGTTGAAAGTAGATGAAATAGTTGCAGCTTACAAAACGCTTATTAATACTATAAAAAGCATCAATCCAACTATCCATATTGTTTTTACGGTGAGTCCTGTTCGTCATACCAAAGATGGTTTATGGGAAAATAATTTGAGTAAAGCTGTGCTGCATTTAAGCATCAAAGAGTTGATAGAAAATTTTGATAATTGTACTTATTTTCCAGCTTACGAAATTGTTATGGACGAATTGCGTGACTATCGTTTTTTCAACGATGATTTAGTTCACCCAACCCATTTGGCAGTAAACTATGTTTGGGAAAAATTTGCAATGAGTTATTTCTCCAAAGAGACAATTGCTTTAATGAGCAACATCCAAAAAATTAAACAAGCAGCAACGCACAAGCCTTTTGATTTTAACAGTGAAAAACATCAGCAATTTATTAAAAATCAACTCACTATAATTCAAGAGTTGACTACTCAATTTCCTCATCTTAATTTTGAGGAAGAGAAAGAGCTGTTGACAATGTGGAATGTGTAAAATGCTAATTTTCAAATAAAATTTTTGCCTAATTTATACCCTCCCCAGATAATGTCTTTGACACCAAAAATTCGGAAAGCTAAGTGATTTGAGTATATAATACTGTGCCGATGGATATCGGGATTTAATACAGGGCATAACATCTTTATTTTTGGCTATCTTATCAAGGTAACACGTCCAGTAAGAGAATGTTTTTTGCCATTGATATCTTCAACATCTAATTTCCACACATACACATCGTTTTTGACTAGACTTCCTTTGTAAGTTCCATTCCAAGGTTCAAATTTAGTGTGCGATTCAAAGATAATTTCTCCCCAACGATCAAAAATGAGGAAAGTATAATTTCTATCGCTAATTCCAAATCCATTTGGAGCAAATCCTTCATTAATATTATCATTATCAGGAGTAAATGCATTGGGAACGTAAATTCCAAAATCTCCTTTAATTTTCAAAAACCTAAGCGTAGTATCCTTGCAACCATTATCATCAGTTACAGTTAATAGTATTGGATAATTTCCAGTATCTTCTGGGAATGTATATATTGGATTTTGAGTTGTACTCGAATCTAATCCACCAATATCCCAAGCCCAACTGATAACATTGAAATAAGATTGGTCATAGAAATTTGTAGTTGGATTTAACATAGTACCTGGATTATCCACCATATAAAAATCGGCAGTTGGATTTGGATGTATGGTAATATAATTAGGTTTAGTTAATGAATCTGTACAACCACCTGCTGCCAATGTTGAAGTAACAATCAAAGTTACATCAAAAGTTCCTGCCGCATTATAAAGATGTGAAACTGTATCTCCACTTGAAATAGAGCCATCACCAAAATCCCAGATTGTTGACCCAACCATACCTCCTGTTGGATCAGTGGTATTGTAAAAGAAGAACGTATCTGGAGGTATTAAACATGATTCCAAGATGTTTGCATCAAACAAAACATCAGGCAAAGGATT
>PCUH01000201.1:10461-13620 GCA_002770955.1 Flavobacteriales bacterium CG18_big_fil_WC_8_21_14_2_50_32_9 | reverse complement strand
AATTTATCAAAGGTCGCTTCCTTACTTAATTTTTGTAATGTTCCTATACTTTTATTTATTAAAAGGGATATTTGTCGTACACCCCAATTAACTAGAAAGTTTCGCAGTTTTTACACAGGTCTATTTCGTTTTTTTTACGTTGGTAAAAGAGTTTTAGCCATTTTTTTCTAGTTGGTGAATTGTAAATATCAAACAACGATTGGTTTTGAATATTTCCGACAACTCCTTTCGAATTAAGGTCAGTGCAACAAACATTTACATCACCATTTGGCAACAAAACCAATTGATGCATCAATAATCCACAACCAATTTTGTGTGGTTTGTTTTTACTGTTTGACGATTCTCCTTCAATATCAACTTCTCCAGCCCAAGTGTGAGGATGACGAAGTTCGTATGTATCTACCATATTAAGCACCTCAACAAACTCTTTGTTCATCCACTTAGTTTTCAAAGGATTAATGGGGTCAATTACAGAAATGATGTGTGTTTTAATGTTGGTGTTACGTTTTTTGTTTTCTTCACAGAAGTAGCTAATGTTTTTATAAAAAACATCCCATTTCGCCCTAATTCTCATTGTCTCAAAACGCTCTGGAGAACCTCCATCCATACTAAAACGCATAACATCAATAGCATCACTTTCAATAATTTCTTTTGTTTTATTTTCAAACAATGCTGTTCCATTGGTTAATAGATTAACGGTGGGAAATCGTTGGTTTTTATTCTTTGCTAAGTCTTTATATTTTTTAATTATAGCCAACAACGCTCCAATTTCTGGATGAAGTAATGTTTCTCCTCCGCTATGTAAATGAATAACTTCAACCTTCTTAAAGCGTTCGTCATTTACCAAGTTGTTCATTAAATTTTCAAGAATGGTTGATGTCATTCTTGTTTTAGGTTTTTCGTGGTCTAACGAGCAAAAAGAACATCTTAAATTGCAATAGCTTACAAATTCTATGTTCACTTCTTTGGTGGTAGTGCTATTTTTTATAAGATTCCATTTGTAATAAAACAGGTAATTTTTTACAAACAACATTCCTTGCAAAAATTCCAACGATTTCCATAGGAAAGTTCCTTTTTTAAGGTGTCTTACAAAAAAATCACGAGTTGCAATTAACATAGGTTTCTATTCAAATTATAGAATAGTAAAATTATACAGAACACATCTTTAAAAGAGTGATATATGTCATACAATTTAGGGGGGCTGAATAGTAACAAAAAAAACCGAAAATCTATGTGTGTTGAGAATCTAGAGCCGCTATCCACGCAGTTGTCCATGCGGACTGAAAGTTAAAACCACCTGTAAGTGCGTCAATATTTAATATTTCGCCAGCGAAATAGAGGTTAGGAATAAATTTGCTTTCCATCGTTTTAAAATTTACTTCATTCAGTTTTATTCCACCACAGGTAACAAATTCTTGTTTAAATGTGGTTTTTCCTTTAGAAATGTAGTTATCTTTTAAAAGCACGTCAACTAACCGCTGAAGTTGTTTTTTCGATACATCAGCCCATTTTAAATTTTCATTTATCTCAGCTTTTGCTATCAAATAACTTTTTAATTTGTTGGGTAAATTGAAATTAAAAGCATTGACTATTTTTTTTGTTGAAAATTCAGTTTTCAATTCTTGTAATGCTTGCATCAATTCTTCTTCATTAATTATTGGTAACCAATTAATTTCAACTTCAAATTCATAATTTTTTTCAGCTAAATAACGAGCTGCCCAAGCACTTAATTTTAACACAGCAGGACCACTGAATCCCCAATGCGTTATTAGTAATGGACCACTTTCAGAAAATTTAGTATCAACTATTTTTATTTCCACATCAGCAACAATTCCTTGTAAGTTTAAGATAGAATGTTTGGGAAGATTAAACGTAAAAAGAGAAGGGACTGGTGGCTCTATGGTATGTCCTAAGTTAGTAATGAACTGGTAATTTTCTGCTTTATTAAATCCACCTGTTGTAAGTATTATTTTTTTACACATCAACGATTTTTGGTTCGTTGTAACAGAAAATAGATTGCCCGTTTTAGTTATGTTTTCAACCTTAGTTTGCAATTCAATAGCAATATTTAATCGATTCAGTTCTCCTAAAAAACAATCAATAATGGTTTGTGAATTATCTGTTGTAGGAAACATTCTGCCATCATCTTCTATTTTTAATTCAACATTTCTTTCCGAAAACCAATTAATTACATCTCCTGGTTGAAATTGATGAAAAGCTCCCAGTAATTCTTTTGCTCCTCTGGGATAGAATTTAATTAATTCCTTGGGTTCAAAACAAGCGTGGGTAACATTACATCTTCCACCACCTGAAATTTTTACTTTAGCTAAAAGTTGTCCTGTTTTTTCTAACACCACTACTTTTAAGTTGGGATTGTTGTTTGCCACATTTATGGCAGCAAAAATTCCAGCAGCTCCACCGCCAACAATAACAACATCATAATTTAGTGGGTTCATAAATTGTTGAACTTATTTTTATAAGATAAAATTACTTTTTTATTTATGGTTTTGTGTGTATGTATTCTTCCTAAACACGTTAATCCAGAATAGTTTAAGATAAATTGTTCTGATTCTTTATTTTCGTCTCCATTAAAAATAATTCCTTTCACTTTTAGTTTTCTATCTTTCAAGCTTTCTATACTGAGTAATGAATGATTGATGCTTCCCAAATAGTTTTTAATAACTAAAATAACTTCAACATCTAATTTTTTGATGAGGTCAATTATCAATTCCTTTTCATTTAAAGGAACCATTAATCCGCCAGCACCTTCAATAATTAGGTTGTTATTTGTTGTTGGAAGATTAATTTTAGCTAAATCAATTTCAATGTTATCCAATTTTGCTGCTGCGTGTGGCGACAATGGTTTTGTTAAACAATAGCCTTCTTTATGGTATTTTGATTTTTTGTTGGAGATTAGTTTTTCAACTTTTATAGTATCAGAATTTTCTAGCTCACCAGCTTGAATGGGTTTCCAATAATCTGCTTCCAATGCTTCTGTTAAAATGGCTGAAACTATTGTTTTCCCAATGTTCGTTCCTATTCCTGTAATAAAGTAGTTCATAAGTTTTTCTTTTTACCACAGAGTCACAGAGGACACAGAGGTTTTGTTAATTTCTAATACTTTAATTAAACCACAGAGTCACAGAGGACACAGAGGTT
>PCUH01000201.1:10369-10434 GCA_002770955.1 Flavobacteriales bacterium CG18_big_fil_WC_8_21_14_2_50_32_9 | reverse complement strand
ACCACAGAGTCACAGAGGACACAGAGATTTTGTTAATTTCTAATACTTTAATTAAACCACAGAGT
>PCUH01000201.1:4093-10288 GCA_002770955.1 Flavobacteriales bacterium CG18_big_fil_WC_8_21_14_2_50_32_9 | reverse complement strand
AGAGTGTACTTTGTTATAAATTCCCCTTATGGTTTTTTTTCGCTGTGGAAGAATTAAGAAGTGAGACAAGCACATCAATCTGCTCTTTAGTGTTAAAACTATGCAAACAAATCCGTAATCGTTCTTTTCCTTTGGGTACTGTAGGAGACAATATTGGATGAACATCAAATCCTTTTTCTTGAATTTTTGAGGCAATACTTTTTACTTCATCATTTCCTTTAATAATTATACATTGTATAGCACTTTCCGAAGCCCACCCCAACCATCCCGAAGGGAGTGAGCTTAGCTTCTCCTTAAAATAGTGGATGAGTTCTTTTAACTGCTCAATTCTTGATAAATTTTGAAGCAAAAACTCATGAGTGTTTTTAATGGTTGCAATACTCGATAAAGGCAAAGCAGTTGTATATATAAAAGCTCTTGAAAAGTTGATTAAATAATCTCTTAACTGGTTGCTTCCTAAAATTGCAGCTCCATGTCCACCAAAAGCTTTTCCGAAAGTAACAATTCTTGCAAAAACATTATTTTCAATACCTAATTCAACAACTAATCCTCTTCCATTACCAAAAATTCCTACAGCATGAGCTTCATCAACAATTAAAGCAGCATTGTATTTAGCACATAATTCGGTAATTTCTTTCAATGGAGCAGCATCGCCATCCATAGAGTAAATAGACTCAACAGCAACGTAAATTAAACCTGTTGCGTGTTTTAATTTTTGTTCCAAAGCAGCTAAATTATTGTGTTCAAAAGCAAAATTTTTGGCATTACTTAATTTTATTCCATCGCGAATGGAAGCGTGAATGTATTCATCGTAAATAACGGTATCATTGCGTTGTGGCAAACATTGAAATAAACCTACATTGGCGTTGTAACCAGCGTTGAAAATCAAAGCAGTTTCCGAATGATAAAAGTTGGCTAAATAGTGTTCTGTTTCTTCTGTAATGGAATGGTTTCCAGAAATTAAACGAGAGCCTGTTGCACCATAATAAGGTGACGTACTAACATCATAACAGGGGTACATGTCGCCTTGTCTAAGATGGATAGCAGTTTCTTTGGCAAAACCTAAATAATCATTGGAGCAAAAATCTACCAGACAAGGGGTTGAAACCCCTTGTTGTTTTAACTCTCGAAAAGCATTTTCTGCTTTTCGTTTCGCTAGTTTGGTTTCTATAAAAACTCTATGATGTAACACTTTCTATAATTAAAAATTGAAAATTAAAATTACAAATATATTGAAATATCAATCAGCATTAATTTAGTAGTTTTATTGCTTGAAAATTTTACGTAAAACTACCTATAGAGATTAGGTAAAATATACAACAATAATCATAGTTTAATTATTTATTTTTATGGTTTGTATAATTTCTTTTAAATGATAAATAAAACGCAACATCAATTACAACTTGTAATAAACGAACTTTTAGAGCTATCTTATAATGAGCAGGATGTTAATGTTGTTTTAAAAAAATCATTAGTTATTATTTTGAACCTTTCTAATTCTTTGTCTTTTAGTAATAAAGGGTTAATTTTTATAGTGAATGAAAACTCAAAACTTGAGTTGGTTGCAAAACAAAATATATCTAAAAAAATTTTTGAAAGCTGCCAATTAGTAGAAATTGGTAATTGTTATTGTGATTGTGGTAAAGCAGCTCTAACTAAGGAGGCTCAGTTCGCTTCGTACTTAGATTATACAGAAGAGGAAAATGAAAGAATGGTGTGCAAGGAAAATCATTGCAGCATTCCTATTCTTTACAAAGAAAATGTTTACGGAGTGTTAATGCTCTTTTTTGAAAGAAATAGTCAAAAATCAGAATCTAAAATTCAGCTATTTACAACTTTAGCTAATACGTTGGGATTAATTCTTTATAAAAAGAAACTTGAAAAATATACAAGCTATATTAAAACGAGTTTGGATATACGTATCGGAAATGAGTATTTTATAGAGATAGCAAAATTTTTGAGTAAAGAGTTAGGTATGAAACACTGTTTAATTGGTCAGTTTGAACATAAAAAAGACGATAATTTTGTGAAAACTATTGTTTTTTCTTCGAATCAAAAAATCAATAAAAATATTACCTATAATCTGTTAAATACACCTTGTGATTTACTATTAGCAGATGATATTAGTTTTTATCCGAATAACATTCAGCAACTATTTCCTTTGGATGAATATTTAAAAAAATTAAACATAGAAAGTTATTTTGGTTTAGTGCTAAGAAATCGGGATTTTACTCCCCTGGGAATACTCGTTTTTATGCACGATGCTCCAGCAAGTAATTTTAAAGAAAAAAAAGAAATAATAGATGTTTTTTTACCTAGATTAGTTAGCGAAATTGAAAGAAGATCCAAGGAAGATGAACTGATTGCTGAGAAAAAAAAATATAAAAACTTGTTTAATACATTTCAGGATGTTTTTTTAAGAACATCAATTAATGAAAATTATGAAAGTATTATTGAAGAAATTTCGCCATCTATTTATGATTTTTCGGGTTATAAACCTAAAGAATTAATTGGAAAATCGACATCAATTTTTTATTATGACATAGAGCAACGAGAAGATTTGTTTAAGAAGTTGATGAAAGCTAAAAAAGTGATAGATTATCCGATAACTCTTATCAAAAAAAATGGAAAATTAATTCACACCTTAGCAAATGTGCAACTTTTTTTTGATGAAGATGACAATCCTTATGAAATAGTTGCTGTTTTTAGAGATGTTACTGAAAAAAGAAAGGAAGAACTCAGAAAAGATATAAGTTACACCATTGCAAAAAAAGCTCAACGAAGATTAGCTAATTTTAATTCAATTTCAGAATATGTATATAAAGCATTAGGTAGCATCATAGACACCTCAAATTTCAATATTTCGTTGGTAGATGCTGAAAAAAAGTGTATTGAATTTCCTGTTTTTGCTGATGAATTAATTAAACCTATTAGCAAGAATAATTATTCGAGAATTTTTTCAAATGGTTTGCTTGAGTATATTATTAAAACTAAAAATATGTTTATCAAAACAGAAGATGAACTAAAAGAAATTATTAAAGAAAATAAGATAGAATATAAAAACAAATTACCCAAAATAATGGTTTCATTTCCCTTGAAAAGTGAAGGGTTAATAGTCGGGACTGTTACTACTAAGTCATATAAAGAAGCTGATGCTTTTAGCGAAAGTGATATAAATTTATTAGAGTTTATTGCAACACAATTGTCGAATGTAATTGAACGAGATCAATGGCAAAAAAACTTAATAGCCAAAGAAAAATATTTTAGGTCGCTGGTAGAAAGTTCACTAGAAGTTATTTTAATTACCAATGACAGTGGAGTTATTCAGTATGTTTCTGAGTCGGTAGAAGCTATTTTTGGTTACAAACCCTATGAACTTATTGGTAAAAATATATTAACAATTGTTCCTGGTTATTTAAAAATTGAAGTGTTTGCTAATTTTATGCAACTTATTAAAGAGAAAAATCCAAAAAATCCATATTTCACTAAAATTGTTGCTAAAAATGAAAAAAATATATATGTTCAATTTTCTGTAAATAATCAACTCAAAAACAAATACATCGAAGGATTAATAATTAATGCTCAGGATATAACTACACAGTATTATAATAATAAAATTCTAGAAGAATCACAAAATAAATTAATTGAAGAAGAAAAAAACTATAGAACTATTTTTAACAATGCCAATGATGGGATAGTTCGTTTTGATAAAGATTTTAAAATAATAGATGCTAACAAAAGAATGACTTCTATTATTGGTTACACCAAAAAAGAATTGTTAACCAAAACTATTTTTGATTTAACAATTCCAACAAGTGTGGAAGAAATAACTACAGAAGTTAATAAATTAATTTTAAAAGAAAAAAAGAGCTTGGTGTTAGAAAAGAATTCCATCCATAAAAATGGAAATTCGGTTAGTTGCAAGGTGTTTATGAAATCAATTTTTAAAGCAGACCAAACGCTGGATTATATTATTGCCTTTATAACCGATATAACCAAAAGAAATGAAGCCATTTTAAAAGCTATGGAAATTGAGAAAGCATTGCATTATTCAACCAATGTGCTTTATACTGATATAAACGGTGTTATTCTTTATGCGAATGAAAAATTACTAAAAAACTCAGGATATTCAAATGAGGAAGTTATAGGTCAACATACTCGAATGTTTAACTCAAATTATCACCCAAAATCGTTTTTTAAGCAAATTTGGGACACTATTTTATCAGGAAATGTTTGGAGTGGAGAAATTAGAAACAAAAAGAAAAACGGGAACTTTTACTGGGTTTTTTCTACAATGATACCCATGAAAGATTTGAATAATGAGGTGAGTTATTTTATTGATGTAAAGTATGATATAACAGAATTAAAGCGTTCCAGAGCGAATAGAATAAGAGATGTGATTGATGCACAAGAAAAAGAAAAGGAAAACTTTGCAAAAGAGGTGCATGATGGATTAGGTCAAATTTTATTAGCATCAAAAATGAATTTAATTTCAATAAAAGATACAGTTTATGAATTAGATGATCAAACCAAAGATGTTTACGATAACTCGCTAAGTTTATTAAATTTATCCATACAAGAAGCTAGAAACATTTCGCACGGTTTAATGAGTAGAGTTCTTACTCAATTTGGGTTAGCTCATGCTATTCAAGATATGGTAACTAATTTACAATTATCAACAGATAATATAGCGTTTAATTTTTCACATAGTCTTGAAAAAATTCGGTTTAAAGGAGAAATTGAAAAAGGATTATATAGGGTAACGCAAGAACTTATTTCTAACACAATAAAACATTCAAAAGCATCATGTGTAGTGATAGAAATGTATGAAAAAGATAACTTGTTAATCATAAAAGTAAAAGATGATGGTATTGGGTTGAGTGATGTTTTAAATGGAAAAAAATTAGTGCAGGGAATAGGTTTAAAAAATATAGAAACTCGAATTACTTATCTTTCGGGTTCATTTATTATTAATGATAAAATAGAGAAAGGTTCTGAATTTTTAATTTCAGTACCAATAAATAATTAGAATTAACTTTTGTGTAATGGAAAAAGAAATAAAAATACTACTTGTTGATGATCACAAAATCATAAGAGATGGTATTAAATTAATGTTGAATAAAAATCCTGAAATAAAAATAATTGCTGAAGCTGAAAATGGCTTGGAAGCCATTGAATTTATGAATAAAAATGCTAACGATATTGATGTTATTTTAATGGATATCAGTATGCCTTTTTTGGATGGGATAAGTGCAACAAGAGCAATTAAAAAATCGAACAAAAAAGTTAATGTTTTAATTTTAACCATGCACTTGGAACAAGCCTATTTTAATAATGTTTTTGATGCGGGAGCTTTAGGTTATGTTTTGAAAGAGTCAGATAGGAATGAAATAGTCCGTGCAATAAAAACGGTAGCCGATAATAAAAAATACATAAGCGAAGATGTAGGGTTACTAATTAACCAAAAAAAAAGAAAATTTTAATTACTTCTTGTTATTACTCATCTGCATATTGTTGGGTTAAAAACATTAATCTACCTGAGTAGTAACAAAATGGAAAATTTAAAAAATAAACATTCCTTCATTTACCAGTCCCTTTCTAAAAATGGAAGAAAATCACTTTTTTATACAACACTTATTGTTTTAATTTCTGCAGGAGCTTATATTGTTTCATTTTATATTTGAAATTCCATGTGATTTAAGTATATTCTTAGTTAACTTTGTAGAAAATTATTACTCATTTGAAATCGATTAATCATTTATTATCACAAAAAAATAAGCTACCAATAATCATTAGTGGACCATGTAGTGCTGAAACTGAAGAACAACTTATTTCTACAGCAATAGCATTAAAAAAAACAATCAAAATAGATGTTTTAAGAGCAGGAATTTGGAAGCCAAGAACAAAGCCAGGTAGTTTTGAGGGAGCTGGAACAGTAGGCTTGAAGTGGCTTTTGGAAGCAAAACGACAAACAGGATTGAAAACAACAGTTGAAGTAGCTACTGCAAAACACGTTGAAGAAGCACTGAAACATGAGGTAGATATTTTATGGATAGGAGCAAGAACCACTGTAAATCCATTTGCTGTTCAAGACATTGCCGATTCACTTCAAGGAAACTCAAAAGCAATTGTTTTGGTTAAAAACCCCATTAATCCTGAGTTAATGTTATGGGAAGGTGCTTTAGAACGATTTTT
>PCUH01000201.1:0-4082 GCA_002770955.1 Flavobacteriales bacterium CG18_big_fil_WC_8_21_14_2_50_32_9 | reverse complement strand
TTACAAATATAGGAGCAATTCATAGAGGTTTTTCAAAATATGGAGATTCTAACTTTAGAAATCCTCCACAATGGCAAATTCCAATAGAATTGAAACAACATTTTCCTGAACTAACCCTAATTTGCGACCCTAGTCATATTTGCGGTAAAAGAGAAACCCTATTTCATGTTGCTCAAAAAGCTATGGATTTAGATTTTGATGGTTTAATGATAGAATCACATCTAACTCCAGACTTAGCTTGGAGCGATGCTCAACAACAGCTAACCCCAAGTGATTTATTGGTTTTATTAGAGAAATTAGTAATAAGAAAAGGTAAATTATCCCCAGCTTTAACTTCAGAAATTGATAAACTCCGTCAAAAAATAAATGTGTTGGATAGTGATTTAATTGATGTTTTATCTAAACGAATGCAAATCGTTACTCAATTAGGGAAATATAAAAAGACAAATCAAGTTCAAATTCTTCAACCAAAAAGATGGGAAGAAATTCTAAATAAATCATTAGAGGAAGCCATTGAAAAAGGCTTAGGACAAGATTTTATCAGAAATGTATTTACTGAAATTCATATAGAATCTATAAAACTTCAAAGTAAGATAATGAATGAAGAAGAAAAGTAATAGAAGTTTTTTTTAACAATATATACATGAAAAAAGTACTATTTGTTTGTTTAGGAAACATTTGCAGATCGGCAATGGCACAAGGAATTTTTGAGGCTAAAGTAAAAGAAAATAAATTGAATATTGTAGTTGATTCTGCGGGTACTTGCGACAACCATGTTGGGCAAGCTCCAGATAAAAGAATGCAAAAAAAAGGAATGGAATATGGAATAGATATTTCTCGCCAAAGAGGACGACAATTTTCTATCTCTGATTTTGATGAATTTGATTTTATTTTTGCGATGGATTCCTTTAATTATTACGACATTATTGCTTTAGCTAGAAATGATAGTGATAAAGAAAAAACAAGTTTATTCCTTAACTTAACGTATCCTAACCAAAACAAAAGTGTTCCAGACCCTTATTTTGGTGGAGAAAAAGGTTTTGAAGAGGTGTTTCAATTGTTAGATAAAGCGTGCAATGAATTGATTAATAAATTAAAATGATGATAAAAAACGGGATACTATACTTATTACCAGTTACCTTGGGAGAATCTGCTTATGATCAGGTAATACCAATTTATAACAATAAAATTGTGCAAGAAATAGATGTTTTTATTGTAGAAAATATAAAAACTGCACGAAGATTTATTAAAAGAGTAGCTCCAGAAAAAAAAATTGATGATTTAATTTTTTATGAAATAAACAAACGCACAAATTTAGATATGTTGCCAACCTTTTTTAAACCTATTTTTGAAGGAAAAAACATAGGCGTAATTTCTGATGCAGGTTGTCCAGGCGTTGCTGACCCTGGTGCAGATGTTGTGGCTTTAGCTCACGAAAACAACATTAAAGTGGTGCCATTGGTAGGTCCTTCATCCTTATTATTGTCATTAATGGCGAGTGGTTTTAACGGTCAAAGTTTTTGTTTTAATGGGTACTTGCCAAAAGAACAAAAAGATAGAGTTCGAAAATTAAAAGAATTAGAACGAATTGCCAATGCTCAAAAGCAAACACAACTTTTCATTGAAACACCTTATCGAAATCAGCATGTGTTTGATGATTTATTGTTAAATTGTAATCCATCTTCAAAGCTTTGTATTGCAGTAGATATAACACTTTCTTCGGAGCAAATTCATACAAAAACCATTGCAGAGTGGAAAAATTTTAAAATCGATTTAACTAAAAGACCATGTGTTTTTTTGATAGGCTAATAAACAGTAATTATTACATTTGTAAATACAATGATATAACAATTTTTTTAAAATGAAAGATAATTTAGAGTACCTTAAAATCAATAAGTTATTAGTAGCAAACAGGGGAGAAATAGCTATTAGGGTTTTGCGAGCAGCCTCCGAATTGGGTATAAGAACAGTTGCTGTTTTTACCTATGAGGATAGGTATTCATTACATAAATTTAAAGCAGATGAAGCGTATCAAATAGGAAAAGATGAAGAAGCCTTAAAACCCTATTTAGATATAGAAACAATTGTTCAGTTAGCAAAAGAAAAAGGAGTTGATGCCATACATCCAGGATATGGGTTTTTATCTGAAAATGTAATGTTTGCAATTAGATGTAGGGAAGAAGGAATAAAATTCATCGGGCCAACACCAGAGGCAATGGCTTTGTTAGGCGATAAAATTGCAGCAAAAAAAATAGCCATAGAAACAGGAGTTCCTGTCATTCAGGGAAACAATCAAGATGTTATTTCAGAAAAAATTGCTTTAGAAGAAGCAGAACGAATAGGTTACCCCATTATGCTTAAAGCGGCTTCAGGAGGAGGTGGAAGAGGTATGCGAATTATAAGAAGCAAGGATGAAATAAGTAAAGCTTTTAATGAAGCTAGAAATGAGGCACTAAGGGCTTTTGGAGACAGTACTGTGTTTATTGAAAAATTTGTTGAAAATCCCAAGCATATTGAAGTTCAAATAATGGGAGATGAGCACGGTAACATTGTTCATCTTTATGAAAGAGATTGTTCGGTGCAACGTAGGTTTCAAAAAGTTGTTGAAGTAGCTCCTTGTTCGTCCATAAAACAAGAAACAAAAGAAACACTGTATAAATTTGCATTAGACATTGCTAAAAAAGTGAATTACAGTAATGTAGGTACAGTTGAGTTTTTAGTAGATAAGAATGAAAACATTTATTTTATTGAGGTAAATCCCCGCATACAAGTAGAGCATACTATAACAGAAGAAATTACCAGCATAGATATTGTTCGTTCTCAAATTGTAATAGCAACAGGACGAAAACTAAGTCATCCTCAAATTTTCATTAAAAATCAAGAAGATATTAAATGCCATGGTTTTGCTATTCAATGCAGAATAACAACAGAAGATCCCTCATTAGATTTTAAACCAGATTATGGAACCATAATAGCATATAGGAATGCTGCAGGTTTTGGTATTCGGTTAGATGAAGGAAGCTCATCTCCAGGAACACAAATCAGCCCTTTTTTCGATTCCATGCTTTGTAAGGTAAGTGCTTCTGGAAGAACATTAAAAGGAGCAGCTCAAAGATTAAATAGAGCTTTATCAGAATTTAGGATTAGAGGTGTGAAAACAAATATTAAGTTTTTACAAAATGTTATTACCAATGAAACTTTCCAAAATGGAAATGCAACAGTTCAATTTATTGAAAATCATCCTGAGCTGTTTGTATTTAAAAGAACAAGAGACAGAGGAACAAAATTATTAAACTATTTAGGTGAAACTATTGTAAATGGTAATCCTGATGTTAAATATGTGGACAAGAATAAAATATTAATAGAACCTATTCTTCCTGATTTTGATCGATTTGCTCCTTTTCCTGATGGAACAAAACAGAAATTAAATGAATTAGGTCCTGAAAAATTTGCTCAGTGGGTTAGGGCAGATAAAAAAATTCATTACACAGATACAACATTTAGAGATGCCCATCAATCATTATTAGCAACAAGAATGAGGACGTTAGATATGCTAAATGTAGCTGATCGTTTTGTGAAAAATAATCCAGAAGTTTTTTCAATGGAAGTATGGGGAGGTGCCACATTTGATGTTTCTTATCGTTTTTTAAAAGAATGTCCGTGGAAACGCTTGCAGCTTTTTAGAGAACACATGCCAAACACTTTGTTGCAAATGCTTATTAGAGGTTCTAATGCAGTTGGATATACAGCATATCCAGATAATTTAATAGAAAAATTCATAGAAAAATCGGCTGAAAATGGAATAGATGTTTTTAGAATTTTCGATTCTTTAAATTGGCTAGATGGAATGAAAACAAGTATTAAAGCCGTTAAAGAGCGAACTAATTCTATAGCAGAAGGTTGTATATGTTATACAGGAGATATTTTAGATCCCAATCAAAAAAAATATACCCTGAATTATTATGTAGATTTAGCAAAACGCTTAAGAGATGAAGGAATTCATATCTTAGCTATCAAGGATATGGCAGGATTATTAAAACCTTATTCAGCAGAAATATTAATTACCAAACTAAAAGAAGAAT
>PCUH01000324.1:5391-6350 GCA_002770955.1 Flavobacteriales bacterium CG18_big_fil_WC_8_21_14_2_50_32_9 | reverse complement strand
AACCCTCTCCTTTTTTACTTACTAATCGAACTGTTCCATTATAGGCTTCAACTATTGTTTTTACGTAGTTTAACCCTAATCCAAAACCTTTAATATTATGCACATTTCCTGTTGGTTCTCTATAAAATTTTTCAAAAATTTGTTTGTGAGCTTCATCAGAAATACCAATACCATTATCTCTAACACTTATTTCAATTCCATCTTTATAAGGCGATGTGGAAATGCTAATTTCGGGTTTTTCTGGTGAATATTTAATGGCATTATCAATTAAATTATACAACGCATTAGATATGTGTATTTTATCTCCATAAAAAATAAAATCCGTTGCATTAAAATAAGTAGTTATTACCCCTTCTTGCTGTTTTACCAATAGTTCAAAACTTTTAACTGAGTCAATTATTAATTGATGAATATCTATAGGTTCGTTTTCTAATTTCAATTTATCTCGTTCAATGGTAGCTAATTGCAACACTTTGTCCACCTGATTTTTTAATCTATTATTCTCATCTTGAATTATTTTTGCATAATTTTTTAATCGTTCGGGTTGATTAATGATATCAGGATTTAACAGTACTTCTGCTGAGAGCGAAATAGTAGAAATAGGTGTTTTAAACTCGTGGGTAATGTTGTTTATAAAATCGTTTTTAATTTCAGAAAGCCGCTTTTGCTTCAATATAATATTAATGGTATAGGAAAAGAACATAATAATAATAAGAATGATGGAAGATGAAAAAATCCAAATTCCCATTTTATTCATGATGTAGGATTGCTTGGTGGGAAAATAAACCCCAAAATAGTGTCCGTCTTTATCCCATTCCATATTATAAGAAACAGCTTGAAGTTCGTCTTTATCAGTTTCTGCAATGGAAATGTAATTTCCAAACACAACAGAATCAGTGAAACAATCATAAATCACATATTCAAAATCAATATTCAAATTACGGTTCGTAAAGTGTTTT
>PCUH01000324.1:3927-5384 GCA_002770955.1 Flavobacteriales bacterium CG18_big_fil_WC_8_21_14_2_50_32_9 | reverse complement strand
AGGTTTCTAAGAGGTAGGGATGAACCGTGTCATTGATGATGGTAGTAAAATAATTGGAACTCACTTGTTTCACAGGATTCATCAATACTGATTCATCTTTGTTGATTTTCAACAACTCTCGGGTAACATTGGTCAACGCTAAGTGAACTCTGTCGTTGAATTGCTTTTCTTCTAAATTATAGGCATTTTTTACCCAAAAAATTTGAGTGGCAATCATCCCTACAAGGGAAACCACAGCAAAAAGGATGATGATACGGATGGTTTTGGTATTCATACTGAGCGTAAAATTAAGAAAAATACGAATCGAAAGAACTACTTTTTGAGTTTACTAACTCGTTGACTAAAATTAGACTGTTTTTACTTTATTAACTGTTGCTAAAAATGTAATTTTGCCCTATAAATTAATTCTCATTTTTATGAAGGCATACGTTTTTCCAGGTCAAGGTTCTCAATTTGTAGGTATGGGCAAAGAGCTATACGAAAACTCTGATTTAGCTAAAAAATTATTTGAAAAAGCGAACGAAATTTTAGGTTTCCGCATTACCGATATCATGTTCAACGGCACAGAGGAAGATTTAAAACAAACGAAAGTAACGCAACCTGCCATTTTTTTACATTCTGTAATTTTAGCTAAAACATTAGGTGATAATTTTAAACCCGATATGGTTGCTGGTCATTCATTGGGTGAATTTTCTGCTTTAGTTGCTGCCAATGCACTCTCGTTTGAAGATGGGTTGAGATTGGTGTTAGCAAGAGCATTGGCAATGCAAAAAGCCTGTGAAAAAGAGCCTTCTACTATGGCAGCTATCTTAAATTTAGAAGATGAAGTGGTGGAAAAAATTTGCAGTGAAATTGATGGAGTTGTTGTTCCTGCCAATTACAACTGCCCTGGTCAATTGGTAATTTCAGGTTCAGTGAAAGCAGTAACAACTGCTTGCGAAAAACTTACGGAAGCTGGTGCCAGAAGAGCCTTAATTTTGCCTGTAGGTGGAGCATTTCACTCTCCTTTAATGGAACCAGCCAGAGAAGAACTAGCTGCTGCCATTCATCAAACACAAATTAATGCTCCTATTTGTCCTATCTACCAAAATGTAAACGCTAAACCCGTTACTCATCCTGATGAAATTAAAACCAATTTGATTGCTCAGCTTACTGCTCCCGTTCGGTGGACACAAACCATGCAAAATATGCTCACAGATGGAGCCACCTCCGTTACAGAAGTTGGTCCAGGAAAAGTATTGCAAGGATTATTTAAAAAAATGGATAGAGAATTAGAAGTTGCGAGTTGTTAATTATAACTAATGACACAAATCAGCAATTTACAATGACAATATTTGTCAAATTGATTATTTCATTAATCGATTGAAAAGTGGTATTTTTGTTTTATGAAAACATTAAAGGAAATAAAGGACACATTAGCTAGTCATAAAACTAGGCTGTTTCGTGATTACTCCATA
>PCUH01000324.1:0-3920 GCA_002770955.1 Flavobacteriales bacterium CG18_big_fil_WC_8_21_14_2_50_32_9 | reverse complement strand
TGGCTATTTTTGGTTCTTATTCTCGTAAAGAACAAAGTGATTCCAGTGATTTGGATATTCTTGTAGAGTTTTCTGGTAGGATAGGTATTAAGTTTATTGATTTAGCTGAAGAATTAGAAAATATTATTGGATTCAAGGTAGATTTAGTCTCGAAAAAAGGAATTAAGGAAAAATATTTAAAATCAATTGATTCAGATTTAGTATATGTCTAAACGTGATGTTTTATTATTGTTAGATGATATGTTGCAGTCTGCACAAAAGATTAAGCGATATACCAATAACCTTGATTATGATTCATTTTTAATGGATGAAAAAACTATTGATGCCGTTGTTCGGAATTTTGAAATAATTGGAGAAGCTGCAAATCGTATTGACCCAGATTTTAGAACTAATAATCCTGAAGTTGAGTGGAAAAGAATAAGAGGCTTTCGAAATCGAATTGTTCATGATTATTTTGGGATAGATTATGAAATTGTTTGGACTATTGTTGATACATATTTAGATGAAATGATTGTTTGGCTAGATAAGATAATTGAGAATAACAAAGCTACATAACCTATTGATTTAGAACCTACAACTAAATGCCCATCTAATTTCTATTGCCACGGAGTACACCCCCGATAGCTATAGGGGTTACGCAGATTTTTTTACACTGATTAATAAAAACTAAAAAAATGAAACTATTATTATTATCGATTTTACTATTAGGACTTGGAATTGCAGGAATTGCAGTTAAAATTCTTTTCAAGAAAAATGGCAAATTTGCAGGAACTTGTGCCAGTAACAGTCCTTTCTTAAACAAAGAAGGAGAGGCTTGTGGTTTTTGTGGTGCTTTACCTGAAGAACAATGTAAAAAGGAAGATGAAAGTGTTTAACTATACTCAAATTACTCGAAAAACTAAGTGATTTGAGTATATATAAAGAGTATTTTTAACCTTATTCATTATACTTGCCCCGATTTCTAAGAGACACAATATATTTTTAATAAAAGAAACATTTTCTTTGTACTTATCCCGCTTTATTCATGCAAAAGCGAAGCGAATTGTATGAATGTGCGAAGGGCTGTGGGAAGCAAAGCGGTTAATCCATTTCGATAATTATCGGAATGGTAATACCCAAATTTGGACTATTGAAAATAGCTAAATTTGTTGGTATTACTTTTTTCGTAGAAAATTTGTGAACCGAGCTTGCGAGTTCAACGAAGTTAATTTTCTGGGTAAAAACAACTCATTTCTTCTAAAATCCCTCCAATTTTTTCATTTTAAATGAAATTTGAAATAAATTTCACCCCTCTTTTTCGTTCAAAATAATTGCTTAAAACAATTCATTTAAAATTATTCTCATTGATATTCAATAAATTAAAAAATAAATTAGTACTATGTATTGCATAATACTATTTTTTATATATATCTTTGCAATGTAAAATAATAGGTTAAACATTTAAAAAAGATAAAAAATGAAAAAAATAGTATTAATAGCAATTGTATTTGGATTTAGTTTTACTTGCTTTGCACATCCAATAAATGATAATAATGATAATAATAATAATTGTGCACTTGAAAAAAAGCTAAGCGAAAAATTAAAACTTCCAGAAAGATTAAAAAAGAAATCGAACAATGGAATTGTAAAAGTGGCATTTATGATTAACGACCACAATGAAATTGAAGTAAAAAATGTTTCGGGAAGTACAGAAGAAATTCAGGCATATATAAAAGCACAATTTAAAAAATTAGGTTCAGAAATATGCTCATTAGAAAAAAACATTACTTACTACATTGATATTAACATTCAAATTCTCTAAATTATGAATATAGAAAACACCAAAGCCCAAATGAGAAAAGGAGTGTTAGAATACTGCATACTCTCTATTCTTAATAATGGAGAGGCTTATCCTTCTGAAATTATTGATCAGCTGAAAGCCGGAAAATTAATTGTGGTAGAAGGGACACTTTATCCTTTATTAACTCGATTAAAAAATGCAGCATTACTTTCTTACCGTTGGGAAGAATCAACTTCAGGTCCTCCAAGAAAATATTATCAACTCACCGAAAAAGGAGAGAAATTTTTAATTGAATTAGCCTCCACTTGGAACGATTTAGTAAAAGCGGTAGAATTAACTAGAAAATCTAAAAATTAAATTTAACTAAACAAAAACAACGATGAATCAAACACTAACAATTAACATAAGCGGAATAGTTTTTCATATCGAAGTGGATGCTTACGAAACCTTGAAAAGCTATTTAAACAAAATAAAAAGTAATTTCAACAACTCTGAAGAAAGAGACGAAATAATGCAAGATATTGAATCTCGTATTGCCGAGCTTTTTAACGAAGTAATTAGCGATGGAAATCAAGTAATCATTTCATTAGATGTTGAAAAAATGATTGCCATAATGGGAGAACCTGAGCAATACATTACTGAGGAAGAGGAAGAACCTATTCACTCTAAAGCACAACACACACGAAAAGACAAAAAACTATTTAGAAATCCTGATGAACGAATTTTAGGAGGAGTTTCATCTGGTTTAGCTGCCTATATTGGATTAGATACTGTTTGGATTAGATTATTTTTTGTAGCTGCTTTTTTTATGGGATTTGGAGTACTTACTTACATCATATTATGGATGGTTATGCCTGAAGCAAAAACTGCTTCCGACAAACTGAAAATGAAAGGAGAGCCCATCAACATTCAAAATATTGGAAAAACTTTTGAAGAAGAAGCTCAAAAAGTAAATGAAAAAATAAAAAACATGGATACAGAAAAATTTTCTGTAAAAATTGGAAATATCATTGAAAATATTGTTACAGCTATTGGTAGTGTGCTAACTACAATTTTTAATGTTTTAGGTAAAGTTATTGGTATTACATTTTTAATTGTTGGAACCTTTTTATTGGTTACTTTAATAGCAACTTTATTTGGCTCAACAGCTATCATATCAATTACCAATGAGGGTATTTTTTCTATTGCTTCCTACGATTTATTTAATTTATTTTTTAATTCCGAAGATGAATTTTATTTAGCAAGCTTTGGACTTCTTTTAACCATTGGCGTTCCTATTGTTTCTATTATTTATCTAGCAATCAAAATCTTATTTAAAATAAAATCACACTATAGTGTTCCTATTACATTAATTGTTTTATTTGTAATTGGTCTATCGCTTAGTAGTTTAGTGGGAATAAAAGTTGCTAAAGAATTTGCTACTGATGAACACCTAATTAAAACAGAACACATTGAATCAAGTTCAAGTATATTGGTGCTAAAATCAAGCAACACAGAAATGCCTGGAGAAGGAATTGTTGAAGATGAAATCACGAGTATTTCTTTAGATGAAGAACTACTTTATCTTCAATTTGTGAAATTAACAATTAAAAAAAGCGAGTCAGATAGTTTGTTGTTAAAAACCAAATTTTCTTCTCACGGAAGTAATTATAAAGAAGCATTAAAGAATGCTCAAACAATAAATTACAGTTATGATATGTTGGATTCAACATTACAGTTAAATAATTTCTTTTCTACATTAAAAGAAAATAAAATTAGAGGTCAACATGTGAAATTAACACTCTATATTCCGCTTTATCAAGTGGTATATTTAGACAAATCATTGAAGGAGCTTATCTATGATGTGGATAATGTTACCAATACCTATGACAAAAAAATGTTAGACAAAAAATGGGTAATGTTAGAAAAAGGATTGACTTGTTTGGATTGTGAAAATGTGAAAGGGATTAGTAATTTTCAACTCGATTCGTTAAAAAACTACACTTCTATTAATGATTCATTAACTACAAACTAAAATTAAAAAACAGCTCCATATATTAATCTTCTGAACTTTCGGGGTTGGTGTATTTATTTGATTTTAAATACATTATAAAACAATAAAATTTTTAAATTACTTAATATCAGTAATTTGTAATTTACT
>PCUH01000040.1:3458-6208 GCA_002770955.1 Flavobacteriales bacterium CG18_big_fil_WC_8_21_14_2_50_32_9 | reverse complement strand
TTTTTGTGGCTGATGCTTAAAAAATATGGCTCCATATTAATGATGTTTACCGCTCTGGCAATACTGCTTGGGCATAATCTCATTCCACATCATCATCACGATTTTGAGCAAGTTATTGTAGTGCATAATCATCATTCAGCTGACCACCATCATGCTAGCAAACATCAGCACGGAGATGAAGAAGATGAAAATAATGAGGATGAAGAATCTGATTTCAAACATTTGTTTTCTCATTTCCAGCACAGTGAAGATGATGTTACTTTTTTAAGCAATCATTCTTTTACTAGTTCATTATCAAAACAATTATATCCATCTTCTTGTGTATTAACTGAAGCTTTTGTGTTTCAAAATATCGGTGAATTTGTCAGGCAAAATTCACCGCCATACAAAGATGTTCATCGAAACTCGCAATACCACCTTCCTACAGGATTAAGGGCACCCCCTACTTTCATCGTTTAATTTCCTTTGATTTTTCAAAGGGTTAATTCTGTTTGTTAATTTAATTGGCAAACACATTTACTAATTTATTCCATTCAAAAATTTTAAACGATGAAGAAATCCATATTATCATTGGCTATTGTAGCCCTTTTATTTGCCGGATGTAGCGACAAAAAAAACAATGAACATTCTCACGATGGTGAAGCTCACGAGCATACCACAGGAACACACGAACATGAAGATGGCTCGACACACGAACATCATCAAGAAGAATTTAAGGTAGAAAATGACAGTACTTCTATAAATAATGAAGAACACGGACACAGTCACGAAGACGGAAGCCACAAGCATTAATCACTTTTAAATTCTTTAGATTATGAAAACAATATCAGCAATGATGACTTTGTTTGTACTCTTGTTTGTCGGTTGTACCGATAAAACAGCAGATGAGCATGGTCACGAACACGAAATAAACAGTTTAGAACCGCTTGCTTATACCATTTTTACAGATAAATCTGAACTCTTTGTAGAGTTTAAACCTTTGGTAGTTGGTAGTAATTCAAATTTCGCAGCCCATTTTACCATTTTGGGTGAAAACTTTTTACCGCTTACAGAAGGAAAAGTAACCGTGAGTTTGATTGTAGGTGAAAACGGTATTCGAAACAGTGCTGATTCTGCAAGTTCACCTGGAATTTTCAGATTGGCACTAAGCCCGAAAACAGCGGGAGTCGGAAAGCTTCTATTCGATATTGAAACCAAGGACTATACCGACCAAATTGTAATAGAAAACATAACAGTTTATCCTGATGAACACACTGCATTAGACAAACAAACGGTAACGGCAGACGCTGGTGAAATTACCTATCTGAAAGAACAAGCTTGGAAAGTGGAGTTTGCCAACGCACCTGTTGTAAAGCAATCGTTTAGCGACATTATTAAAACCAATGGACAAATTCTTTCAGCTCCGGGAGACGAAATGATTGTAACTGCAAGTGCGAGTGGAATTGTTTTGTTTTCAGGAAATAAAACAATTATTGGCTCGGAAGTGACTAATGGAATGAATTTGTTTACCATTTCAGGGGGGAACATCACAGAAAGCAATATAGATGTTGTTTACAAAGAAGCGAAAGTTAATTACGACAAGGCAAAAGCAGATTTTGATCGGGCAAGTGAATTGGTAAAAGACAATATCGTTTCTCAAAAAGACTTTTTACAAGCGAAAGTTAATTTTGAAAATGCCCAAACTGCATTTTATAATATTTCCAAAAACTATTCAGCCAAAGGACAAAATGTTTCTTCTCCAATGGCAGGTTTTGTAAAGAATATTTTGGTCAGTGAAGGGCAATATGTAGAAGCAGGAACTCCTCTCGCCATTATTTCTCAAAACAAAAAGTTGGTTTTACAAGCCAACGTATCGCAGCGGTATTTCAGTAAACTCCCTTCAATTACATCAGCCAATTTCAAGACCATAAGTTCTGAAACGGTTTTCAACACACAGGAATTGAATGGTAAAATCATTTCATTCGGAAAGAGTGCTTCTACTGCATCTCCTTTCATTCCAGTAACTTTTGAAGTTGACAACATTGGGAACATTATTCCCGGTTCTATTGCAGAAGTCTATCTGAAATCTGCTCCATTTCTGAACGTATTGGTAATTCCTGTATCGGCATTAATGGAAGAACAAGGGAAATTCTATGTATATGTGCAACTAGGTGGTGAAAGTTTTCAAAAAAGAGAAGTTAAACTCGGTGCAAGTGATGGCATAAATGTGCAATTGCTTTCAGGTGTTTCAGAAGGTGAACGGGTTGTTATTAAAGGAGCTTATCAAATTAAATTATCCACCGCATCGGGTACTTTACCTGCTCACGGTCACGAACACTAATTTTGTGAATGGTCAATGGTGAATGGTGAATGGTCAATATTGAATTTATTAATTATAGTAACAAAACATTTTAAAATAAAAGTATATGTATTTAAAACTAAATCATCAAAAATTAGATGTCTATCAAGCATCAAGGACATTTGTAACAGAATGTTATAAGTTATCAGTACTTCTGCCATCTGAAGAAAAATTTGGAATGATTTCCCAAATCAGAAGAGCTGCTCTTTCTGTTCATTTAAATATAGCAGAAGGTTCATCCAGAAAATCGGAAGTAGAGCGAAAACGATATTTTGAGATTTCAAGAGGTTCTGTAATTGAAATTGATGCAGCACTCGATATTGCTCACGATATAGGATATTTAAAAAATATAAATACAGAGACATTAGGTAAATCTATGGTAAAATGTTTCAAGATGCTCTCTGGGATGATA
>PCUH01000040.1:839-3409 GCA_002770955.1 Flavobacteriales bacterium CG18_big_fil_WC_8_21_14_2_50_32_9 | reverse complement strand
TCAATAGGTTAATGGTCAATGGTTAATGGTCAATAGTCAATAGGTCAATGGTTAATGGTCAATGGTTAATGGTCAATAGGTCAATGGTCAATAAGTCAATAGGAGATTCACCATTCACCATTCACAATTCACAATTCACAATTCACAATTCACAACTCACAATTGACAACTATGTTAAACAAAATTATAAATTTCGCACTCAACAATCGCCTACTCATTGTAGTGGCTTCGGTATTGTTGATTGTGTTTGGCTCTTATGTAGCCTCAAAAATGGAAGTGGACGTGTTTCCTGACCTTACCGCTCCTACAGTAGTTGTGCTTACCGAAGCACACGGAATGGCACCTGAAGAAGTAGAGAAACTCGTTACGTTCCCTATAGAAACATCCGTAAATGGAGCAACAAATGTACGTAGGGTACGAAGTTCATCTTCGGCAGGGATTTCCATTGTTTGGGTAGAATTTGAATGGAATACTGACATTTTTAAAGCCCGTCAAATCGTTAATGAAAAAATTATTGCCGTTGGTGCAAATCTTCCAGTTGGTGTTGGTAATCCTACAATGGCTCCGCAATCCAGTATTATGGGTGAAATTATGCTCATCGGTTTGACGGCAGATTCTACCAGTCAAATGGATCTACGCACCATTGCCGACTGGACCATCCGTCCAAGATTATTGGCAACTGGCGGTGTGGCACAAGTAGTGATTATTGGCGGAGAGTACAAGCAATATCAAATTTTGGCTTCACCCCAAAAAATGGATTTTTACACTATTTCGCTTACTGAATTATTGAAAGCAAGCGAAGAAGCAAACGGAAATTCTTCTGGTGGGTTTATCAACGAATATGGAAATGAATATATCATAAAGGGAATTGGAAGAACTAATTCCGTAAATGAAATAGGCAAATCAGTCATTAAATTGGTAAATGGCAATCCTGTAAAAATTGAAGATGTTGCTGAAATTAAAATCGGTGCTGCTCCAAAAATCGGTGACGGTTCGCTAAAAGGTGAACCTGCTGTGATAATGACCGTGATGAAACAACCTGCAACCAATACATTGGAGTTGACCGATAAAATAGATGAAGCCATAATAGATATGCAAAGCAATTTGCCCAAAGATGTTCACATCAATACAAAAATATTTCGTCAGGCAGATTTTATCAATGCCTCCATTAGCAACATTCAAAAAGTGTTGTTGGAAGGAACTGCTTTTGTCATCATCATTCTCTTTTTGTTCTTAATGAATTGGAGAGCAACTGTCATTTCTCTTGTAGCAATTCCTATATCTTTAATAGTAGCCATATTGACTTTGAAATGGCTTGGGTTTACTATCAACACCATGAGTTTGGGAGGAATGGCAATCGCTATTGGCGATTTGGTTGATGATGCTATTATTGATGTGGAAAATGTGTTTAAGCGACTGAAAGAAAACGCTAAAAAACCATTAGAAAAACAAGTCAACAAATTGAAAGTAATTTTTGATGCATCTTTTGAAATTCGGACATCCATCATTAATGCCACATTTATTATCATCGTTGCATTTGTTCCTCTTTTCTTTTTGTCGGGAATGGAAGGAAAATTGTTGGCACCTCTTGGCATTGCCTTTATTGTAGCCCTTTTCGCTTCGCTGATTGTTTCAATTACGCTTACGCCTGTGTTGTGCAGTTATTTATTAACCAATGACAAAATGTTGCAAAAACAACACAAAGAAAGTTGGTTGGTAGAGCGACTCCAAAAAATATATATCCGACTGCTTGAAAAAGTAATGCGTTGGAAAAAAATAATGATTACCGGATGTGTTGTTTTGTTTGTACTTGCTTTATTGGCTTTTAGTCAACTTGGAAGAAGCTTTTTACCCGAATTCAATGAAGGTTCTTTGGTAATAAGTGCAGTGAGTTTGCCCGGGATTTCTCTGGAAGAAAGCAATAAAATTGGCACTGACATAGAAAAAGCATTGCTTACTGTTCCCGAAATAAAAATTACCACAAGAAGAACGGGAAGGGCTGAACTGGATGAACACGCACAGGGGGTAAATGCTTCTGAAATTGATGCTCCGTTTACCTTAGATGACAGAAATCGTGCAGATTTTATGGCAGAAGTTCGTAAAAAATTGGCTGGTATTTCAGGTGCTAATATTACTATTGGTCAACCCATTGGTCATCGAATTGACCATATGTTATCAGGAACACGTGCCAACATCGCCATTAAAATATTCGGTGATGATTTGAACAAACTGTTTTCGCTTTCCAATCTAATCAAGAATGAAATCCAAAATATTGACGGATTGGTGGATTTGAGTGTTGAACAGCAAGTTGAAATCCCACAAATACAAATAAAAGCCAAACGTGATTTACTGAACCATTATGGAATTAGCATTGGAGCATTTAATGAATTTGTAGATGCAGCTATTGCAGGAGAAAAGGTGTCCGACATTTATGAAGGAGCGAAAACCTTTGATTTGGTGGTTCGATTTGATGAAGAAAACAGAACTAAAATTGAAAACATTCGCAATACGTTGATTGACGTTGGCAATGGTGAATTGTCAATTGTGAATGGTCAAACTGCTACAAATAA
>PCUH01000040.1:0-821 GCA_002770955.1 Flavobacteriales bacterium CG18_big_fil_WC_8_21_14_2_50_32_9 | reverse complement strand
CGCGACACAAAAGAAAATTCCCCTGCATTATGTGGCTGATGTAATAAGCACAAGTGGACCAAATACCATTAACAGGGAAAATGTGGAACGTAAAACCGTTGTATCCGCCAATGTAGTTGGACGTGACCAAAAAAGTGTTGTGGAAGATCTTCAACAAATAATCAACGAAAAAATAAAATTTCCCGAAGGCTATCATATTGAGTATGGCGGTCAGTTTGAAGCAGAAGCAGAAGCCTCAAAAATCTTAGTAGCGACATCCCTACTTTCTTTGCTGGTTATATTTTTATTGCTATTTCAGGAATTTAAGAATGTTAAGATTTCGGGAATTATTTTACTTAATTTACCTTTAGCTCTAATCGGTGGCGTATTCAGCATTTATTTTACAAGTGGAATTTTAAGCATTCCTGCCATCATCGGTTTTATTACCCTTTTTGGAGTAGCTACACGAAATGGTATTCTGTTGGTGTCGCATTACAAAACCTTGCAGGAGGATGGGTTGGATTTATATGATACCGTTATTCAGGGTTCTAAAGACCGACTAAGTCCAATTTTAATGACTGCGCTAACAGCAGGTTTGGCATTAATTCCTTTAGCCATTGCAGGAGATTTGCCCGGTAATGAAATACAAAGTCCAATGGCAAAGGTCATACTTGGTGGGCTGCTCACTTCCACACTACTCAACATTTTTATTGTTCCTGTAGTGTATTTTTTATCTAATTCAAAATCAGAAACAATATGAAAAAGTCATTCTATATAATTCTACCCTTGTTAGTTTTATCCATAAATATTAAAGCACAAACAACAATAGATTCTGTTCTTTC
>PCUH01000209.1 GCA_002770955.1 Flavobacteriales bacterium CG18_big_fil_WC_8_21_14_2_50_32_9 | reverse complement strand
TTAAAAACCAACGCA
This sequence comes from Flavobacteriales bacterium CG18_big_fil_WC_8_21_14_2_50_32_9, assembly GCA_002770955.1. Classification (GTDB taxonomy): domain Bacteria; phylum Bacteroidota; class Bacteroidia; order Flavobacteriales_E; family Vicingaceae; genus BRH-c54. Next base: position 6,425 of record PCUH01000209.1, on the reverse strand, counting down.
TCTTTTCCTCCATTACCTGCTGCCGTTGTATGTCCGGTATTAAAAAAATCTCCATCAGCCAATTCTACTATATCATAAATAATTTCTTCCCCTTGATTCCCAAAATAATTACCCCAAATAAAATTTCCACTGCTATCGGCTCTAATTAGGTAAAAATCATTATCATTATTAGGTGTAAAACTCGTTGTAACTCCTCCTAATACATAATCTCCATTTGCAGTTTCTATAACTGAATTTGCTTCTTCATACCCTGCTGGACCATAAGCAACATCCCAAATTAAATTTCCTGTTGGACTTAATTTTATCATATACATCTGTACAGAATCTGTAGTTGTAGTGGTCATTCCAGCAATAACGATGCTACTATCGGAAGTTTCAATAATGGAATTTCCTTTGTCAATTAAATTTCCACCTATGGTTTTTGTCCAAAGTGTATCTCCATTTTTATTGGTTCTCACCACAAATACATCCGATTGACCAGCGGTGTTGTTATAAGTTTCTCCGCAAAATACAAAACCACTATCGTAAGTGATGGTTAAATCATACACAAAATCCCAATCATTGCCTCCGTATTTTTTTGTCCACTCATAGTTTCCTAAACTATCTCTTTTCATCAAAACTGCATCATAACCACCATTTCCATAACTGTTTGAACTTGTTGCAATAATATATCCTTTATCGTAAGTTTGTTTCACAGCATAGCCCCAATCGTTGTTTGTTCCGCCTAATGAGTAGCTCCATTCAATATTAATAAGCGAATCTACTTTGAGTAAATAAACATCTGTATTTCCTGTTGTGTTGGTAGAATTTGAACCAACAATAATATAGCCTCCGTCCGAAGTTGCTTCAATGGATTCTCCAACATCTATTCCTATTCCTCCAATAGCATATAAGTGAGCAATGGTGTCTTTTTGAGCCAAGCTAAAAAGAGGAAGTAATATAAATAATATGTGTATGATTTTATGCATTAGTATATGATTACAAAGTTACTCAAAATTGTGCTTTTATTCCCACAAAACCATTATTGGCAAATGAAGTTGAAGGAGAAATAAAAGCATCTATATTATTGCTACCAACAAATAATGTGTAGCTGTTTTTTAGTTGATATGCCAAGGCTAATCCTAAATTTAGTTTTCCATATCCTCCGTAAGAAAGATGAACTCTAGTAATAAAATTTGGAGTAACAAAATAAGAAGTATTAGTATAAAACAAAGGAAAATAATTAGCAAAAATCTTGTAATAAATCCCTCCATTAAATTGCCATTTTTCATTGATGTATTTAGTGTAATCAATAGTAAATGAAGTTGGTAGTAGTTTTGTCTCTCCTTGTTTCTGTTTCATAGAACCAATGTTTTCTATAAGAGAATCTTTTGAAATAGTGTTTAGTAAGCTATCGTTTAAATCAAAAATATTATCTACTTCTATTCCCTCAAAGTGATAAGAATCATAAGTCTGATAGTTAATTGATTTTTTATTCCAATACACAAAACCAACGTCTTTTAGGTTTAAATAGATTTTATCTCCATTTTTGAGGTAAAGTTGTTTAAAATATTCGGTGGAAACGCCATAGCCATTAAAAGCACTAATTCCGGTATGATTGGTATCGCTTCTATAAAAAGTGTAATCTAATGTTAAGTCAATTTCTCTCCCATATTCTTCTGTAAACAAAGTCCCTTTATTGATCTCCATTTCGAGGTTTTCTTGGGCTTTAATAAACGAAACAATTGCTCCTTCAGTTGCCATTTTCCCTTGTTTTTTTTTGTGAGAGATAAAACCAATATTCAATTGTTGGTATTTAAAATAATTAAAATCGGTATTGCCAATATCGATGGTTTTTCCTGCAAATTGTTTGTTGCCATCAAAAGTAAATCGAAATAAATCGGACGAAAACTTGCTGTCAGCGTGTTCTTTTTGACTTAGCCCAAGAATAAGAGAAACATTTGTTTTTCCTACCAGTGTATCAAATGGAATGGCAACATTTAGATGATATTCTAAATCGCCTCCTAATCTATTGTTGTTAGAAAGATTATTATAGGCATCATTTTTAATTGTTTTATCTATTTTGCCTCCAAAAACGAATTTATTGAGCATTTCACTGTTCATCACATTAGAGCCATAATTATAATACATTTCACTTGAAATAGTTAATCGTTGAATGGTATCTTCAAAAAACTGATTGTTGTATTGAGCATTACCATAACCACCTAAAAAGCAACAACTGATAACTAAAATCAACTTTTTCATTTTACTAACTTGCTTATTTTAGGTTGACATTATAAGTAAAATCTCCTACTATTTTAAGGTCTAAATTATAACCTTCATAAATTTTTACAAATTGAGGTTGACCTATGGTTGTGAAGGAAACTTTTACAGCAATTTTTTTGGCATTATATAAATCGTTAATGGTAGAATTGGTTAGCGAAAATCTCAGCATTGAAGCTTGTTTTGAAGTAACTCTTAAATTACTATTCAAGGGAGCCGCTTCAATTATTGATGGTGAAGAAATGGTTGAAAGTGGTTGATTGAATGCATCAAAAAGTTGAAGTGAAATAGCTGCATTAAACGGAAATCCATTGTCAGCAAAAAGTACTAAATCTCCATTTAAAATTTGACCTGATGAGCTTTCCTTATCTAAGTCAATGTCAATGGTATCAACAAGCGTAAGGTTGTTGGCTATTATTGACAATGGAAATTCTACATTCAAATTTGCTTTTAAGGGATGGTTTTTAAATACAAAATCATTGTTGCCCGAAAGATTTCCAAATGGATTGATGTGTAAGTTGATATCAAACAACAGTTGGTTAGGAAAAATTTCTATCAATTGGTCGATGTTTGAGTTGCTTGTGCTGATAAGCGTATTTAAATAGGTATAATTAACTTCTGGAACAGAAAAAGTTTGCAATGCTCGATTGATGTTTAGTGAATTTCCTATAATGGGATGAGTGAGGGAAATGGTTGAAGCATTTTTTGTATTTGTAGCGGCTAATTGATTGAGTGTGATTTGAGCATCAACACCAATTCCATTTTCAAAACTCAAATTTACATCAACTTGGTTGAGGTCAAGTGTTCCTGCGAGGATTCTGCTGAAAGCATTAAAATCGGTAGTTTCAGGACCAAAATGATACTGTTGATTACCAAAATAACCACGCACATAAGACGGTACAACATCAATTAACTTGTTGGATATAGTAATTTTCTCTCCTGCCTGAACTACCACTGGACCTGCTGCAAGGGTATCTAACCTACCAACTGCTCTTGTAACAAAAGTATTCACTTTCGTTTTGGAAATACCAGTTAAATCTAATTCATAACCACTAATATCAACACTTGTTGTAAAATAACCTGCTTGTGAGGTTGTTCCTGCTGGGATTAATTCTTGTAAAATCAAGGTATCACCATTTTTTGTAGCAATAGGTATGGTGTACGTAATAATTACTTTTTCTTTGATTTCACTCCATATTTCTAATTCTATTCTTCCTGATTCTATTGATGCAAGATTTAGTTGAACACCATTACTAACGCCAAGTGTTGTTTCTTTATCGGTGCTATAAAAGGCATCACCTGGTGATGGAAAAGTGGAAATTGGAAATGAAAATATTTCTGTGATGTTGGTATCAGGAATTCTAAAAATAGAATCCATATCAATATCAAAAAGACTTGTTTGGTAAACAATTTTTAGTGAAGTGTCGGGGTTGGTTACCAACACAGAATCAGGCAATAAGTTGTCTAATGTTAATGATGTTTTCACTAAAGGAGCCAACAAATCAACATCCCAATTGGGGCGTTCAAAATCTTTTCTACAGGAAAAAAACAACAAAAGAATTACCAAAAAACTTATTTTAGAACTTTTATTCATAGATGTAAAGGTAAGTTTTTTTATTATACTCAATATACAAATCGTTTGAAGGATTAGAAAAAATAGGCAATTAACTGATAGGTTAATTTTTCAACCATATTCCATTTGTTTGATTTCCTTTTTCAGAAATTATGGAATAATAATAAGTTCCTTTAGAAAATTGAGATGTGTTTATTGTTAGTTGAGTTGAACTCCAAATTTCATCAATTATCTTTTTTCCTAAAATATTGTAAATGATAATGGTAGATGTTTCAGCAGTTGCTCTTACAATAGTAAAAATGGAGTTGCCGGGATTAGGAAATACACGAATGTTAGCAGAAGAATTAATTTGTTCAGAGATTCCTACTATTACAATGGAATTACAAACAGAAGTATCAGAACAAATGCTATCGAAAACAATTACGGCATAACTTCCAGAAACTGTTGGAACATAAGTTTGATTTGTTGCTCCAGAAATGATGATATTTCCATCGCAATTTATCCAGAGGTAAGAAGCACTTGTATTTATGTTGTTCGCTGTTAATGTGTCTCCATTAACTGTAACAGAAACATCAACAGTATCTAGTATAGATAAATTTGTAATAATGGTACTATCGCAGCCCAAAGCAGAAGTCATTACATCTGTATAAATTCCTGTAGAATTGTAAGTGTTTGTTCCAACAGTTATTGATTGTCCATTACAAAAAATAACTATGTTGTTGGTGATTATGGGTGCCAACACGGTTAAATTTGTTATTACTGTACTATCTATAGAACTTGAAGCAGTTAATGTATCTGTATAAATTCCAGTTGAACTGTATGTGTTTGTTCCAACAGTTATGGATTGCCCATCACAAAGCGTAACATTTTGATTGGTTGTTATTCCTAAAAATCCGAAAGTAAAAACTGCCGAAGATGTTGCAATTGTATTAGAAAGCACATTTCCAGTATTAGAAGCTGTGCACAAACCTGTTACGGTGCTATTTTCATTAAACCAAGCTGTTCCATCCCATCTTGCTAGGGTTACTGCTGCACAATTAGAAATTCCACTTGAAGTAGCGTCTTCCCAATAAATTCCAACCTGTGTGTTGTCTGTTGTGTTGAATTTATCTAGTGTCCAATGTTCAATAGTACTTACGGTATTTAGTGGTGTATTCACTGGAGTTGTTGAGGTAAAAGAAGCATCAACATACTCAGCAACAAATTCACTATTTATATTGGTTGGAGCAGAAATTTCTAATCTACGCCATAACCCATTTTTGCCAATCGGAAAAACAAAAGCATCGTTTCCAATTTTTTTGAAAGGTCCATTTACAAAACTTGAAGCATTTCCTGAAGTTGACGTTGCATTGTCGATTAAAGTAATCGAATTGGTTGTTGAAGTTGTTACAGTTCCATTAGTTAATGTAAGTGCTTTATTTACTATAATAGGTTGATTTAGTGTAATTCCTTGAACAGAAGTATTATTAACAGTTAAGTTATAGAATGTTGTTGAACTAGCTCCAGATATAGATTGAGCTGTTGTTCCTGTTAGGGAAACAGTGTTTGAATTTTGATTAAAAGTTCCGTTGTTGATGAAATCTCCTTTCACATTTATGTTTGTTGGAGCCGAATGGGTTAAAGAATTTAAAGTGCTTATATTGATGGAATGAAAATCATAAATTCCTGTTCCTTGCAAGGTGGTTGTTCCATTAAAATTGATGGTCGAAAAGGTTCCTATAAAAGCTCCATTATTGTTTATTGTATTTGTGTTTGTGATATTGAATGTAGAGCCTCCTAATTGTAAAATTGTATCTGCAAGTGAAAGGTTTTCAACTAATGCACCACTAAAGTCAACTTGTACTATACCACCTATTTGAAGGTACATATTTACAGTACTTCCTGGTAAATTTACAATGTTTCCGTTTATGATTGCCGTTCCAGCAAATAAATCCATTTTTGGAGCTCCTGTTCCCGGTGCAACACCAAACCATTTTACATCACCATCCACAAACAATGTTCCTCCATCCATAAAAAATGTTGGTGTATAATTTCCTGCCACATTTTCCAACATCAATTCAACGCCAACAGTTACAGAACCACTTATGAAAAAAAACAAGCTTGATTTTGTTGCGTTTCCATCAGCTATAACAAGTGTTTGAGCCACATTAAGAACGCCTCCCATCATGTTACATTGACCACCAAGCTCAAGAACAAATCGCTGTCCAGTAGTTACAGTACCATTGTTGATATCGCAAGTTGCATCATCTCCAATAATAAGTCGCTGATCAACATTCAATATTCCTCCGTTAACGGTTAAATTGGCTCCTAAATCAACAAATAATCGACCATTATTTCCAGGGGCAATAGCTACAGTTCCAGATTGAAGTAGTAAGGATGAGTTTGGGTTTACTACTGAAACATTATCGCCTGTTGTTAAATTTGCTTGAATTGTCAACACAGCTCCATTTGCAACAGTAATTTGATTCGGAGTGAAAACGGAATTTGTGCTTATGATTGGCGAAACAGCATTTCCAGTGTAGTTTGCTGGATTTATGGTGATATTAACTCCGTTTAAGGGCCAAGAAGACCAGTTGGCAGAATTGTTCCA
>PCUH01000035.1:2732-6593 GCA_002770955.1 Flavobacteriales bacterium CG18_big_fil_WC_8_21_14_2_50_32_9 | reverse complement strand
TGAGTACTTGAGGTCTTCTAATGGTTAAAACTGCAATATTGTTATGAGTTTTAGCAACAATTCTAGAAACTTTCCAACCACCTTCTGCTTTTGCTTTATCCAATGATTTAGGAAAAGGAAATTCGGTATGTTCTTTACACCAATCTTTTACTAATGTATGTGATTCATTAATACCAATTTTATTCATTAAGGTAAATGGTGAAGCCACAACCAAAGCAATTTCGGCAGCCATGTCTAAATCATTTACATTGGTAATTCCTAAATCAATGATGTAACAACAAAGAGCAAAATATCCTCCTAAAAATTGTTTTCTTAAAACTTCCGCTTTTTCTGGACTCACAGTAACTTCTTCGCCTCTTTTTGCAGTATCCCACAAGGTTTTATTAGCAGTAGCTTCTTGCAATGTTTTTGGAGATCTAAACCATGCAATATGTGTTTCACGCATTTCTTCTAAACCATGATTGGTGATAGGATTACCGCCTGTTAAGTTTAATGCTGTAAACGGTCCAACTCCTTGTTTTAGCGTTGTTTGAGCTATTTTATCAATTTCTTTAATGGTACCATAACCTTTTTCTAAACACAAAATAGCTAATTCACACAATCCTTCAAAAATTGGGTCGATGGCATAACCGTAAGAACTTCCCACTTCAATTGGAACTTTACCAATTGCTTCGTAAAAGCCTAATAAATCTGCTGTAATTTGAGGATTGGTGTCTTTTCCAGGAACCACCTCAACCACAGGGTTTCTATCCGCTGGAAAAAAATAATGTGTAACCAAACATCGTTTTTTGTTGGTTATGTTTCTAAAAATAACTTCGGGTTGCATGTGTGAAGAATTTGATAAAAACAAACATGAATCGTCTGTTAATGCTTCAACTTGTTTAAAAATCAAATCTTTAATTCTACCATCTTCGGTTGCAGCTTCTAATACAATTCTAGAGCCTTTGATTAAATTATAGTCGGATGAATACGTGATACTTTTGTTCATCATTTCCGCTATATAGGCTTTAAAAGCACCTGTTTCAACACCTTTGCTAATTTTCTTTTCAATTTTTGCTTTTGCATTTGCCAATGCTTCGGGAGAAATGTCGATAATAACAAATTGAACATTGTGTTGCACAAACACTTTGGCGAAGTGCAAACAAATGTCTGGTCCAATTTGTCCAGCCCCAATTACAGAAAGTTTATTAATGTTTAAATTTTTGTATTGATAAGCCATATTATATAAGTTTAGAGTTCAAAGTTTCGTGTTTAGTGTTTAGTGTTTCGCTCATCTACGAAAGCCCCTCCTTCGGAGGGGTTGGGGAGAGTGTCCTCCGTTGTGGGATCCTCCCTTAAGGGAGGGTAGGGTGGGTGATTCATTTTAGTTTCAAATTTAGAATTTGATGTTTTCTCAACTTTATTAAAATTTTGCATAGCAATAATTGCTGCACCAAAAGACACTATAAATTGCGGTGCATCAACTATTTTTATGTCTTTATTGAATTTTTCGTTGAGTAAATTTTTTAAAAAAGGATGATAAGCGATAACTCCACCAATCATGAAAGTTGGGATACCTGGATCAAGTCGCATTTTTGCTACTTTATTGGCTATTGAGTTGTAAATTCCTCTTGAAATATCTTCGAGTTTCATGCCATCAAAAATCCAATTCATGATTTCGGTTTTGGCGAAAACCGTACAGAAACTGTTCAACTCTTTATCGTATTTAGATAGTGAAGCCAAGCTGCTCATATCTGAAATATTAATTCCTGCACGTTCGGCAATTTCGGCTAAAAACGAGCCAGTTCCGGCAGCACATTTATCGTTCATGTAGAAATTTTCTACGTTATTATCTTTGTCGCAACGTATGATTTTAATGTCTTCACCTCCAATATCAATGATGTTTTTTTCGCCACTATAATATATTGAAACACCAGCTGCCGCACAGTTAATTTCTGTTTTTACCATATCTGTTTCGGTAAAATGTTTACGACCATAACCTGTTGCACAACTGTGTTTTATATTAAAATTGGTAGTTATTGTTGATAGCACATTTTTAAACGCTTGTTTGTCGTTGGTCATGGTAGGTAAAAAGTAACGGAATAATGCATTGTCTTTATCATCAATTACGGTAAATTTAGCATAAGACGAGCCTAAATCTATTCCCAAAAAGCAATCGACATTTTTATACGTAACCGAAGTTGCTCCTTTGTTGACTAACCCTTTATCCAAAATTTTACGATTAACATCGCCTGTTGCTCCTGGTGTACGAGAAATTATGTTTTTATTGGTCATGGCTTTAACCATGTTGGTAAAAGCTAAGTTTAATGAAGTTCGGATGTAATGTTTACGACCATACTCAACAATTTTACCGTTAAAAAAATCGATTTCAGTAGGACGGTTATGTATTAAATCTACAGCCAAAGATGGAAAATGGTCGCCACCTTTTTTGAGGTAACGCATACACTGGCGAAGAAAATCGTCTGGAAATTTAATTTTTTCAGCTTCAGCAACTTGAATTCCTTCAGCAATAACTTGCTCAATAAGCTCAACAGTGTCTTTATCTGCCATAGCCTCAGCCATGGTTAGTCGGCTAACTCCACATAAGGCACTTAGTGAAGAATTTAAAATGGTTTTTTCCCAAGATCTGTTCAGTAGCTCAAACGAATCTATTGCTTTGGTTTCTAAGTTAACGGTTGTAAGTAAATTGGCTATTTCTTTTGCTTTTTCTGCACGAACATCGTTTACACACCCTATGTAGTTTGGTGGAGTAAAAAAAGTTACCTTGGTAATATTTGGAGCAACGGTGTTTCCTGCAAAATTTATCACTAAACGAAGAGTTTTGCTTTCACCAAACCCTTCTACCAACAATTGTTCAACATCAATTCCATTTTGTGCTGAAACAACAGTAAGTTTTTCAGTATTTAAAGACATTGCTTGTTTAACAGCTCCAGCTGTATGATTCGATTTTAAAGAGAAAATAAGGTAGTCAGCATCAAAGGCATCCAATTGAGAAATGCTTGTGTAAACATGGTTGAAACGAGCTTGTTGTTGAATAACATTTTCTAAAACCAAGCCTTCATTTTTAATTTTTTCGGCTTTAGTTTCGTTTATTTCACACAAAGCAACTTCGCAACCAGCTTCTTGTAGCTTTACGGCAAGTATCATTCCTACGGGTCCGAGACCAATTATTGCAACACGTATTTTATTGTTTTTGCTCATTTATATTTTTTTTAACAAGGTGTCATGACCCCTTGTTGAAACCTTCTAATTGCTCTAAAAAAGTTTCAATTTTTGTTGTGCTTTGTCCTTCAGAGAAAAAGCGTAAATCGCATAAGTCGCCTTCAATTACTAAAGCTGGAACACCCGTTTGCTTTCTTAATCGTTGAGGCATTCCAAATTTTGCATTGGAGTTGTTAAAGCATGTTTTGGTATCGTGATAAACAATACCATCAATTTTATATTCTTTAAACCAATCGGCAAGCATTTTCATTTTTGCTTTTTCGCTACGATTGATAAATATTTCGGTGTAAGCTCTTGCTGTAGAGTTCCATGGGTCATTTTCATCAAACTTATCGAATACCCAACTGCTGCAATAAGTTGATGCAACAACGGCTGCATTATTTGAGGTAAATAAATCGCTCATCATTCTGAGTTTCCCCCAAATGGGCATTCCTTCCCAAAATATGCGGGTTTTTGCTTGGGGTAAGAAACCAATGTTGTTTTTTACATTTTCTTCTAATTCGGCAAGTAGTTCGGTATAATAATCTTTTGCTAATTGAGTTCCTCTAAGCACTACAATAGGTCCCATGTGAATAGTTCCATCAAAAAAACTTAGTGGAGCGTTTAGGACTGTTGATGTTTTTAATACTTTTTGCCAAA
>PCUH01000035.1:388-2713 GCA_002770955.1 Flavobacteriales bacterium CG18_big_fil_WC_8_21_14_2_50_32_9 | reverse complement strand
TAAACGAACAGTTTCTTTAAATTTTTCGATATCAAATTTTTGTCCGCTAACCTGTTCGCAAACGGGAATCATGTTTTTAAATTGTTTAACTACCAAATCCACCTCATCTTGAGTAACTTCATCAACATGGCGTGGAGGCATGATACCAACAATAGGGCATTTAAATTCGTCAGCAAAAAACTGAAACCAATCTTGTACTTCTCGGCATTGGTTGGTGTTGTAAGCTATTAAATCAGGTTTTGGATGACCGCTTAACCCGTAATGAGTTTGAAGTGGCGTTTCTTTTTTTAGGTAAGAACCAATATCGGCAGTGGTATAAGAACAAACATGACCAGAATAGCCACATTTTATAGCTTCTGGAATGTAATCCATAGCTGTACGGGTTGCTCCCAATAATGCTCCATGATTTTCGGGAAAATATACCTCAAAACCAAAAGAACGTAAGAGTTCGGCTGGACCAACACTAGTGCACCAAGCAATTTTTTTCTTTCCATTTTCTAATGAGCGGAAATAGTTGCCCATTAGTTCTTTCATTTTATCTGTTGCTTTTATTTTGTACATTTTGTGTTCAATTTATTGGGCTCTAACTCTATAATGTAAACTTCTTCATCTACAGGAACATTTTCTCCAAAAAGGTTAAGCAAATGTTTTTTATATCGTTCTACCACATTTTTTGGAGCCACTTTCATAGAAGGGGTAAGCGTATTGTTATCCAACGAAAGTTCATCTAAAATAATGGCAGCCGATTTTACTTTAGCAAATTTTTGACCTATGCTTTCATTAGCTAAATGCAAACAACCTGTTAAACAACGCCCAAGTTCGTTTAAGCTACGTGGGCAAAAACAACCTTCTTCGGGCGAAAGTTCATAATCTGGGCGTTCGAGTAATTTTTTGTTTGGAAAAATAAGTGCCACAGGATGTTCTTCTCCACTACCCGAAACTACTGCATATTGAACGTAATGACACTTTAACTCTATGGCTTTTTCTAAATCGGTTGGTATTACTTTTTCTCCATTTGATAATTTAAAAATTCTATCTTTTCTCGAAATCAATTTTAGTCCGTTTTCGGTAATTTCACCCACATCACCCGTTCTGTACCAGCCGTCTTCAGTAAACACATTCTTATTAGCTTCATCATTATCAAAATAGTTAACCATAATATTTGGTCCTTTTACTTGAATTTCTTCATCATCAGCAATTCTGACGCTAACGCCAGGAATTGGTTTTCCAACGACTCCAGTTTCACGTTTTAGTTTTGGGTCGGTAAGTGTACAGCAAGGCGAAGTCTCAGTTAATCCCCATCCTTCGATAACAGTAATCCCTCTTTTTTCAAATTCATTAGAGAGTTTTTCTGGCAATGCCGCAGCAGCAGTAAAAATGAATTTTAATCCTGAATTGAAGAAAATATCTTCGGCTTCTTTACTTTCTCTAGTAAGGTCGTATAACGATTGATAAACCTTTGGAACGCTAAAGAAAATGGTTGGTTTAACCAATTTCCAGTTTTCAAAGATTTGGTTTGCATCTCTTCCGTAGCTGCTTTCTAAATAAAAAGTAGCTCCATTATATAATGCTGTAAACAACTCAAATATTCCTCCAAAGCTATGATGCCAAGGAAGATAAGATAAAAATCGATCATCTGGTGTTACATCCCAAACAATAGATAAAGCTGCTTGTTGCGATAAAATGTTTTTATGCATTAATTGCACACATTTTGGAACTCCCATAGTACCTGATGTGTACATGTTTAGGCAAATCGTTTCGGGTATAATAGTATCATCAAAAATAGAACTATTTTCGGGGCGTTGCACCAAAAGTTCGTTAAAACTTTTTAAATTTGGAAAACGCTCGTCTTTAACTTCGGTAAAAGAATAAATGTTTTTTAGTTTTAAATCGGTGCCTAAATTAACCAATTGTGTTTCGCCTTGAACGGCCAGCCATGTAGCTTGTGAGTGATTGATTAAAAGCTCGGCAGTATCTTTTTTAAAATTAGCAAAAATAGGAACAACAATTCCACCATAAGCCATTACAGCTAATTCGAGTTGCAACATTTCCAAACAGTTTCTTGAGAAGACAACTATTTTTTCTCCTTTTTGAAATCCTGCTAAATGTAAGTTATAGGCAATGTTTTGAATGTTATTGTAAAAGTCTTTCCATGCTATTCCTTCATAAATACCTGCTTTGTTTTTTTCTTGGTAAACAATTTTATTTTCAAATCGCTTCACATTTTGATTTAACAAAGTGGCAATGTTTGGAATTATATCCCCTAATTTATGTGCTGAATCGAGTTGTTTCATTTTTTCTTATTTCGTCATTGTGAACGAGGTA
>PCUH01000035.1:164-306 GCA_002770955.1 Flavobacteriales bacterium CG18_big_fil_WC_8_21_14_2_50_32_9 | reverse complement strand
GCTGCACCAACAGCTCCTGAATAAATAGCATCAGGGTGAGCAATAAAATCGAATGCTTTTTTCTTGTTTTCCATCGCTTGTTCTTCAATGGCTTGAATCATACCTACATTCATACCCATACCACCTACTAAAACGATTGGTG
>PCUH01000035.1:0-147 GCA_002770955.1 Flavobacteriales bacterium CG18_big_fil_WC_8_21_14_2_50_32_9 | reverse complement strand
CCCATTAATTTAACCACACGTTGAGCGATAGAAATGTTTATGCCTTTTACAATGTTTGGTGTTGAAAGTCCTTTAGAAACTAAATTAATTACATCTGTTTCGGCTAATACTGCACAAATTCCAGAAGGAACTTCAGGGTTGTCGGCT
>PCUH01000052.1:10717-10860 GCA_002770955.1 Flavobacteriales bacterium CG18_big_fil_WC_8_21_14_2_50_32_9 | reverse complement strand
TTTTTAAGTTTAGCAATAGTGCTTGGTTTTAAATCCATGTATTGCACTAAATCAACTTCCAAAACGGTATTAATTACGCTCATTAATTTTAGCTCAAAATCTTCCTCTTTATAAAACGGATAAAATCCTTTTTTTAGGTAATT
>PCUH01000052.1:9767-10679 GCA_002770955.1 Flavobacteriales bacterium CG18_big_fil_WC_8_21_14_2_50_32_9 | reverse complement strand
CTTTTTGCTGGACAATTTCATTTAATGTATAGGTAGGAAAATTGGTATTGGTTTCGAACAACAAATATTCTCGAAACGATAAGCCTTGCAAAGTATAATGAACAGCTCTTCGACTTAAATCGGCATACCCTTTCATAATGTCTAAAATAGAACTACCAGTAAATACAATGTTCAAATCTAGAATAGCATCATAAATGTGTTTTATTTCTCCCGACCAACTGGCGTATTTGTGTATTTCGTCAATAAACAAATATTTTCCTCCGTTGTTTCTAAAATTTAGTGCAATTTCGAAAAGCGATAATTTGTAAATAAACAAACTATCTGCAGAAATATATAAATACTCGTTGCTGTCTTCTGCTTCTTTTATTCGTTGCATCAATAAGGTGGTTTTACCTGTACCTCTCTGACCAGTAATTGCAATCAAACGATTTTTCCAATTGATTTGCTTAAACAAGTAGCGTTTTATCGAAGTGTCAACTTGTTGTAATATCCTATTATGAGTGTCAATTAATCGTTGCATTTTATTAAAATGATTAGTTTAGTGTACAAATATATACATAAAATGTATAATAGACTATACAAAATTAACAAAAATTTGATTGGTGTAGTATTCAAAAGTTGAATTTTTTTGAACTATCATTTATTAGAGAGGATAAAATATAAAAAATAGTAAAGCGGAGTAAATGATTGGCTTGGGTGGGGTTAACGTTCTAAATTATTAATCGTTTTTATTACTTTTCCGTTATCATCAAACAAAATGATTTTATCTAGGATTGATTTTGAACCTCCTCGACCTTTCCCCTTACTTATTTTTAAGTGAACACTTTTCCGAGTTCCTTTTTTAGAATAGGTAATAGTTTTCCGATGTATTTTCATAAATCCATCTTTAACCCATGCTGAGTATTTATGAAT
>PCUH01000052.1:9517-9721 GCA_002770955.1 Flavobacteriales bacterium CG18_big_fil_WC_8_21_14_2_50_32_9 | reverse complement strand
CGAATGTGCCCAAGTAATCCATATCTTGAAATTCTAAAGTACTTATGTTTAGTAACAATTTCATTACTATTTTCATTAACATCTATGGCAATTCTTATTGATGGAAAAGGTTTGTTGAACCTACACCCTACAGCAAGTATAGTAAAAAGTATGATTAACAGCTTTTTCATCCCACTAAAATAATGATTTTATTGGAAATGTATT
>PCUH01000052.1:3112-9473 GCA_002770955.1 Flavobacteriales bacterium CG18_big_fil_WC_8_21_14_2_50_32_9 | reverse complement strand
TCTATACTGCAAAGCAGCAGGAAAAATATTGCTCTGAATGAATGAGAAATAACAATTTTTAACATATTTAATGTATATACATTAAATGTTTTTGTATATATTTGCGTAATGAAAATAGAAAAAGAAATTAAACAAGATAAATTCCATTCGGAATATCAAAAATTAGCAATTAATATTTTATTTACAAGTAATTGGCTCAACTCAACTACCACAAAAACATTAAAGCCTTTTGGTATAAGCTCACAACAATATAATGTGCTACGAATTTTGAAAGGACAATCGCCTAATAGTATTTCTGTAAATAATATTATGGAAAGAATGATAGACAAAATGTCAAACACAAGCAGGTTGGTAGAAAAATTACGTCAAAAAGAACTAATAGAACGTGTGATTTGTGAAAAAGACAGAAGGCAAGTGGATGTTAAAATCACCAAAAAAGGAATTGAATTATTAGAAAAAGTGAAAACAGAAATGAATAGTTTTAATCTATTAACAGAAACTATTTCTGAAAAAGAAGCAAAAATAATCAACAAATTACTAGATAAAATGAGAGGATAATTTACTGAAAAAATAAATCTATAAAACTGTATTAAAATATATGTACATACATTAAATGTTAAAACAACTAAATTATGGCAACAACAATAATTACCAAAGAACAACAAGCTAAAGGTTCTTTTGATGGAGGAACAATTTTAGAAAATAAACCCATTGGGTTTCCACGAGATGGAGGAGAGCAAAAATCGTATTCAAACCTTTTTTATTGGGCAAATGCATGGTCGGACAATGGTGGGTTAATAGGCGAACATCCGCACCAATTATTTGAAATTATGTCGTTTGTAATTGAAGGAGAAATTCAGCATTATGATAATAAATTTGACCGTTGGTTGTCCTTAACAAAAGGAGCTGCTCAAATTATTCGTGCAGGAAATGGCATCCGACATGCTGAAAAAATTCTTCCTGGAGGTAGAATGTTTCAAATTTGGTTTGACCCAAATGTGCAATTAACATACAACAAACCAGCTTCTTATAATGATTACAAAGCCGAAGAAATGCATTATTTTGAAGAAAATGGTTTTGAAGTAAAAAATTATATTGGCAAAGGTGGACCGATAGTTATGGATGCCGAAGGTGTTGTTATCAGCGAAATAACTATTCCTATTGGAACATCTACGCTTCCATTAGCGAAAAATAAAATCACTTCAATTTATGTATTGAATGATGAATTATTAATAAACAATCAACCCATTGTTCAGCATGATTTTATTATAGTAGAAGATGAAACTTCAGTGCAATTTGATGCAAAAAAAACAGTGCAACTATTTCTGATAGAAGTACCACAACAATTATCGTATAAAACTTACTTAGAACTTAATAAATAAAAATATGGAAATAATAAATGTTATCTCAAAACGGTTTAGTCCTTATGAATTTAATGATAAACCCATTTTAAAACAAGATTTAAACACACTTTTTGAAGCAGCAGGAAAAGCAGCATCTGCATTTAATGAACAGCCTTGGCGTTTTGTTTATGCGTTAAAAAGCGATGAAAAAAATTTTAACACCATTTGGGAGTGTTTAGTTGAAGGCAATCAAAAATGGACAAAAGATGTTGCGGTTCTTCTCATAACTGTGGTTAAAAAGGAGTTTACACAAAATGGAAAAGCTAATGTTACTGCAATGCACGATTTAGGATTGGCTGTTGGCAATCTTTCTGCACAAGCAACAGCTATGGGAATTCATTTACACCAAATGAGTGGAATTTTACATGAAAAAGCCATTAGCAACTTAAATATTCCAGAAGGTTATGAACCTGTTACTGCTATTGCAATTGGTTATTATGATGGAGAATTTGTTGAAAAGCCTAGAAAAGCAATAACTGAAATTACTTTTGAAGGGAAGTGGAAATAAAAATAGCTACTTTTTAAATTAACCCTTCCAATCAACCCTTCCAAAAGTTTAAAACTTTTGGAAGGGTTGATACCTCCTAATACTTATTCCTTCACAAACTTTATGGTTTTGTTTGCTAATGGAGTAATCACCTGCAAAAAGTAAATCCCTTTAGCTAAACTGCTAATGTTGATTTTTTGTTGGGGGTCTATTTGTGTTGTTAGAGTCAACATATTTTTTCCTGAAATATCTGTAATTAGTATTCTGCTAGCTATATTAAAAGGTAAACCAGCAACTGTTAATTGATTGCTCGCAGGGTTTGGAAAAACAGTAATATCAACAACATCGTTTTCTTTAATTCCAGTAGTTACACTATCTAAAATATTAATGTTATCTAAGTAAATATTGTTTCCGTTACCTGATTTGTTTTCAAAAGAAATTTCTACATTAGTTAGTCCAGACAAACTGCTTAGGTTTATGATTTCTTTCCTCCATTCGGTATTTGAGGGAACAAAGAAAAGTGGATAATTGGTTCGGGTAGCCAAAGCATTTCCATCTTTTTGCCAAAGTAGTGTTTTATTTGCCCCGCAATCATTGGTATAATAAATAGAAAGGGTATCATTTTTTGTTCCACCAAAACGAGCATGTGCTACATCAAATGAAAGATATTGAGTAGAAGTAACGGAAGAAAAATCAAATTTTGGCACTTTTAAAGCATCAATTTCTCCAGTAAAATCAAAAGTTCTGTTGTCAATAAAAACAGACGATGAACTAGTTCCAAAGGCACCAATAGTATTGTTGTGTTTCCATGTTTCTCCATTGTCTGGATTAACAACAGACCAACCTGATGGCGTTACTGTTCCATTTTCAAACCCCTCAGTAAGTGGTAGATTTATTCCAACTGTTGGAGGCTGCACTACTATATAATTTCCTTTAAACAGAGAATCTGTACCATTTACATTACTTACAACCAAAGAAACATCATAACTACCTAAATTTGGATAACAAACCGTAGGATTCAAATCTGTGGAAGTGGCAGGAGTTCCTCCAGGAAAATACCACATCCATTGCTGACCAAGATTTATGGTTAAATTGGTAAAATTTGCACAAACGCCAGGGCAAATTATAGTGTCTGGAGAAGAAAAATCTGCAACAGGAGGAGTGTTTATAGGAAATACATTTGATTCCCAAATTCCTCTGCCAAAGGTTGCCGCACGTATTTTTCCTGTTACATAGTGTATTTCCAATTCATTTACTTGAACATTTGGAAGATTGTCCATAAAAGAAACCCAATTTAGTAGATTGTCATTTTTGTAATAAATGCCTATGTCCGTGCCAACATAAATACCATTGTTGGTACCATTTTCATACAACACACAGTTGATGGGTAAATTAGGTAAATTTCCTGATTCATTTATCCAGCTTGCTCCTCCATCAATAGACTTATATACTTTTTGACCATTAGCAAAGCCAGATAAACTTACCCATAAAATATTAGGGTTGAGGTTATGAACTGAAATGTAAGTGATGTTGTTATTAGGTAAATTGTTGTTGATAACACTCCAAGATGTTCCTCCATCAGTAGTTTTTCTAATAGTTGTTTGTGTTGCTATGTAAATAATGTTAGAATTTGAGGGAGCAACGGCTAAAGAAAGAATACTTCCAGTGGCTGAAAAATTAGAAATAGGAGCCCATGAAGTTCCTCTATTGGTGGTTTTAAATAAATTGGTATAACCAGCATATAAGATTGCAGGATTGTTTGGGTCAATCACATAAGGGGTAACCCAGGCACCCGATTCTGAAATACTTCCTGTAATTTGGCTAAACGACCCTCCTCCGTTGGTTGAACGATAAATGGTTCCATTTTGGCTAGTAGAATACATAAAATTATTATCCGAATAATCAATTAAACATTCCATACCATCACCACCTGTAACGTGAGTCCAAGTCCCTGATTTTAATAACGTACAACCATTATCTTGAGCACCAGCCATAATATTTCCCGCATTGTTAGGGTCAGTACCTAATCTATAAAACTGTGAATTTTGTATTCCCGCTGTTAAATCTGTCCATGAACCACCAGCATTGGTAGTTTTAAAAATCCCACCATCAGAACCACAAAACAACGTATTTCCAAAATAATCTAAAGTATGTATGTCGGCATGCACATAGCCATAACTTCCTGTAGGCCAATTCCAGCGAGTGTTAGCGGTAAAAGTACTTCCTCCATCGGTTGATTTCCATACGTTTACTCCACCAGTGAAAAGTAAATTTTTATTTGTGGGAGAAACAGCTAGTGCCAAATCGTACCACCCTTGACCACCAGCATCTGTACCTGATGTATTCCATCCCATAATATTAGGTGAATTGGCTCTTAACGTAAATGAGTTGCCAGCATCAGTTGAGCGATATAATCCATAAAAACCATTGTCGTTAGGATCTGTACCTAATGCATAAACATAATTGGTGTCATCTGGAGTAACAGCAATAGAATACCTTCCAACTTGATTTGAAGGTAAGCCATTTGTTAAAGGAATAAATGTGTTAAATGCACCTCCAGCGGTAGATTTATAAATAGAAGAATTGGTACAAGCATAAATAGTATTTGGATTTAGAGGATTGAATTCAATGTCTTTAAAACTTCCAGTTCTAACGCTTGTCCAACTTCCGCCTCCATTTGTTGTTTTCCATATTCCGTTGCTTGTAGCTACAAAAAGAATGGAAGGATTTGTTGGGTTTATAATGATTTTACGCATCACTCTTGATTGGGATGTTGTCCATGTCAAACCTGTTGATTGCCAAGTATTTCCTCCATCAATGGATTTGATTACTCCTATACTATAGGTATCATTTCCATCACCATCACCTGTTGCCAAATATATGATGTTTGAGTTAGAAGGATCTATAGCAATACCTGATACACCTAATGAAGCTAAGGTGTCGGTGAGTGGTATCCATGAATTTCCACCATTGGTTGATTTCCAACAGCCTCCAGCTGGAGCACCAATATAAATTACATTACTGTTGTTAGGGTCAACGGCTACGGTGTTTATTCTTCCAATTCCTGGATTCCAACCTATAGAATTCCAATTGGTTGGACCTAAAGGAGTCCAATTAGAAGTTTTATTGCTTTTATTTCCTTTTTCAGATGGAAAACTTTTTTGAAATTTTTGAAATTCCTCCCATGTTTTTCCTGGATCAGGAATTATTCCTTGAGCATTTATTCTCGGTTCCATAAAATATTCCCAACGCTTAAATTGCTTCCATCCCTTGCCACGCTCGTAAGGTTTGTTTTCCCAATACTTATAAAATGCCTCTTGTACTTCATAAAAATTGGCGTTTTTATCTTCCATTAAGCGTACATATTCTTGAGAATAGCCATAGAAAGTAAGTGCTAAAAAGCCGATTAAGATTGAAAGTTTCTTCATTTGTTTAGGAAGTTATTTTGTAGGAAAAATTACCAACTTCAAAAATAATGAAAATGTGATGAAAGTTAAGTGTTAAAAATCGTTATAATCTTTGAATCTTAGTACCTAGAAAATTAAAATGAATTAACTTTCTTTTTTGTGATAAAGTGTTTGAGTTGGGAAAGCCATTTCTAAACCATTTGCATTAAATTGTTTTAAAATTGCTAAATTAATTTCAGTTTGAGTAACTAGAATGTCTTCTCCTTTTTTGATGTAATAGATAAATAGAATGCCTAAAGAAAAATCTCCAAAATTGTTGAAAGAAAGGAGTATGTTATCTTCTACATTAGGATTTTGTAATCCTATTTCTTTAAGCAACGAAATAGCTTTTTCCATTTGCTCGGCTTTTGTTTCATAAACCAAACCAATGTTTAGTACAACTTTTCTTGTTGGTTCTGCAGAAATATTTTCTATCATATTTCCAATAAAAACAGCATTTGGGATGGTTACCAATCTGTTTTCCAACGTCCGCATTCGGCTAGTTCTTATTCCTATTTCTTCTATTGAACCGTCAAAACCGTTAATTTTTATTCGATCGCCAACTTTAAAAGGTTTGTCAGTAAAAATCATTATTCCACCAAAAATATTGGAAACAGAATCTTTAGCAGCCATAGCCAACGCCAAACCACCTATTCCTAATCCAGCAATCAGAGCAGTTACATCATAACCTGCATTGTTTAATGCTATAATTATTCCTAAAATCCAAATAGTGGAACGTAAGCCTTTCCGAACTATAGGAATGACTTGATCATCAAGCGTACTTTCAGTTTTTTCGGTAAGTGGAACAATATATTCTCTAATTATGGCATCTAATAATCTGGCTATTAACCAAGTAACATTTATGGTTATTAAAATGTGATAAACTTTTGCTAACCAAGTTAGTATGGTTTCAGGAAATGTTAGTTGACTAATTCCTAGCCATATACCAAAAATAATTATTGCAAAAATTAAGGGTTGTTGAATCATGTCAACAAGAATATCATCTAATTTTCCCTTTGTTTTTG
>PCUH01000052.1:0-3009 GCA_002770955.1 Flavobacteriales bacterium CG18_big_fil_WC_8_21_14_2_50_32_9 | reverse complement strand
AGTTGTTTTTTATAGGCGATTAGTTGTTTTTGAATGTTTTTATCTCCAACCGATAAAATTTGCAGAGCCAATAAACCTGCGTTTTTTGCTCCATTAAGTGCAACTGTTGCTACAGGAACACCTCCTGGCATTTGCAAAATGGATAAAATAGAATCCCAACCATCAATGGAGTTAGATGATTTTATTGGAACACCAATTACTGGAAGTGGAGAAATTGCGGCTACCATTCCTGGTAAATGTGCTGCCCCACCTGCTCCGGCTATTATTACTTCAATTCCTCTTTGGTGTGCTTGTTCAGCAAATTCAACCATGCGTTTTGGTGTTCTATGTGCAGAAACAATAGTGAGTTCAAAATCTACATTAAATTCTTTAATAATAGTTGCTGCATGTTGCATAATGGGTAAGTCAGAATCTGACCCCATGATAATACTTATTTTTGGTTGGCTCATAATTGGTATGTTTAGGCAATTATTTTTAACTGTGTTTTTATAATTTCTGCTTTTACTTTTGCTTTTTCTATAGTTTCCTCAATAATGGTTACGTGTCCCATTTTTCTGTATGGTTTAGTTGAAGTTTTTCCATAAATATGCACATACACGCCTTCAATGGCAATGCTTTCTTCAAATCCTTTGTAAATAGCATCTCCTGTGTAGTTAGGTTCTCCTAACAAATTGAGCATTATGGCAGGCATAATTATTTTTGTACTTCCTAAAGGAAACCCTAAAATAGCTCGTAAATGTTGTTCAAATTGAGATGTGAAAGCACTTTCTATGGTGTGATGACCGCTGTTGTGAGGTCGGGGAGCAACCTCATTGATGAGTAATTTTTCTGCTTTGGTTAGAAATAATTCTACAGCTAAGATGCCAACCATATCTAATTTTTTAATTACTTTTTTTGACAAAGCGATAGCTTCTTCTTCAATTTGTTTGCTAATAGCTGCTGGGCAAATTAAATCTTCTACTAAATTTGCTTCGGAATTAAATCCCATTTCAACTACTGAAAAGCTTGAAATTTCATTTTTTGTATTTTTAGCAACAATAACGGCTAATTCTTTTTCAATAGCTATGGTTTCTTCAACAATGGAAGGTGTATCAAAAATTTTTTCAATCTCTTTTTCGGAATTGATAACGATAACTCCTCTACCATCGTACCCCTCTTTTCTAGATTTTTGAACAAAGGGCAATGTTATTTTTTTTTCTTCTATTGCAGCAATAATTTCTGCTTTTGATTGATATAGTTGAAATTTGGCAGTAGGAAGATTATGTGAAGCATAAAATTGTTTTTGCAACCCTTTGTCTTGGATAATAGTAAGTGCATTAGGGTCTGGATGTATTGTTTTTCCTTCCTCTTTAAGGCGTTTTAATGCTTCAATATTCACATGTTCAATTTCAAAAGTTACCAAATCCACTTGCTGCGCAAATTGATAAACATCTTCATAAGTTCTAAAACTTCCTTTTATGAATTTTGTGCAGAGTGAAGCAGCAGAGCAGTTTTCATCTGGATCTAAAATATAGGTTTTAATATCCCATTTTGAAGCAGCTTGTACCAACATTTTTCCTAATTGTCCTCCACCGATAATTCCTAATTTGAAGTTGGAGCTAATCTTTTGTTGCATGTCTATTTATTACATTTAGCTGCAAATGTACCTAAACCGATGTTGGATGCAAAAAAATTAATTAGATTTTGTTTTTTATGCTTATTTTTTTCGCTCTAGGACATAATGGGTAATAATAAGCGATTCCCCTTTTATGGAATATACATTATTTAAAATCCATCCATTAGTTTTTAAATCATTTAAAATAAAAACAATAGTATTTATCCCATCAAAACCTTTGCGAATTATCTCACTGCCACTATTGGTTCCTGTAAATATGGAAATCCGAGTTAAACTAGTTTCACTTCCTTCTATTGTTCTAAATTCATCTTCGTTATTTAATCGAACTTCTAAAATCACGTAATCTCCTTTTTTAGTAAGAGTTTTTAATTTAGTTGATAAAGAAGTGTTTTCTTGTGCATTTAAACCTAAAATGCTCAAAATAGTTATTGAAATTAGTAAGAAGATTTGTTTTTTCATTTTTAAAAAATATAAAAATTATTCTATAGGAAAATAAATAATGGTTTCCCATTTGTCGGGATTTGGTTCTCCAGAAGGATCTGTTACATACATTTCCCAAGGGGCACCAATAACATGTACTTCGTTTTTTCGCATCCATTCATTGATTCCAAAATAAGTTTCTGGCAAGCGTTCATAAGCACCATAGTGTGTTGCTGTTACATAATTACCTGTGTCAATTTTATTGAGTTTTATTCTATTATTGTTGGGTTCATACGCTTTTTCAACAGGAATTCCAGCCTCAATATCAATAATAGAATCCGACCAATAATGATAAATAACTATGGGAGAATAAATTTCGTTTAATTGGTTTGTAGAAATATAATTTTCAACTTCGTTAATTAGTTTTCCATGAATGTTGTTTTCTTGTAGTTGATTTAGTGTGTCCCTAATGGATAAATACCATAATATTTCCGAGCGATGAATTTTTTGTACATTCACTTTGTGAATTTTGGGCAAATCTTCTATGTTTTTTTTGAGTTGATTGATTTTTTCATCTAAAAGGGTATTGATTTTTGTTTGTACAAACAGCCCTCTATATTTAGTAATGGGATTAAATCCGTAAGAGATATTAAATTCAAAATAAACGAATACACCTTTAGTATCATCTTTAAGTGTGTATTTTACATCTTCTTTTTTTAACGTAAAATTTTCTAATTCAATATCAAAAGTAGTTGCATCAAGTTGTTGAGTAACAATTTTGTTGTCTGCTTCAAAGAATACTTCTTTACTGATTTTTTGGGAAGAAGGAAAAAACAATGAAACAAAGGTAAGAAGTACTATAAAAATTAGAATAACTAAAAAACTACGTTTCAATAAGGACATATCTTTTTATTAAAATAATTCGATAAAGGTATAAAAAACTAGTTAGTGTGAGCAATAAAACTATCTTTTTT
>PCUH01000149.1:7302-7444 GCA_002770955.1 Flavobacteriales bacterium CG18_big_fil_WC_8_21_14_2_50_32_9 | reverse complement strand
CTCCTATTAAACGTCATCTTCTACGCTGGATAAATTTTTGTCTGGTTGCTCAAACGGACAAAAACAACGAAATCACGAAAAAAAAGGGTCACTTCGAGTAGAGGAGTTTTTACATAGCGTATCGAGAAGAACAGTTTTTGAA
>PCUH01000149.1:982-7260 GCA_002770955.1 Flavobacteriales bacterium CG18_big_fil_WC_8_21_14_2_50_32_9 | reverse complement strand
ATTATGTAACATTTATGATATTAAAACTGTCCATCTTTATCAGAAATAATTCGATGATAATTTTAAAATAAACAACATGAGAAATCTACTTTATGTATTGGCAGTGATAATAGTTATTGCATGGGCAATTGGCTTTATAGGATATAGTGTTGGAGGCATAATCCATGTACTTTTGGTAATAGCACTTATAACAATTTTGCTAGGTATTATACAAAGTAAAAATAAAAAATGAGATGAAAAACAAAGCACAAATCCCCCAACTGACCGTAGTTTGAAGCGATAGCAAAGAGCGTTGGCAATTACGGGTTCTCCAACCTTTTATTCTCGTTTTCAGTTGGCTCGTTGCTACAAAGTACTATGACCTCTGCTAATGAAACTTACAATTTAAATAAATTCATGATAAAAGTCACTTTTTAAAATGCTAAAAAACATCTTTACATCTAATAATAATCATTAATATTCCTCACAATGATACTGATATTTGCTCAATGAAAAATAAAGTATTTTTTTTAAAATAAACAAAAAATAATTATAAACCTCTAAAAATTTTAATCATGAAAACAAAAATAAATCTTGCCCTATTTGGATTAGGAATTTTATTAATTGGAATGCAGGCATGTACGCATGCTGATGAAAAATTACCAGAGCCAACACCTCCACCTGTTGATGACACAGATTATGATTTGTTGGCTTACAATGCAGCAAGTGCAGTAAATGGTAGTAAATTATATAATGATTTCACAAAATCAGAAACAGGGTTTACAACTCCTAAAGACCCAAATGTTGTTCTTACTAACATTACTGGATACAAAGATTTTTACAGATGTAAACAATGTCATGCTTGGGATCAAAAAGCCAGATATGCTTCATACATTAATAGGGCTCCAACTACAACACGACCAGATGTTTCAACCTTCCAACTCACTAATTTAAAATATGCTGATATTAGAGTGTTATTCGATAAAATAAAAAACACTGGTGGGGCATTGGTTGACCCAGCAAGAACAGCGGATGGAACCAACCCAGCATTAGGAGGAAACAATCATCCTGATTATGGTAAAATTCTTAGTGATGGTATGATTTGGGATTTAGTAAAATTCTTAAAAGTAGGAGCTTTTAATACCGATGAATTATATACTATTAACACAACAGGATCTTACCCTACAGGTTCTAAAACTTATTCTGACATAGGAAAAGATGGTAATGCTGCTGCTGGAGATGCTTTTTTCGCCACAAAATGTGCGAGTTGCCATGGTGCTACTGGAACAAATATTTTGTTAGGAGGAAAAACACTAGGTGATTTTACAAGATCAAACCCTCATGAAGTGCAACACAAAATAGTATCTGGTCAATTAGGATCTTCTATGGGACCAACTGCAATTACTTTAAGTCAAATGAAAGATTTATATAAAGCACTTGATAATACTACTAATTATCCAAATTAAATAAGCTAGTCTAGGTGGTTAAAAAACTACCTAGACTAATTTTATATATAAACCTATTAAAAGAACTAAAATGAAAAATATGAAAAACATAGTTCAATTACTTGTTGTTGCAGTCATTGGCTTAACAGCATATTCATGCTATCATGATAAATTGCCAGAACCAATTATTGAGGAAGAAGAAATTATCGTTGACAATGTATCGTTTAAAGATGATATTCAACCTATCTTCACTCAAAATTGTATTAACTGTCATAATGGAACAACAACACCAAATTTAACTACAGGCAATTCTTATGCGGCATTAACTAATGGAAATTACGTTACTCCATCAGACAAAGCAGCAAGTGTTTTATACAAAACCATTACAGGAAATGGAGCAAGCCAAATGCCACCAAGTTTACCTTTGGAACAAGCTAAAATAAATTTAGTTGGTCAATGGATAGACCAAGGAGCACTTAATAATTAATTTCTAAAATTATAACATTATGAAACGATATAAAATATTAGCTGCAGCAGTAATAATTCCTCTTTTTTCTTTTGGACAGGAAAATGCGGAAACTCCTGCACCAGAAACAAAAAAAATTGAAAGAGCTGCTTTTGAAAGTACCTCTTTAATAGAAAGCCAAACTACTGTTGCTCATAATAAAAAAACATTAGAAATGGTAATGAATCACCGTTTTGGTTTAGTTGATGCTGGTCCAAAATCTAATGACTTAATTGGTATATGGGGTCCAGCTAACATTCGAATAGCTGTGAGTTATGCCATTCACGACCGATTAACATTGGGATACGGAACAACTAAAGATAATCGTTTACAAGATTTTAATTGGAAAGCAACTTTACTTAGGCAAACAAAGGGAAAAGGAATGCCTATAAATGTTAGTTATTATGGAAACTTTACTAACGATGCTAGACGTAAAGAGAATTTTACGCACACAGAAGATAGATATTCTTTCTTTAATCAATTATTAATTTCAAGAAGAATTAACAGACTAATCTCATTGCAAGTTGCTCCAAGTGTTTCTCATTACAATTTAGTTGAATCTCACATGGAAAACGATGTATTCGCTCTCAGTGCAGGTGGAAGAGTAAAAGTAAGCCCACAAGCATCTATTCTATTTGAATACACACAAATGCTTCATTCCTATAAACATACTAGCCCTAAACCAGGGGTTAGTGTGGGTGTTGAATTTGCAACTGGATCACATTCATTTCAAATATTTATAACTAATTATAAAGGAATAGTGGCTCAAAAAAACATCATGTACAATCAAAACGATTTCTTTGAAGCTGATTTTATGATTGGATTCAATATAATAAGGTTATGGCACCTATAAAAAAAATGATATGGAAGAATTAGAAAAAAATAAAAAATACAACGTCAACAGAAGAAGTTTCTTTCCAATGCTTGGTGCTGGATTAATTCTGCCACTTTTTGGATTTGGAAAACCATCACCAGAAGCACTGGAAGAAAGTGACGAATACCAAACTTTGCTTAAACCTGACGGAACAACTGTTAGAGTAAAAAAAAGTGTGTTGGCTGAATCTAAAGTTATAGAAAAAAATATTTCCAACAAATCGCTTTTAAATTGGTTAAATAAAGATAAATAAAAATCATGGAAAAAGATAATAAAAAATCTAGACGAAAGTTTTTAAAGTTGGGGGTTAAATTAGGTGCAATAGCATCAATAGGAACAGTTGCTGTTGCTAAAGCCTTAGACAACAAAGACAAGGAAGAAATGGTTGAACTAATGTCAACTGATGGAAGTATTATTCAAGTTCCAGCCTCTGAAGTTCAGGAAGTTGCCATAAAACCTGAAAACTACAATTCCAGAGAAGGTTTTCCAAATAAAAAATTTGTAATGGTTGTGGACTTGGCAAAGTGTAAAAATGCACTAAAATGCCAAAAAGCATGTAACAAAGGACACTATATTACAGGAGAAAATGCTTGGTTAAAAGTTTATAAGATGCAGGAATCTGAAAAAACTGCTCCTTATTTTCAACCAACTCAATGTCAGCATTGCGACAAACCTCCTTGTGTTAAAGTTTGTCCTGTTGATGCCACTTTTAAACGAAAAGATGGAATAGTTTTAATTGATAACGAACGTTGTATTGGCTGTCGTTTTTGCATGGCTGCTTGCCCTTACTCCATTCGAGTTTTTAATTGGAATGAACCCAATCAGCCCGAAATTGTTCACGAAGAAGAATACACACCTGATCATTGTGGGAAACCAAGTGTGAAA
Source organism: Flavobacteriales bacterium CG18_big_fil_WC_8_21_14_2_50_32_9 (assembly GCA_002770955.1). Taxonomy (GTDB): domain Bacteria; phylum Bacteroidota; class Bacteroidia; order Flavobacteriales_E; family Vicingaceae; genus BRH-c54. The sequence goes on along the minus strand of PCUH01000149.1, from coordinate 3,572 downwards.
GGTACTGTTGATAAGTGCGATTTCTGTCCTCACGAAACTATTAAAGGCGAACTTCCTTTTTGTGTAAAAGCTTGTCCTAATGATGTTTTTGCCTTTGGTGATGCTTATGAAGATGCTGTTACTAATGGAAGTGGACAAACATTTAAATTAAGTGCTCTTTTGAAAGAAAAAGCTGGATACAGACTAATGGAAAGTTTAGGAACTGAGCCAAGTGTTTTCTACTTACCACCTGCAGATCGATTAGTTGACTTTGAAAAAGGAATGGAAAACTTCAATGAATTTAAATCTGTAGATAAAATCGAATAACTATGAAAGATTATGATAAATTAATACTAGACTTAGCTCCACGAAAATTTGGAAAACTAGGTCAAATTTGGGTTGCTTTTTTGTGTTTAATTATTCTATTAGCAATGTATGCCTATTATCAACAAATAGATAAAGGTTTAATCATTACTGGTATGCGTGATTATGCATTATGGGGAATTTACATATCAAACTTCGTGTTTTTTGTGGCTATAAGTTTGGTTGGATCATTAGTAACAGCTATTTTAAGATTATCTGGAACTCATTGGAGCACTCCACTTACAAGAATATCAGAGGTTATAGCCGTTGCTGCCATCATGATGGCAGGTCTTACCATTATACTTGACATGGGGCGTCCAGAAAGGATATATAATATATTATTACATGGCAGACTTCAATCTCCTATTATATGGGATGTTTTGGTTATTACAACCTACCTTGTAATAAGTTTGTTATTATTGTACTATCCGCTATTACCTGATTTTGCTATCCTTAAAAAACATTTTAAAGAAAAACCATTTCTGAGTAAAATATACGATAAGCTTTCTTTAAACTGGAAAGGAAGTGAAGCTCAAGTAAAAATTTATAACAATGCCATTCGTACATTATCAGTTATGATAATTCCAATTGCATTTACCATTCACACAGTTACAGCATGGTTATTTGCTACTACCTACCGACCAGGTTGGGACAGTTCAAATTTTGGACCTTATTTTATTGCTGGAGCATTTGTTGCTGGGGCTGGGGCTGTTGTTGTACTTATGTATGTACTTAGAAAAGTGTACCATTTGGAAGAATATATAACAGACTTTCATTTTGATAAGATGGGTAAATTACTGGTTTTACTTTGTTTAGTTTACCTATATTTTAATGTGAACGAATACTTGGTTCCTGCTTATAAAACTACGGTTGAAGAAGCAGCTCACCTAGAAGGTATGTTTACAGGTGATTTTGCTCCACTATTTTGGAGTGTAATTATATTTGGTTTAATTCTTCCTATTATTGTTCTGATATTTCCAAAAGGAAGAAAACCTCTGCCCCTTTTTATTATTGGATTAATAGTAGTTGTAGGTGCTTGGTGGAAAAGATACCTTATTGTTTCACCAACACTTCTACATCCTTTTTTACCAGTTCAAGGAGTTCCTGAAGAATGGCATTTTTATCATCCTACTCTGTTAGAATGGATGATAACATTTGGAACATTAGCTGCCGCATTATTAATAATGACTATCTTATTTCGTTATTTACCAATCATTCCTATTCACGAAACAGCTGAAGAAAAAGGATTTTTAGAAACTCATAAAACAGAAGAATTATGAAACATTTAGCAAATTATTATAGAAAATCATCCTTTTTAATTCTAGCCGCATTATTCTCCATTATTTCAATTAGTGCCTTTGGCCAAGAAGATGATAAAAAGAGTGTAAATTTATCAGTTGAGCATCAAAAAATAATAGGTCAATATTCTATTTTAAAAATTTCAGCAAAATATAAAATAGAAAAAGCATTTTTTCCATGCGAAAAATTAATGCTCACAATCTATGCTATAACCGAAACTGAACTCGAAGATGGTGAAAGTGAAACATCAGAAAAAAAGATTGGTCAAATACAAACCAATGAAGATGGAAAAGCCAAATTCATCATTCCTGCGACATCTATAAATGAAACTAAGAATGAATATGTAGTCAAAATTGAAGATAGTGCAGAATTTGAAGATGAAGAAGAAAGTGTTGAAGTTTTACCTGCTTCTCTAAAAGTCTCTATTGAAGAAATTGATAGTATCAAACATATCAAAGCAATTTTAACTTCTCCTGATGGAGAACCTTTAGAAGAACAAGATTTAAAAGTTGGTTTAAAACGATTATTTGGCAACCTACAAATTGGTGAAGACGAAAGTTATTCTACTGATGAAGAAGGGGTTATTACAGTCCCTATTGAAGATGGTTTAACAGGTGTAGATGGAAAATTAATTTTTCAAGTTATATTAGAAGAAAGTGATGAATATGGCACGATTATAGCCAACTTTGAAGCAGGTTTTGGAGAACCAATTACAGATAAATCGAGCTTTAACGAAAGAACGATGTGGTCGCCTCCAACATTAACTCCTATTTATTTATGGATATTCCCAAACATTCTATTAATTGGAGTATGGTCTATCTTATTTGTATTAGTAATTAATCTATTTAAAATTTATAAATCTAAAAATTAAACGCTATGAAAAACTTAAAAAAATTAATTTTATTAGGAACAATTGCAGTAATCACCTTTTCTTTTACTTCAGTAGTAA
>PCUH01000149.1:0-974 GCA_002770955.1 Flavobacteriales bacterium CG18_big_fil_WC_8_21_14_2_50_32_9 | reverse complement strand
AATACAAAACAATGAAAAACCCTACCGATGCAAATGACAAAGAGAACTTAGCTATTGGAAAAACATTATATGCGAAACATTGTGCCTCTTGTCATGGAAAAAAAGGGTTAGGAGATGGTTCTAAAGCTCCTGAGTTAAAAGGTGATTTAGGTGATTTTTCATCTGCTGAATTTCACAAACAAACAGATGGTGAAATCTTTTTCAGACTAATTGATGGTTATGAAGATATGCCAAGTTTTAAGAAAAAAATTGCATCTGATGAAGATCGTTGGTTAATTGTAAATTATGTTAGAACACTTAAAAAATAAATTTTAGAGTGATTAATAAAAAAACCGAACAAAAAATTGTTCGGTTTTTTTATACACTCTACTAAAAATATATTAACCAATAATGCTATTCATTTTAATCTAAAATTATACATTATGAAAAAAATAACAACCGCAATAGCACTTATTTCAATAGCACTTATTTTTCAAAACTGTAAAAACGATGCTAATGAAAAAATCAACACTTTTGATACTAACATAATAACAAGTCAAGATGAAAAAGAGACTGTAAAGCCAATAACTAATTTAGAATCAGAAGAAATAGTAGCTAATAGTGTTACTTCAGAAAGCATAAACGAAGAACCTCTTGAAAAGAAAGAAATTAAACTTGTAGCTAACAGAACTAAAGTTACGGAACAAAAAAAAGATGTTAAACCAATAAAAGAAACTACCACTATTCCTGTTGAAAAAGAAACCCCTACTGAAAAAGAAATTGTAGTTTTAAATGAGCCTAATGAAAAACCTGCTACTCCAACAGTAACAGAACCCATAATTGAGAAACCAAAAACAGAAGCTCCCTCTAATACGAATACTTCAAGTAATTCGAAATGGCTTGTTCCTTCAAAATACAAAACAATGAAAAACCCTACCGATGCAAATGACAAAGAGAACTTAGCTATTGGAAAAACATTATATGCGAAACATTGT
>PCUH01000083.1:3198-6483 GCA_002770955.1 Flavobacteriales bacterium CG18_big_fil_WC_8_21_14_2_50_32_9 | reverse complement strand
AGTTGCCATAGCAACTAGAATACAACATCAGAGGTGTGTTATTTTGCTCTATAGCCATTCAAGAGTCCGATGGCTATCAGGATTGTTGGGTAGTGGCAATGATGTGCTAAATAAGAACATGAGTAAGTTTGAAAGGAAAGTATAAAAGCTCTGATTTGTAAGCTATTTTTTATACATTTGAATTAAAAATTAGCGATGCTTTAAATCTTCAGTAAAAAAAAACACTACTCTTGAAAATAAGACTTTGGACATATTTACTAATTGGAATACTCATTTTGAGTTTTGTTGGTATTTGGGGTTTTAATAAACTTAACTTTAATACAGAATTAAATGTTGGGCAGCAAGTTGACAGCTTAAATGGTGTAGTTGTTTATTATAATGGTAGAGTTGGTAATGTAACTGGAAGAAATACGACAACTACAGGCTATAATTTAGGTTTGAAATATCAATGTGTTGAATTTGTGAAACGGTATTATTATGAATATTTGAAACACGAAATGCCAGATAGTTATGGACACGCAAAGGACTTTTTTAACACAACGTTAGCGGATGGAAAGTATAATAAACAACGGAACTTAACTCAATATACTAACACAAGTCAAACGAAACCAAAAGTTGACGACCTATTGATATTTGACGGAACAACTTTTAATAAATATGGACATGTTGCAATAGTTTCAAAAGTTATGGATGATGAAATTGAAATTATACAGCAGAATCCTGGCCCGAATGGAAAATCAAGAGTTACTTTTAAACTTAAAAATAAAAACGGTGAATGGACAATTAAAAATGACCGAATTTTAGGATGGTTAAGAAAATAGATAAATTACTCATGGAAAAATCTACTCTTCTATTAATTTTATTATCACTTTGAAAAAGAGAAAATTACTTAGTCAAAGACATCCCTTCTTATACTTCATAGCTGTATGGACGAGACGAATTAAGCGTTATGCTGATTGGTTTTTTGATAATAAAAAATACGCAAAAATTCGAACACTGGAAAAGCTTGATTTTAGAGTGAAAAAACATCAATCTGTTTTATTAAAAAAACTTGGTGATAGCAATATGCAGTTGCAGATTAACAAAGTTACCAACTTGAAAATTGCAACGAAACAAATTAATGGCATTTTAATTCGCCCAGGAGAAACTTTTTCATTTTGTAAACTTGTTGGATTACCTACAAAACGAAAAGGATATTTACTTGGAATGGAACTATCTTTTGGAAAAGCAAAGGCAAGAGTTGGTGGTGGAATTTGTCAAATTTCAAATTTAATTCATTGGCTTGTTATTCATAGTCCGTTAACAGTAACTGAACGCCATCATCATTCATTTGATCCATTTCCAGACAATGGAAGAGTTTTACCATTTGGTAGAGGTGCAACAGTTTTTTATAATTATCGTGATTATCAATTTTCAAACAACACCGACCATACCTTTCAAATAAATTTATGGTTTACAGGCAAATGTTTAGAAGGAGAACTTCGTATTGACACCGAACTTGACTATGCTTACCATGTGATTGAAAAAGACCATCAATTTGTAAAAATTAATGGACAGTTTTATAGAAAAAATGAAATTTGGCGTAACAAAATTTTAAAGTTTAAAAGCGGACAAATTGTTCAAACAGAACTAATAACAAAAAACTTTGCAAGAGTAACATATACTCCAGAACAGTATATAGAGGAAGAAAACTAGCAAAATTTCTCAGAGGTTGAAATTTACTCTACAGTCATTCAGGAGGAACCTTGTTGGGTAGTAGCAATGATGCCTCAAAAACCAACATGAGCAAACTTGAATCTACCAGCTCTGATTTGTAAGCTATTTTTTTTATATTTTGGGAAATTTTTGACAATTTAATGAGTTTTTTTGACAAAAATGAAACATATTTCATACTTTTGCACAATATTATTATGGCAACACCAATTAAAATAACGCCCACACTACGTGGTAAACAATCTTACAACTTCAATGTTAAGATTGCCGAAACTTCTATAAATCGGGAGACTAAGGAGACTAAAGAGCGTATTTCTACAATTGTCGAAAAAGTATTGTTGAAAAAAAACTCCAAATAACCTATTGTGTCTTTAACAGATTTTGATTTTGAGCTTCTAACAGAAGAATTCGATTTATCGAAATTTGATTGTGATGATCAAGACATTAATGAATTTCTAAAAGAAGATGCTCTAAACTATCAGAGAGAGCAGATGGCAAATACATACATATTTCATCAAGGAAAGGAGGTTAAAGCATTTTTTAGTATTCTAAATGATTGTCTTCATGATAAGGGATATGAACCAAATGTTTGGAATAAATTTCATCGAAAACGAATACCTAATTCAAAAAGAATCAAGCATTATCCAGCAGTAAAAGTTGGAAGACTTGGCGTTTGTAAAGAACTTCAAGGCTCAGGTGTCGCATACGAGTTAATGGATTTTATTAAGGGATATTCTATAATGGAACTTAAACCAGCGTGTCGCTTATTACTTTTAGACGCTTACAATAAACCTAAGCAAATTAAATATTATACCCAAAACGGATTTATCTTTCTTGATGAAAGAAATGTAAAAGATACTACACGACTTATGTATTATGATTTAATACAGTTAAAATAGAATCTCATTTTATCTAATTTGTCGATGTGTTAGTTACCATCTAAAGCACGAAGTGTAACTAATAATCCAACAAATTTCCTATGGCTTTCGCTACTTTATCTCCATTAGGTAATAACGTAGCTTCTAAAATAGAGTTTAACGGAATAGCAGGAGTATCTATCGAACCAACAATTTCTATAGGAGCATCTAAATATCTAAAACAGTTTTTCTGAATACGAGCAGCCAACCCTAGTGTGAAAGAATTTTCTATAGATTCTTCGGTAACCAGTAGTACTTTGTTGTGCTTTTTGGTGGCTGCATACATCGCTGCTTCATCCAAAGGGTTAAGTGTTCTCAAATCAATAATTTCTACCTGACCTTTAAATTGTTTAGCAGCTTCTAAGCTCCAATAAACACCCCTTCCATAAGTAATGATAACAGCACTTTCGCCATTGTTAATTTTATCTGCATCAGCCTCAATAACTGTTCTGGCTTTCCCGAAAGGAATTACATAGTCTTCATCTGGTTCAACGGTTTTAGCACCTTCAGTACCTTTAATTTTACTCCAATACAAGCCTTTATGTTCAAAAATTACTACTGGATTAGGGTCGTAGTAAGCTGACTTTAGCAAGCCTTTTAAATCTGCACCCGTTGATGGATAGGCTACTTTTACGCCTCTGATATTGGTAACCAC
>PCUH01000083.1:2753-3164 GCA_002770955.1 Flavobacteriales bacterium CG18_big_fil_WC_8_21_14_2_50_32_9 | reverse complement strand
GAGCCATAAGCTCCAATAGGTACTCTTAAAATCATGCTGGCAGGCCATTTTCCATTAGAAAGGTAGTACGAACGTCCAACTTCTGTAAACAATTGGTTGAGTCCTGGCCAAATGTAATCGGCAAACTGAACTTCAACAATAGGTCTTAACCCCACCGCAGCCATACCGACTGTACTTCCAACAATAAAAGCTTCTTGAATAGGCGTGTTAAACACCCTGTTCTCGCCAAACTGTTGAGCCAAGGTAGCTGCCTCACGGAAAACACCACCTAATCTACCACCAACATCTTGTCCGTATAACAAACATTCTTTGTGTTTACTCATTAATTCTCTAACGGCAAACAAGGCAGAATCTACCATTACGGTTTTTTCTTTTCCTGCTGGTTCTCTCACTCCTTTTTCTTCTGTAATG
>PCUH01000083.1:2538-2735 GCA_002770955.1 Flavobacteriales bacterium CG18_big_fil_WC_8_21_14_2_50_32_9 | reverse complement strand
TGTGTGGTTAAATCTTCTGGAGAAGGATCTTCTTCTTTCAGTGCAGCTTGGTAATCTTTTTCTACTAATTCTTTGGCTCTGCCTTCCATCGCCAACAATTCAAATGTTGGAATGCCCGATTTTTCGGCTAAGGCTTTTAATTTTGGGAAAGGATCTCTTTTGGCTGCTTCTTCCAAATCGTCTCTGTACCATTCTTT
>PCUH01000083.1:263-2382 GCA_002770955.1 Flavobacteriales bacterium CG18_big_fil_WC_8_21_14_2_50_32_9 | reverse complement strand
ACCTTTGGCAAAATGAGTAATATCTTGAGCTCGGGTTTCTTTTGCATTGGCAGAAATATCCCAATCGTTATCTTGTACTAAATAAATAATAGGCATTTGTTTCAATACCGCCATTTGGAACGCTTCAGAAACTTCTCCTTCGGTGCAGGAAGCATCACCTAAGCTACAAACCACTACTGGATTTTCGCCTTTAAAATCTTCGGCAAAACCTTCTTTTTCTTTGTATTGAAGTCCCATAGCAACACCTGTGGCAGGAATAGCTTGCATGCCTGTAGCAGAAGATTGATGAGGTATTTTTGGTTTGTCGGCATCGTTTAAACTTGGGTGAGCATAATACGTTCTACCACCTGAAAAAGGGTCATTTTTTTTGGCTAATAATTGTAACATGAGTTGGAAAGGTGTCATACCAATTCCCAACAAAATACTATCATCACGGTAATACGGAAAAACAAAATCTTGAGGTTTTAGCTGCATACCCATTGCCAATTGTATGGCTTCGTGACCACGAGAGGTAGCATGCACATATTTGGCAGTAATTTCTTTATTGGCTTCATACAATTCGGTGAGTGCTTTAGCAGTACTCATCAGCTGAAAAGCTTGTTGTATAATGTCTTTTGATAAAGCAGTTTTACTTTTATTTTTTTCTTCTTTTGCTATCGCCATTGCTTTTTACCTTTTTTATAGGACGGTAAAGTTAATTAAAATGCTGAAAAATTTAACCCTCTATAAAATATTAACTGTTTTGGAGTTTTATTTTAAAAAATGATGGGATTAGAGATTAGAGATTAGAGATTAGAAATTAGAGATTAGAAATTAGAAATTTTTTCTATTGTCATTCAGGAGGAACCTTGTTGAGTAGTGGCAAAAAAGCTTCAAATGGTTAATTAATTCATTTGAAAGGAAAGCGTAATAATAATGTGCCTTTATTCAGCAGCAACGTAAAGTGAGTTTCATCTCTTGTTCAAACAAGTTTATCAATGTTTTTTAATATTAGTTTTTTATTTGGCAAGGTAGGTGGTCTGGCAAATGTATTTTTATCGCATTAACTGATAATCTTTTATTAAAAGATCAGCAGAGAGGCTAAGTTTTTCAGTTAGATTACGAATCATGTCAATTGTTAATTTTCTTTTACGGCTTAAGACTTCTGAAACTCTACTTTTTCCACCAATTTCAGAAACTAAATCAACTTGTTTTAAGTTAAGTTCTTTCATTCTTATTTTAATAGCTTCAATTGGGTCTGGAGCTTCAATTGGGTAATGAATATTTTCGTAGTCATCAATTAATAATCCAAGAATATCTGCTTCATCACTTTCTTTAGTACCAATTTTTGTATCAAAAATCTTGTCAAGTCTGTTTAATGCAGCTTGATAATCTTCTTCGGTTTTTATAGGTTTAATTTTCATAATAGCTAAGTTTATATTGTATCGGCATTTATTTTATCATATTCAGCATGCGTACCAATGAAACGAATAAACGCCCATTGTTTCTCAAAATTGAATTTTACAATTAAACGGTACGAATTTCCTTTAATATTAAATACAATTCGTCCGCTTTTAAGAATACTGGCATTAGCATACGTCTTTTTAACATCATTTGGCGACTTCCAATTGGAACTTATTGCTGTATCATACCAAGTTTTTAAATATTGCTCGGAATCAGCATGCTTTAACCAATATAGTCTTAACGTACTTTTTGCAAATATTCTTTTCATTGTACGGACAAAAATAACTAAAAGTTCCCAAATATAGAACTTTAAAAATGAAATATTTTTTATTGAGCCTATCGCTCGCTTGTAGCGAGTGATTAATATTATAAAGATTCCTGTTTCCGTTGCACTTCACAGGAATGAAGTACGGAGTGAGGATAATGCTAAACAGAAAACACATTAGCTCTAACCAACATTTTACATCATTCCTGAAATTTTCATTGAAAATTATGAGGAGTCTTTAGGATGGTTATTAAGATTTGATTACAAATGCTAGCTTGTTTTTGAGGATGTTACCATTTTTTAGTTGCCTCATATCCTGCACTTTTAAGATCTCCATCTTTGTCGTATAATAACATATTTAATTTATCATCAATGGCATAAAATTCTCCATATTTATTATCCTCGACAATA
>PCUH01000083.1:0-213 GCA_002770955.1 Flavobacteriales bacterium CG18_big_fil_WC_8_21_14_2_50_32_9 | reverse complement strand
ATTGTTTGAAATAATCCAACCACCAAAAAGTTGGTAATCTTTCTTTAGATTTTCATATTTTTTATTAATGGGTGGTTTTTTCGACTCATGATGTTCAAGAATTAACACTTGAAGTACATCTTTATATGTCTTACCTTCTAATTTATTTAATAAATCTTCTTTGATTTTACTTTTTCCGTTATTATCGAGAACCTTCCTAATTTCATACATACT
>PCUH01000036.1 GCA_002770955.1 Flavobacteriales bacterium CG18_big_fil_WC_8_21_14_2_50_32_9 | reverse complement strand
CTCAGTTGGTTCAGAGCATTCCGATTTTATATCGGAAGGGTCGGGGGTTCGAATCTTCCGAAGTTAATTCGGAACAGGCTCTCATCGCCCACCAAAAATAAAAAAAACTTTAGCAAAATGCTAAAGTTTTTTTTTGTGCCATAAAATACCTTATTTATGGTATTGTTTAGAATGAATCTAAATAGTATTTTTGGAGCATAGAATGAAAAGCGAAAAACAACATATTATTCCTTTTATAATTGACTCGCCTTCTCAATTAATAAATATTGAAACAAAGAAAAAGAAGAAAGAAACTTGTTGCGAAAGATTTAAAAAGAAAGGCAAAGGATTTTGTAAATCATGCCCTCAAAACTGGGTTTAACTGTTGATCAACAATTTAGCGAATCATTTTGGTTAATAAAATATAACCAATAATTACGGTCATAATAGAAATTAACACCCAATATGTTCCTTTAAAAAGGTTTTTACTTTTTTGTTTATCCTTATAAAATTGAACTACCACAACTATTAAAAAAATAACCATAAATAGTAGAGCAAATATTTTCTGACCGCTTGAAAACATAGTTAGTGTTAAAATTTAAAATGAACATATAATTTCCCGAAATTGTCTGAATCTTTTTCTATTCGGTGGTATTTACTTTTTATGGATGGTTGTTGTAAAAAACGAATTACTTTCTTTTTTAGTTGTCCAGAGCCTTTCCCAGGAATAATTTCAACAAGTTTTATTTTTTTGGAAATAGCATCATCAATAATTTCAGTTAATGATTTATCAATGTTTTTGGTTTGGTTGTAGATGGGATGTAAATCTAATATAAGTTTGCTCATGTTTTCTCTAATTAGCAACAGAGCTCAATATCTTCCAATCTTTTTCAACTTTTTTCATGTGAACAGTAATAGTAATTTTTTGATTTTTTCTAAAAGTTGCTTTTATCTTCACTTCATCTTCACTAAAATCCATTCCTTCAAAAACAAAAAAACTATCTAAACTTCCCTTATAAATACCTCTAAATGTTTCTATTTCTTCAGGTGTCATTACTTTAACCCTTTTATTAAATTTAAAAACAATTAAATTATTTGGAATTTTTTCATCATTTATAATTATTAATGGAGTTAAACCTGCAGATTCATCGCCATTATAATGGGTTTTTAATACTTCTAAATCTAATGTTTTTTGAATTACAATATTAATATCTCTTGCTGATTGAGCAAAGGTTATTAATGGAAGCATAAATAATATGAGAATTAATTTTTTCATTAGTCATGTTTTAAATTGAATAATTTTATAAAAAGCAAAAATTACAATTCAACAAATATAATAAGATTACGATTATATCTACGATTTTTTATAATTTTTGTTCTTATTTTTTTTCGAATTATCATATATCGTGCCTAATTTTTTTTTAAATTATTAATTTTTTTGTTAAGAAATTAGTCAATCTCTAGTGAGGCAACTAATTCATAAATTAACCTTTGGTGTAAGAATATGACCTTTAATACAATTTTGATTTAATAATATTGCTAATAATAATACATTTGCCAAAATTAAAATTTTTCAGTTATGAAGAAGCTATTATTACTATTTATTGTTGTTTCGTGTTCTATTAATTTTTATAGTCAAAATACCTATAAATTCTATTTAGATTTGAATAAAATAAGTAATGACTTAATTAAGATTACGCTAAAAACACCAACCATTACTCAAGATAAAATTATTTATAATATACCAAAAATAGTCCCAGGAACTTATCAAGTTTATGATTTTGGACAATATGTAATGGACTTTGAGGCTTTTGATAGTAATGGAGTGTCAATTTCTGTTAATCGATTAGACCAAAATCGTTGGGAAATTAGTAATGCTACAAAGTTGCATCAAATTACCTATTGGGTAGAAGATACTTGGGATGCAGATGTTGATGAACTTGTTTTTGAACCAGGCGGAACCAACATAGAACAATTTGAAAATGTAGTGCTAAACAACCATGGTTTCTTTGGCTATTTTGATGGTTTGAAAACAATTCCTTACGAGCTAAATATCACTCGCCCCGAGTATTTTTATGGTTCAACAGGGCTAACAACTGTTTCTACAACTGATAATACAGATAAGTTTACTATAAACAACTATATGGATTTGGTTGATAGTCCAATTATGTATTGCAAACCAGATACTACCACTTTTGAGGTTGGTGGTGCAAAAATTTTAGTTTCAGTTTATTCTAGAAACAAAATTGTTTCTTCAACATTTTTAGCAAAAGATATTGAAGGAATTTTAAAAGCTCAGCAGACTTATTTAGGAGGAAAATTACCTATTGATAAATATGCGTTTATCATTTATTTATATACAGGGCAAAGTGGGTCAGGAGGGAGTGGAGCATTAGAACATTCGTATTCTTCTTTTTATTATTTACCAGCAATAGAGCCAAGTCGTCTTTCAGGTTTTTTAGTGGATATTGCAGCTCATGAGTTCTTTCATATTGTAACTCCACTTAATATTCATTCGGAAGAAATAGGAAATTTTGACTACATTAACCCAGACATGTCAAAACATTTATGGTTGTATGAAGGCGTTACTGAATATTTTGCCAACCATGTTCAGGTATATCAAAAAATGATTTCTACTGAAAATTATTTAGAAGTTATAATTGATAAAATGTATGGAGCTAAAGGCTTTTCAGATGAATTGCCATTTACAGAATTGAGTTTAGGAGCCTTGGATGTTCACAAAGGGCAATATTCAAATGTATATCAAAAAGGAGCATTAATTGGGTTATGTTTAGATATATTAATTAGAGAACATTCGAATGGGAAAAATGGATTAAAAGATTTAATGAAAACACTTTCTAATGAATATGGAAAAAATGTTTCTTTTAAAGATGATGAATTGTTCGATAAAATTGCATCACTTACCTCTCCAGCTATAAGGATTTTTTTTGCTAATTATGTGGAAGGAAACAAATCGTTGCCTTTTGAAGATATTTTTAATAAAGTAGGTATCTCTTTTAAAACAAATGCTAGAGTGAGTGAATTTGGCTTTGGAAACGTATTGTTGGGATTTAATGAAGAAACCAACCGTTTGTATGTCATGGATATTTCAGACATGAATGATTACGGAAAAAAACTGGGTTTTAAAATTAATGACGAGCTTACTGCAATTAATGGACAATTACTTACGCCAGAAAATTTTGAAGAAGTAATAGACAACTATAAAATTAATACAAAAGATGGTGATAAAATTACAATCACTGTAGATAGGCTAAGTAACGGTAAAAAAACATCAAAAACATTAAAGGCAAAAGCAAGTAAATCTGAAAAATTAGTGCCATTTTTTATAGAAATTAATGCATTAGCAACACCTGAACAGGTTCGTTTAAGGGAAGCGTGGTTGGGAAAATAAAATGAATATAGATGTGATTTTTAAGCATATTTTCATTAGTTTTATGAGATAATTCCAACATTTCAAATCAACGCTTTGGTTTTTTCAAAAACAAAATTATATTGGATTTTACAACTTTTTGGTTGGCTAGGTTATGTGAGTTTAATTGGGTATTTCAATTTTTCTTCCTATGGCAATTTTTCTACTAATTTCATTTTTAGTCTAATTTCAATTTATGTAATTTGTGTGTTAGTTTCACATGGTTATAGAAGTATAATTGTAAAATACAACTTACTAAATCTACATCTTTCGAAATTGATAATCCCAATTTTTTTTGGAGCATTTGGATTAAGTATTGTTACTTTTTTTTTTAAATGGCTTTTGGTGGATATTATTATTGAACAAAAGCAATCGTTTTTTTTGTGGTCAGATTTCTTCTTTAGCATAGCAAGTTGGTTTGTGATTTATTTGTTGTGGTCGTTATTTTATTTTTTGTTTCATTATGTTACTAACTATAAGAATGAAGAAATAAAAAACCTAAAATGGGAAGCCAAGAAAAATGAAATTGAACTTAATCGATTAATTTCTCAAATGAATCCACACTTTATTTTTAATGCAATGAATAGCATTAGAGCGTTAATTGACGAAGATCCAAAATCAGCTAAAATAGCAATAAATCAACTTTCTAATGTGCTTAGAAACTCCTTGTTGATGGGGAAGAAAAAGTTGATTTCTTTTGCGGAAGAATTAAAATTAGTTGAAGATTATTTGAACCTCGAAAAAACACGTTTTGAAGAAAAGCTAACTATTAAATTAGCTATAAACGAAAATTCTAAAAACTTTTTAGTGCCGCCATTAATGATACAAACCTTGGTTGAGAACGCAATAAAACATGGTACTTCTAAACTTCCCAAAGGAGGAACTGTAGAAATAATAGCATCAATAGAAGCTGACAAGCTAAAAGTAATTATTTATAATAGTGGACATTATAACGAACAAACAAGCTCAGAAACAGGTTTTGGATTAGCAAATACCAAACAACGGTTGGATTTACTTTATGGAAAAGAAGCTCTTTTTTCTATAAAAAATGAAGATAACAAAGTAAAAACAATATTGCTTATTCCTAGTAACTAAAAAACCAAAACCTTCAAGGTTTTAAAAACCTTGGAGGTTTAAAATTGTTCATTAATTCTCTAAAATCTTAAATTCCGAACGTCTGTTTTGTTGATGAGCAGCTTCTTTTTCTTGCTCAGTTGCCATTTTGTTTATGGTTTCCTCTTTCACTAATGGTTGAGATTCTCCATAACCTTTAGCAATTAAACGTGAGCGATTAATTCCTTTTGATGTTAAATAATCTACACATGATTGAGCTCTATCTTGCGATAGTTTCAAATTATAAGCATCTCCCCCCCTTGAATCTGTATGAGCTGCTAATTCAACTTTTACTTTTAAATTTTGGTTTAGCAATTCAACAACTTTATCCAATTCATTAAATGAGGAAGACCTCAAAGAGGCTTTATTATAATCATAAAAAATATTAGCCAAAACAACTTTTTTCCCAGTTTCAATTTTATCTAAACCAATGTTTTTCTCAATTTCTTGAAATGCAGCTGTATCAGGTATGTTAATGTTTTCAGAATAAAATAAATAGCCTTCTTTTTTTACACTAATTCCGTAATCATGTCCAGCAGGCAATGAAACCATATATTTCCCAGTTGCACTGTTTGATTCGTATGAAGAAACCAATTCATTCTTATCATTATCGAAAATTTCAATTAATGCACTCAATGGTTTTTTAGTTTTTTTATCAAAAACAACTCCTTTCAGTAAAGTTAATTTCGGGCGACTATTATTTTTAATTTCATCTAAAAACACAATTTTGTAAATGTCTTTTTTTCCTTCACCACCTGCTTTTTCTGAAGTGTAGTAACCATGTTCTCCATTAGCTGTAAGTACAAAAAAAACATCATCGCCTGATGAGTTAATGGGGTATCCTAAGTTTTGCGGACGACTCCATTTTCCTTTTTCAAAGGTGCTTTTAAAAATATCGTAGCCTCCCATTGAATTATTGCCGTTAGAACTAAAATACAATGTTTTTCCATCAGGATGAAGAAAAACAGCATCTTCATCAAATTCTGTATTTATCATTGCTCCTAAATTTTCGGCATCGCCCCATTTTCCATCTTTGTTTTGAGTGGATTTATAAATGTCTTTTCCACCTTTTCCTTCTGGTCTAGCACTTACAAAATAGATGGTTTTTCCAGTATAGTCGTAGCTTGCTGATGTTTCTTGGCTTTTTGATGTTATGGGTGAAGGTAATTCTTCGGGAATTGTCCATTCATTTCCTTTTTTCTCGGTTACATAAATGTTGCCTATGCCTTTTTTATTATCTCTATAAATAAATAATTTTTGCCCATCAATAGATAGACCAACTGTTGCATCATGAAAGGCACTATTAATTGGTTTGCCGATATTTACAGCAGGTTGCCATTCTCCTTTTTCGTCCTTTGAACTGTAATAAATATCTTCATAATAGTCATCAATTTGAGCATCCCTTCCTCCGCCTTCAGTATCACTTCTTCTTGAAGTAAAAAAGATTTCAGATTCATCGGCAGTAATAACAGGTACATATTCTTGGTTGGAGCTATTAATAGCACTTCCCACATTTACAATTTCTACATTAATGGGAGTTTCAATTAATTTTTTTCCAATACCACATTCTTTTATTTTTTTGTCAACAGTTGCTATTGCTTCTGGTCGGATGGAAGAGCCTTTGGTTTTTGAGGTTCTGTATAGTTTTATTGCTTCATCAAAATTATTTTCTGCTTGAGCCATTTGTGCTTTTAGGTAAGTGAAATACCCATCAATAGAAGCATCTAACTTAAAAGCTTCTTCTAATTGCGTTTTTGCTTTGGCTGTTTCGCCTGTGTGGAAATAACAATCGGCTATTTTTGCATTTAATTCGGCATTTTTAGGATTGAAATTTTGTGCTTTTTCAAAAGAAGAAAGTGCTTGGGAGTAAACATGGTTCATGTAATGAAAATTTCCTGTACTCAACTCATTGAGAGCAGTTTTTAACCCATCTTTGTTTGAGGAAAAATTCTTTTTATCGAAATCTACGTTTTGGGTAAACCCTGAAA
>PCUH01000139.1:6712-11836 GCA_002770955.1 Flavobacteriales bacterium CG18_big_fil_WC_8_21_14_2_50_32_9 | reverse complement strand
TAGGCTGAATTATAGTATTCGAGTTCGAGGCTTTCGAAGGTTTCAAAATCAGGAGCCCCGATAGAGCTATCGGGATGACTGGTTTTTAAACCAAGAGTAACGAAGAAATCGGATACTATAAACAGACTCTAAATAAATTTTTCTATGGTGATAACCGCAGCTCTTATCGGATTAAAGTTCTCCGTATTAGCATTAAATGCTTGCACTTTTTCTAGCAACTGATTTACTTTTTCCTCTTCACAGAAAGAGAAAAACAATAAGGATTCATTTCCTCCAGGCTGGCTCGGAAACCAACTGTGAGCTGCAATTAGTGACGATATATTTTTATATCCGTCAATTTCTGAGCTGCTGAAAGCTTCAATTCCTGAGGCTTTAAAAAGCTTTAATACATCTTGTTGATGTGCAGCTATGGCTGTTACGATTAGTAGTTTCATTTTATTTAGTTTATGAGTTTATATGGTTAAAAGTTTATGAATTTAATTCATCATCAGTATCAATTTTATCTTCTTCTGATGGATGATTTTTTCGTTCTATCATGTAATACACTAATGGCACTACTAACAATGTTAACACTGTAGAAGCTATTGTTCCACCCATTAGAGAGATAGCTAATCCTTGGAAAATAGGATCGAAAAGAATAACAAATGCTCCGATAACCACCGTTCCTGCCGTTAACAAAATTGGTGTTGTTCTAATAGCACCTGCTTCAATAACAGCTTGTTTTAGATTTGCTCCTTCTTCCAATCGTAAGTTGATGAAATCTATGAGCAGCACGGAGTTCCGCACCATTATTCCCGCCAAGGCTATCATACCAATGAAAGATGTTGCTGTGAAAAACGCTCCTAACATCCAATGTCCTGCTACAATTCCGACTAACGACAACGGTATAGCCACCATCATTACCAGTGGTGCTTTAAAGTTTTGAAACCATCCCACAATTAAAATGTAGATAATAAAAATCACCCCCATAAATGCCATTCCTAAATCTCTAAACACTTCCAAAGTAATTTGCCATTCTCCATCCCATTTTACGGTAAAATCATCTTCATTTTCGGGTTGATTCATGTACAACTCATTCAACACATAACCTTCTGGTAAAGGAATTTGTTTTAATTTTTCTTCAATTCCTAAAATGGCATACACCGGACTTTCTAATGCTCCTGCCATATCCGCCAATACATAAACCACTCTTTTTTGATTTTTTCTGAAAATGCTTTTCGGTTGAATTTCTTTATTTACTTTCACTAAATCTGCCAACGGAAAGGTTTGTCCCATTTGGTTAGCTATTTGAATTTGGAGAATATCGCTTACCGTAGATTTTTCTTTCTCGTCAAGTGTCAACACAATTCCTACCGCTTTAGTAGCATTTTCATCATACAACCTAGAAATTTCTCTTTCACCCAATACTGTATTTAATGTATGTGTAATTTGCTGAGTAGGAATTCCGTACAACATGGCTTTTTCTTTATCCACCTCAAAACTAAATTTAGTTTGATCATCTTCTACCATCCAATCTACATCTACCACATCTTGCGTGTTGTTTAAGATGTTCATCACTTCACTAGCCACTTCAATTTGCTGGTCGTATTCTGGCCCGTAAATTTCGGCTACTATGGTAGAAAGCACTGGAGGTCCTGGTGGCACTTCTACCAATTTAACATTAGCACCAAATTTTTTAGCTATTTGCTGAATATCTGGACGAAGTAGTTTAGCAATGTCATGACTTTGCTCGCTTCTTTCGGTTTTATCTGTTAAGTTTACTTGAATATCGGCATTATTACTTCCTCCACGTAAATCATAATGTCTTACCAATCCGTTAAAAGTAATAGGAGCTGAAGTTCCCACATAACCCTGATAGTTCACCACTTCAGCTCTGGTAGCTAAATATTGCTCTATTTCTTGCGTTACCGCCAATGTTCTTTCTAAAGTTGTTCCTTCGGGCATATCTATCACCACCTGAAACTCATTTTTGTTGTCGAAAGGCAACATTTTTACAGCTACCGATTTGGTAAAGAACATTGCCATAGAAGCGAACAATAAGAATACAGTTAATCCTAAAAACCAAAAACGTTTTTTTCTGTTTTCAATTAACGGACGCTCAAACCTATCGTACAGTTTGTAAATAAAAGTATCTTCCATTCTTTTAGGAGCTTTCTCTTCTTCAGTTCCCGTTCTTTTTTCTTTTTCTCGTAAGAAAATAAATCCTAAATACGGTGTTATGGTTAATGCCACAAAAAGTGATAAAATCATAGCTATGGAAGCTCCAATTGGCATCGGACTCATATAAGGTCCCATTAATCCGCTAACAAAAGCCATTGGCAACACCGAAGCAATTACCGTAAAAGTGGCTAAAATGGTTGGGTTCCCTACTTCATTTATCGCATAAATAGCAGCCTGACCAAAAGGTAAGCGTTTCATCTTAAAGTGTCGATGCATGTTTTCAGCAATAATGATGGAATCATCTACCACAATACCCGTTACAAATACTAATGCGAATAAAGTAATTCTGTTTAAAGTATAATCTAATAAATAATAACTCAATAAAGTAAGTGCAAACGTAATTGGCACTGAAAGGAAAACCACCAATCCACCTCTCCAACCCATTGCCAACATTACAACAATAGTTACAGCCACAATAGCTCCAATTAAGTGCAACAACAATTCCGATACTTTGTGCGAAGCTGTTTCTCCGTAGTTTCTGGTAACTTCTACTTTTACCTCATCTGGAATTAAGGTTTTTTGCAAATGTTCTACTTTATCCAAAATTTTATTGGAAATTTTCATGGCATCAGCACCTTTTCTTTTGGCAATAGAAATAGTTACCGCAGCATATTCCGATGGATGAGCTTCTTTTTTATCGGTAGCACTTCCATAACCAAAAGTTACATAAGCGTTGGGAATTTCTGGCCCGTCTGCTATGGTAGCAATTTGTTTTAAATACACCGGAAAATTATTGTGCATACCAATTACTAATTGCTCTACATCCTGAACTGTTTTTAAGAAAGCTCCTGAAGAAACTAAAAATTCAGTATCATTTTTATTGAATTTTCCTGAAGACATTTGTTGGTTGGCAACTTGAATTTGTTTGGTTACCGCTAAAAAATCCAAGCCTAACTCTGCCATTTTATCTTTATCCAATACTACACGCAACTGTCTGTTTCTGCCTCCAATAACTTTGGTGATGGAAACATCATTTACTTTTTCAATTTCATTGGTAAGTTCATTGGCTAATTGCTTCAAACGGAAATCATCATAATTTTCGCTCCAAAGCGTTAATGCTAACATTGGCACATCGTCTATTGCTCTGGTTTTTATTAACGGCATGGTTACTCCTTCTGGGAGCTTATCCATGTTTTTGTTGATTTCATTATACAATTTTACAATTGAACGTTCTATATCTTCACCAACAAAAAACTGCACGATAATCATCCCTTGTTCATTCATGGAAGTAGAATAAACATACTCCACGCCTTTAATGTTAGAAATGATTTTTTCCAACGGTTGAGCCACTCTCGACTCTACTTCTTTTGGAGATGCTCCTGGATATCCCACAAAGATGTCTGCCATAGGCACATCAATTTGAGGCTCTTCCTCTCTTGGTATTAAAAACGAACTATAAACTCCTATTACCATGAATACAATCATCAGCAATACAGTAAGTTTCGATTGTATAAAAAGTTTGGCGATTTTGCCTGCTATTCCTTCTTTCATTGTCTTTGGTTTTTTAGACCCTCAAGGTTTTATTTGGTTATGTTGCTAAACCTTGAAGGTTTTTTTTCGATGACCTTCAGTCATCGCTATTAACTTTCGCTCCGTTGGAGCTTTTGTATTTTTGCTCTTTCAAGTTATCTTACAGAAATTTTAGCTCCGTTAAATAACTTTCCTGAATGTTCTACAATGTATTTTTCATCATTACTAATTCCAGAAAGCACTTCAATATTTTCGCCTACTTGTCTGCCTAATCTTACCCAACGAAGCACTGCGGTATTTTGCTGACTAACTACATACAAACCTTTTAAATCGCCTTTTTTGATGATGGCATTTTTATCTACCATTAAAGCACTTAACTGATTATCGTTATTAGTAGTAAGTTTTAGTGTGGCAAACATTCCAGAGTAAATTCCTTCTAAATTTTCTTCTAAGTTTACTCGAATTTGAAACTGTCCACCTGTGTTACTTGCCGATTTACTAATAGCTGCAATAGTGCCTTTTACTTCTTTGTTAATGGACTTAATCAGCACCTTCACTTCATTATCTGTTTTAATAGTTGCAATTTCAGATTCGGGAACATTAGCAATCACTTCAAAATGATTCGGGTTTTCTAACGCAATAAGCGGCATTCCCGGATTTGCCATATCTCCTTTTTTAATAAATTTATTGGTAATTACTCCGTCAAAAGGAGCTTTAAGGTTGACATAATCAAACTGTGCATCTATCTCATTTTTCATTTGCTGAGCAGCACTCAATTTCGATTTAGTCATTTCGTATTGCATGGTCATATCGTCCATTTCTTTTTGCGAAACGCTTTTTTGCTCAAACAATGTTTTAAAACGGTTGTAATTGGTTTCTATATTTTTTAATACTGCCAAAGCCTCACTAATATTCGCTTCTACTTGTGCTTTTTTAGCTCTTAAATCTTCATTAGTAATAGAAAGTAGTAATTGTCCTTTGTTTACTTTTTCACCAATATTTACATGGATTTCATCTACAAATCCCATCTGACGAGTGCTTAATGTAGCATTACTTATTGCTTCTACTTTTCCGCTAATCATTAAACTATTACCCGTTTGTAATAATGGTGTTGCTACCTGAACTGCCATGCTTTTTGCAGCAATGGGGGTTTCTTCTTTTTCTTCACCACAACTGCTAATTAATGCTATGGATACTAACACTATAGATAAGGTGTGTATACTTTTTTTCATTGTATGATGGTTTTTTTGGTTTGATTCTAATTTTTTTGTTTTTTAAACCTTCAAGGTTTTTGGTTTGTTTATGTTGCTAAACCTTGAAGGTTTGTTTTTTTTGATGTCCTTCAGTCACCGTTATTAAATTTCGCTCCGTTGGAGCTTTTTTTATTTTTTAGTTAAAAACTTGAGATAAGCCTGTGTCAAATTGTATTGAAAA
>PCUH01000139.1:0-6646 GCA_002770955.1 Flavobacteriales bacterium CG18_big_fil_WC_8_21_14_2_50_32_9 | reverse complement strand
TTTTTGGCTAATTCCATTTGGTTTTGTGCATCAATTAATGAACGATTCATTTGGTTTATTTCTACTTTACTTTTTGCCAAATACTGTTCATATTCTAATTTAGATTGTTGGTATTGAGCAGCATTTTTTTGCCATTTCCCTACATTTTTCCCTCCTTGAAACAAATCCCACTTTAGTTGAGCTCCAACAAAATAACTGTTGGAATTTGTTCCAAAAATCTGGTCATCAAACAATTCGTAATTTCCAAAAGCATTTAGTCTTGGGACAAAAGCCATTTTAGAAGCGTTGCTCATTTTTTTATACGCATTGGTAGAAAGCTCCATGGCTTTAATATCCGAACGGTTTTTAAGAGCATCAGCAGAAGTATTAGTTGGAGCTAACTCAAGATTTGCTTCCAATTCATCAGCAGGCTCAATAATGTAGTCTGAGTTGGTTCCCATTAAGTAATGAATAAAATCTGAGGTGTTTTTTACAGCACTTTTTGCCTGTGCCAACTGATTTTCAATTTCATTTACACGGATTTCAACTAACAACAAATCGCTTTCTTGAATGATTTGCTGCTCATAAAAATTGGTAACCACTTTTTTGGTTTCTTGGGCGGTTGTATTAGCTTTTTCCAACACTTTTACTGCTTCGTTAGCCACTTGTAGTTGCATGTAAGCTTTTTGTACTTCAATTAACAAGGCATCTTGTTTAAAAGCATTTTGCAATTCAATTGCGTCCATTTTGCTTTTAGCTGCCTGACGATAGTACATACCATCTACATTAATTAAAGGCTGCTCCACCTGAAAAGTAGTGGTGTAGTTTTCAATAGCATCAGGATTATTAAGATTGCTGACATCAAAATCTTGAGCTGTAAAATTGCCTTGATTTAATTTAGCTCCAAAAGCATAAACAGGGTTATTGGTTTTAAAACCAGTATGCGAAATGCTTAAATTGGGTAACAATACCGAGTTGGTTTGTCGGTATTCAGCTCGGGCTTCAATAAATTGTTGTTGGGTAATTTTTAATTGATGGTTGTTTTCTATTACTTTGGCTTCAATTTCTTTTAAAGAAATTTTTTGAGTGCTTTGTGCTACCAATGTAGTACTTGCCAACAAACCGATTAAGGCAATCGCTACTAATTTTTTTCTCCTCATGTGTCTAAGTAATTTTTTGATGGTGCAAAAGTACCCTACCTCCAACCCTAAAGTCGGCTACTTTTGTTACATAAGGAATTTAGATGTGAAATGAGGGAAGAATGATTATATTTGGAGTGCTAATGTTGTATGAGCAATTTTTAATCTTTACATTATTATAAAATAGAAAATGAAAGCAACAGAATTTAATTCTTTAATAAAAGATTTAGCTAATGAATATCTCAAACCAGCTGGATTTATTATGTCAAAAAATAACTGGTTTTATAGTAATTATAGTTATAAGTTGGCATTTTTTTCAGTAAGTAGTGGACACCCAATGATGCAAATAAAAGCTTTTACATTAGGCTTTGTAAATAATGACATTCCAAATCTTGACAACAAAATAGTAGAAATTGGAGATTCAAACCTTTGGTCATACCCTATTTTTATAGCACCTTCTCTCTTGAAAGAACATTTAACTTCAGGATTAAGTGATGATATATGGACCTACAAACATAGGTTTGAAGATAATTGTATGCAAGAGAAGTGTTTTAACTCGATATATTATGGAGGTGCAGACAAAAATACACTTGCAGACAAAAATGCTTCAAAAGAAGAAAAAAAGGAATCTCTCAAGGATATGCTGCAACTATATGGTATTGAGGATATTGAAGAAACAAACGCAGTTGAAGAATTGACTCAAATCATTCAAAATGTTGCCAATTATGCTATCAAATGGGGAAATTCAATGTCTTTAATTGAAGTTGTCCATCAATTAGAAACTTATGGAAAAAACCGTCCATTCGAACAAACTTGGATTGAGAATTATATGATAGAAACCAACAAAACTAACTCTTAATTCGAATCCAATTTTTCTTCCATCATTTTACGGAAGGCAGCTCTTTCTTTTTGACGGTAAATTTTTACATTTTCCATGGCTATAGCCACAAGTTCATCTCTTTTGTCGTAGTCAACAATTTTACCTGGTTTTTCAATGCGCATATCTTTGGTGATGCCACATTCTTCTAAAATATCATCTAAAAATGATATTTTATCTAATCCGTAATAAATTTTAATAAGTTCTTTTTGTTTGTTACTAATCAACAAATCCTGAATACGAATGTTTTTAATTTCTTGATAACCAAAACCAAGTGTTGATTTTCTAGTTAAGGTTCTTAAATTAACACTGTAACTTCCTTTTAATTTATCGCTTAAATCCATGTTTTCTATTTTTTAATACGCTCCGCTATTCATCAACTCCTCCCATGGCATGATTGAAGTAAAAAATAATCCCCAAAAGGCAATATAAATTAGTACAATTACTATAAAAAGAGCAGAAAGTGAGAGTCCTATAATTCCGCAAATTTTACCTGCTTGCATATTTTTATAGGAACCCAAGGTGTAAATGTTAGGGTTTTGTTTGTATAACCGAGAAGATTTATTTGCAAATACAACAGAAAGAATTCCAAAAACTAGCCCTAATACTCCATAACAAAAACAAAAAACAATGGATAATATGCCGAATACAAGAATTAAAGTTGCATTGGGAACTTCTTGTTGTTGGGCTAAAGATGGACTTTCCATAATACAAAGATAGATAAAAGAGTTGGATTTATTGAGGATTTAAAGCTTATTTTGTGAAAGCATAAAATAAATAATTGAAATTCCGATACTTAAACTAAGTATTATATTTGTAATAGCAATAATGAAACTTCCTTGTTTTATCAATTCCACTGTTTCAAAGCTAAATGTGGAAAAGGTACTAAAACCCCCACAAAACCCTACCAAAATTACTAGTTTAACAAGTGAGTTTTCTCCTATTTTCTCATTAAAATAAAGCACTGTTAACGCAAGAATTAGGCAACTCAGTAAGTTCGAAATTAGCGTTCCTAAAGGGAAATTAGTAGATATAAAATGGAGCGTTAATTTTGAAATACCATAACGACATAATGTTCCTAAACCTCCTGCTATAAATATAAATAAATATTGCATTGTTCTATATATTGATTTGAAGTTTAAATTTCTGATTTAATTTTTTTAACCCAAAAAACACGAACCAACCAATTAACATTCCTAATAAAGCTCCCACAAAAATATCACTAACATAATGCACGCCAACATAAACTCTGCTGTAGGAAACTACAATTGCCCAACAAAGTAACCCAATAAAAATAAAAGGAATGTGTTTTTTTAGTACTAAACCCATAAATGAAGCAAGAGCAAAGGTATTTGCAGCATGAGAAGACACAAAACCGTATTTTCCACCACACCCATCCACAAGGTGAACTAAACCTGCAAGTTGTGGATTATGACAGGGTCGTAAGCGTTTAAAAACTTCTTTAAACAATTGAACTGATGCTTGGTCGCTCAACACAATTAAAATTATAACGGCTATTAATATGTAAATAATTTTCCATTTTAGCTTGGTTGCACCAACAATAAAGAGGAGTAGATAAAAAGGATACCAAAATGTTTTGCTTGTTATGTATCCAAAAACAACATCAAAAAATGGAGAATGTATCCCGTTTAAGAATAAAAATAATTGAACATCTATGTCGATTAGTTGTTGGATAAAGTTTTTTGTTTATGAAGCAAATGTAATAAATTAAATTTATCGTACCATAGTTACTTTGCCTCTGTATTGGTATTGTTGATTTCCAGAAGAATTTATTTCTATAAAATAAACATAAACACCAATTTCTTGGAGATCCCCTTTGTTGTTAAAAGCGCCATTCCAACCTTCTTCAATGTTTTTTGTTTTAAACACTTCTTGCCCCCATCGATTATAAATAATCATTTGGTAAGAATTTGGTTCTGCGAAAGTTACTACAGGTTTAAAAATTGGATTAAATGAGCTTTCAGGAGCAAAAGCATTGGGGATATAAATTAATGGGTCGTGGTCAACACAGTCTTCATTGGAAGCACTTTTGGCATCAGATAGATTTCCTACTCGAAGTGCAGGGCCTTCAAGGGCAATAACTTTATAGCAAAATTCTCCATTTCCTTTTAAAACAGTTGAAACGTCATCAACATAAATGATAGTATCTAAAAGAGCTGGCATAGATGCGATAGGAGTTGTTTCCCAAACGCCTCCAAACGCTCTATAAATTTCATATCCTGAAATTCCACCTACCCAACCTTCGTAAGGAATCCAAATGATGGTGTTTGTAAGCTCTAGTTTATCATTTATGGTGTACAATAGAATTGTTTTGCCAATATTTGATGTTATTTTCACTTCATTACATAAATTAACCATTTCCACAATATAGGTGTATGATTTAATTTTAGATTCTACATTAAAATCACTAAAAGAAAGCATTGGATTCATTCCTGATGTAGCATTTATACTCCCAATAGCGATAAATCCATCTGTTGGTTTTTCCATACGTTTAATGGTGTAACTTTTTGCATCAGCAGCTGTATCTACATAAAATTGGATATCAATTTGGTTGTCACTAACAACGGTTGATCTATATAAATAAAGAAAATTTGGGTCTTTTAAGAAAAAATCAGCATTTAAGTTAATGATGTTGGTTGAAGATGAAAATGGACCAACACCATTATTTTCTATTGCTCTCACATAAAACTTATAAGACGAACCTTGCACTATTCCCGAAAAAGTGAAGTTGGTAGCGTTGGTTGTTCCTGCTGAAATAAATGGAGCCGCATCTTGACTAACAAAAATTTCATACAACACATTTGGTCCAGAAGTAAAATCATCATAGGCGTTCCATTTTAAATTTACTGAAGCTGCACAAACATTTATGGTATTTTCCAAAAACATAGTGTTGTGGTAATTATCTCCATTTGTGGAGGCATTTCCACAAATATCTTTTACTCTAACTCCATATTCTCTAGGACTTGAATCTGAGGTATTGTTCGCATCTCCAAAAGGTATTATAAAACACAAACCAGCTCCAAAAGGAACGGTTGCTATGGTAATATCAGCCAAAGTAACAGGGTCGAACATAATAATATCATATTCTAAAATATCATCGGTTGTGCTTTGTTGCCAACAAATAATCACACTGCTATCAGGTAAAACGGAAACGGAATCAACAATTACGGTAGCAAGTGGAGGTGAGCCAGGAACACACTGAGCATTTACTTCTGTTAATGAAGTAAAAAAAAGAATGATGATGAAAAAATATTTTAACATAACAAATTCAACTTACAAACGCAAAAACAATCAAGAAAGTATTAATTATTAATTTCATGACTAAATTTTAGCTCTCCTTTCTGGAGTTTATTATATCTGTTGGTAAGAATGGCTAACAAACCGCTAAACGAATTAATGGCTTCTTTAGTTGCCTCTCCTATATGTTCGTTTTTCAGTTTCAATACCAAAAAACCATACAATCCGATTAAACAAGCATGAATTTCATTTTTTGCTTCATTGTTTGCTTTTTCCATCAAACTTTTAATGTTAGCGGATGTTTTAATGTATTGATTTTGATAGTCTTTATCTTGAATTGTGGTTAGCAATGAATTGTGTAAGTTGTTAAGTTCTTCTATTCTTGTGTTAATATAATCAAGGTGTCCTTTTTCAGAAATGCCTTGTTTCATCATTTGTTCAATAATATTTTTATACCACAATTTCATTTCTGCTTTTAATTCATCAGAAACATTAAATTTAGTAATAATAGTGTCATAAATTTGTTCTAAATCAAACGCATTAAATCGCACTAAATCTTCAATTTGCCACATATATAAAATATATTCGGCACTGTTGGTTTTTTCTTTTTCTTGGGCAATGAGCATAGTTATGGTTGTCTTTAATGTATGATTTTCTGCAATCAAGCTATCAATCTTCAGTCAACAGTTGGTAAAAAACAACGCTTTACAGCAGCCTTTGTTAACTGACCCCGATAACTATCGGGGGAAGACTGTGAACTTTACAGATAGGCACTAGTTATGGTTTTGTAGGTTTTGGAGCTTTATCTTCTTGGTATATTTTGTTTAACCCCTCAACAACTTCAAGTGTTATGTCAATGTTTTTATTAAAATCTAATACAAAATTTCTAGTTTGTGATTCGCCAATAATAATATCATAATGCGTGTTTTTATTGTGGATAACTATATAGTCTTTGATGGCTTTATAAAGTTGGTTGTTCAATTTTAACATTTCTTGTTCGTAATTTTGAGCGTATTGATCACGCATTTTATAAAGTTTTTCTTCTTCGTCAGCCAATTCTTTTTGTTTTATTTCGCCTTCAAATTGAGTCATTGAAGGAGCTTTTTTTCT
Source organism: Flavobacteriales bacterium CG18_big_fil_WC_8_21_14_2_50_32_9 (assembly GCA_002770955.1). Taxonomy (GTDB): domain Bacteria; phylum Bacteroidota; class Bacteroidia; order Flavobacteriales_E; family Vicingaceae; genus BRH-c54. The sequence goes on along the minus strand of PCUH01000139.1, from coordinate 283 downwards.
AAAGTCTTCAATTTTTCGTTGAAATTCGGCTGATTTTGCTTTCAATTCTGAATCATACGATTTTTCTTTTTTCTCTAATTTGGTTTTTAATTCTTCGTATAAATCATATTTCAATTGCAAGGAATCAACATTAATGTAACCAATTTTAGAAATGTAGTTTGTATCTCTAATAGATGCCTCATTATCAAGTTCAACTATTTCGTTTTCAGTTGTTTCTGTAATTTCAGGAAGTACTGTTTTTTGAGAAGAGAATTGAAAGTAATATAAAACGGCAACAGCAATT
>PCUH01000072.1:984-7579 GCA_002770955.1 Flavobacteriales bacterium CG18_big_fil_WC_8_21_14_2_50_32_9 | reverse complement strand
AGAAACAGATTACACGCCAATTTGGTTAGCCCGACAAGCAGGACGATTCCAGAAAGAATATAGAGTAATAAAAGAAAAATACAGTTTAATAGAAATTAGCACCATTCCTGAAATAAGTGCTGAAGTTACTATGATTCCTGTGAATAATTATGAGGTTGACTCTGCCATTGTGTTTTCAGATATATTAATTCCATTAGGACCAATGGGAATTAGCTTTGAATACAAAAAAGGGTACGGACCATTAATTCACAATCCCATAAAAACGGTTGCTGATGTGGAAAAATTAAAAGTGGTTGACCCTGCAACGGAAATGTGGTACACTGGAAAAGCGTTAACCATTTTAAAAGCCCAATTAAATGTGCCTTGTATAGGTTTTGTGGGAGCACCATTTACATTGGCTAGTTACATGATTGAAGGCGGTCCATCCAAAAATTATGAAAAAATGAAGGCTTTTATGTACAATGAAACAAAAGCTTGGCATTTGTTAATGGATAAATTAAGTACCGTTATGGCAAATTATTTAAACTTTCAGATTGAAAGCGGTGCTATGGTAGTACAAATTTTCGATAGTTGGGTAGGAGCGTTGGATATTGATGATTATAATGAATATGTTTATCCACATGTAGAGAAAATGATTCAGATTATTAAAGAAAAAAATCCTACAACCCCAATAATTTCAATGGGAGTTAATTCTGCTCACTTAATACCAAGTTTAAGAAAAGCAAAACCAGATGTAATTTCGTTAGATTGGAAAACAGATTTGGCTAAAACTTGGGCGAATTTAAATTACGAAGTTGCCGTTCAAGGAAACTTAGACCCAACAGCTTTGTTTGCCGATTGGGATATTATTGAAACAAAAACCAAAAAGATTTTAGATTCGGTAAAAGGCAAATCTGGTCATATTTTTAATTTAGGACACGGTATTTTACCTGGAACATCAGAAGAAACTGTTAAACAATTATGTAAGTTTGTGCATGATTACACGAGGAAGTAAGAAAAGGAATAAACTTTTCTAAAACCTATTTAATAGGTTATCCTTGCCAAATAATCAAAATGATTGCCTTCAATTATTAATTCGCAAGTTAACCCTGTTTGAGAGGCGGAGTTTTGAAGGGTGTCAAAATCTACGAAAAGCCATGAAAATGGAAGTGTTTTATAATTTTTATAGCTCATTTGGTACGTTACTTCGCCATAATAATTGCCATTTAAATCCAGTAAAATTGAACCATCTTCTTCTTCAAACATATACTTAATGTCAGAAGAATCAAGTAGAATTTGACCATTTTCAGAAAGTAGGCTTTTACAGTGTGTTAAAAAAGAAGTTAATCCATCAAGTGTTTGAGCAATGCCAACGCCATTCATTAGAAACAATAAGGTATCAAATTTTTTGTTTTTGAGAGTAAAGAAATTTTTATATAGAGGGTTAATAACTCCTCTTTGTTTCATTGTTTCCACAGCTCCTTTTGAAGTATCAATAGAAGTAACATTTAGTCCTCTTTTTTGGAGAATAAGGCTATGAACTCCACTTCCAGCACCAACATCCAATACGTTTCCTTCACAAAGACTGAGTGCTTTTTTTTCTATTATTGGGAGTTCTTCCTCAGTGCGAAATAAATAAGATAAAGGCAACTCATCGTCTTCAGAAATGGAAGAAATTACGCTAATATTTTCGTTATTGATGCCTTCTAAATAGTCCAAAAGAGCTTCTCCAAGTGCGTCTGTGGTATTCAATTGTTTTTTATTTTTTTGTTGAATACTCATTTTCCTCCCACCATTTTTTTTATTTCATTCAGTTTCATTAGTGCCTCAACTGGCGTTAGCGTGTTAATGTCTATCGAAACTAATTCTTCTTTTATTTGTTCTAACACAGGGTCATCTAGTTGAAAAAAACTCAGCTGCATATCGGCAATGTTGGGAGTAGTTTTCACTTTTCTTTTTACACCGTTGCTAACGTGAGAGCTTTCGAGTTGTTTTAACACTTCATTGGCTCTATCTAACATTTTTTTTGGCATCCCTGCCATTTTTGCTACATGAATTCCAAAACTGTGGTTGCTTCCTCCTTGTGTTAATTTTCTTAAAAACAATATTTTATTGTTTATTTCTTTTACGGATACATTAAAATTTTTAATTCGTTTAAAAATATTAGTCATATCATTTAGTTCATGATAGTGTGTTGCAAAAAGTGTTTTTGCTTTAGCTGTTGGATGTTCGTGCAAAAATTCGGCTATACTCCAAGCAATAGAAATACCATCATAGGTACTTGTTCCCCTTCCAATTTCATCTAATAAAATTAAACTTCTGTTCGATAAATTATTTAAAATACTTGCCGTTTCATTCATTTCAACCATGAAAGTTGATTCGCCTTGAGAAATATTGTCGGAAGCTCCTACTCGTGTAAATATTTTATCTACAACTCCTATTTTTGCATATTTTGCTGGCACATAGCAACCTATTTGAGCCATTAGAGTTATTAATGCAGTTTGACGCAACAAGGCTGATTTTCCTGACATATTTGGACCAGTTATCATCATTATTTGTTGGGTAGTATCATCTAAATAAACATCGTTGGGAACATATTCTTCATCTAAAGGTAATTGTTTTTCAATAACAGGATGTCGCCCTAATTTTATATCAATAATAGTTGATTCATTTACTTCAGGCTTGGTGTAATTATTTGTTTTTGCAGTAGTTGCAAAAGATAATAAGCAATCTAGTTGGGCAATTAGCATTGCATTGAGCTGAATAGGAGCAATGTAATCGGATAATTCCAAAACCAAATCGTTAAACAATTGTGTTTCGAGCGAAAGAATTTTTTCATCAGCACCTAGAATTTTGCTTTCATATTCTTTCAATTCTTCTGTGATATATCGTTCGGCTTGTGTGAGTGTTTGTTTTCTATGCCATGCTTCAGGCACTTTGTCTTTGTGCGTGTTTCTAACCTCAATGTAATATCCAAAAACATTGTTAAATGCAATTTTCAGACTTGTAATCCCCGTATTTTTAATTTCTCGTTCCTGAATTTCTATTAAAGCATCTTTGCCTGAATGAAGAATTTTTCTGAGTTCGTCTAATTCATTAGAAACGCCATTATTAATTACATTACCTTTAACTACCGCTACAGGAGGATCTTCTTGAATGGTATGCTCAATTTTATTTTTGAGCAACACGCAAGGATTGAGTTGTTCGCCTATCTTTTTTAAGGAAGTATTTTCGGTTGTTAAACAAGCCTTTTTTATAGGCTCGATGGCTGATAACGCTCTTTTGAGTTGAACTACCTCTCTAGGATTAATACGAGCTGTGGCGACTTTTGAAATGAGGCGTTCTAAATCACCAATTTCTTTGATAAATGTAGTAAGTTGGTCTGAAAGTAAGTTGTCGTTAACGAAATTAGCTACAATATTTAGCCTATCGTTTATGGGTTGTACTTCTTTTAGAGGCAGTGTTATCCATCGTTTAATTAATCTCGAACCCATTGGAGTGATGGAGTTGTCGATTACATCAATAAGTGTTTTTGCATTTTCGTTGGGAGAATAAATGAGTTCTAAATTTCTGATGGTAAATTTATCTAGCCAAACGTATTTATTTTCATCAATTCTTGATAGTCCTGAAATATGGTTGAGTTTTTCATGTTGCGTGTCTGATAAATAGTGCAAAGCAGCACCAGCAGCAATTATTGCGGCATTAAGTTCTTCAACGCCAAAACCTTTGAGCGTGTTGGTTTGGAAGTGTTTTTGAAGAATTTCTCTGCCAAATTCTTCAGTAAAGACCCAGTCTTCTAACCCAAAAGTATAAAATTGATTTCCAAAATGTTCTATAAATTCTTTTTTGCTATTTTTAGAAAAAAGCACTTCGGAGGGGTTGAACCCGTGCAGTAATTTATCGATGTATTCGATATTGCCTTGAGCAGTTAAGAACTCGCCTGTGGATACATCTAAAAAGGAAATTCCTAGTTCTTTTTTACCTAAATAAACTGCGGCTAAAAAATTATTTGATTTATGGTCGAGAATTTGATCATTGAGCGTTACTCCTGGGGTAACCAATTCAGTAACGCCTCGTTTCACTATTTTTTTAGTTGTATCAGGAGCTTCTAATTGGTCGCAAATGGCAACTCTCAAGCCCGAGCGGACTAATTTTGGCAAATAAGTATTGAGTGAATGATAGGGAAAGCCTGCTAATTCTAATTTTGAGCCTCCGTTGTTTCTGGCGGTTAAAACTATTCCTAAAATTGTGGATGCTTTAATGGCATCTTCTCCAAAAGTTTCGTAAAAATCGCCAACTCTAAAAAGCAACATAGCATCGGGATACTTTGCCTTAATGGCATTGTATTGCTTCATTAGTGGAGTAGTGGTATCTGATGTTTTTGTGGTTGCCAATGCTTTTATTTTGATAAAGTTTACTCAACTTACAAACTTAATGCATTGTTCTAAAAATTATAAATAATTAATCAACCAACTATTTAATAGTTATTAACAATAACTATTAATCTGAGGTTACTACTCCTTAGGTAAGTATTTTTTTGCCATTAATGTTATTGTGAGCTTGTCCCCATAGTCGTTAGACTGAGGCTTTAATATGTTTCGTCCGTCAGTTGACGGACTACTTTTTGTTATCGTTTCTTAGCAACGGACTAAAGTCCGTTGTTACAATATGTTGTTCCTACGGAACTCCTTTATTGCTACAAAGAACCATAGGTTCGATTGTTTTGTAAGGCGAGACTTCAGTCTAGCCATTATAGACTTGATTTTCGCTTATTATAAAACAAATCAATAATTTTGTCATCATTAAAATCTTTTGCCAATTGATTTATTGTTAGCTGTGGAACTTCTAATAAATCTAAAAATATCAATCCATCGAGCGTGTTGTTAAAATTAGGGTCAACATTAAAGCCTACAATTTTTGCATTTAACTTGATATATTTTTTAATTAATACAGGGATTCGTATCTTATCGGGCTCAAAATCAACTATCATTTTATCTAATTTTGAAATATCTTTTTTGGCAAAGCTCACGAGTTCTTTAATGTTTGTATCTTTTATCTTTATTTTGTAAGCTTTACGAGGGACAACATATTGAGCAATTTCAGAATCAAAATAACATTGCTTAATAAACTCAATCATTAAGTTTTTAGATATGGATGAAAAATCATTACTAATACTTACTGGACCTATTAGATATCGATAATCAGGGTTTTTTATTAAAAAATATAAGATACCTTTCCATAATAAAAACAAAGGTTGTGCTTGTTTTTGGTAATCTTTTGTTATAAAAGAGCGACCAAGTTCTATAGCGTTTTTTAATTTTGGAAGTAATTCTTTTTTTAATTTAAACAAACTATTGATGTAAAAACCTTTTTTTGAGTGGGTTGCAATAATTTCAGCACCCATTCCAATTCTATATGCACCAGCAATTTTATGAACTTCTTTATCCCACATAAACAGGTGGTAATAATAGTTGTCATAGTAATCTAAATCAATAGCTTTACCTGTTCCTTCTCCAACTTCTCGAAATGTAATTTCTCGAAGCCTACCTATTTCTTGAATTACATTAGGAATTTTAGATGCAGGAGCACAGTATATTTGAAATACGCCATTTTCAAAAAGTAAGGTATTTTTATTTAACTTTTGAATTTCATCTTTGATTATGGAAGGTTCAATTTCAGGTGCTATTGGTAAGGTTTCCATTAATTTTTTGGTGTAAAATTTAGTTGAAACCTTTTCTAGTTTGTTGTAATTAAGTGCGTAAGTTCTATTTCTTAAGTAGTTCGATAGTTCTTTTATTGTATTGCATTCGTTTTGATTTTCAACAGATATTGGTTTTCCTATTTTTATTCGTAAGGTTTTATTTTTTTTATTAAATACTTCAGATGCTAGTTTAGCGGTACGTAACTTTGGATTTATTAAGCCTAATAAATGAAATGTTATGCTGTTATTTCCCTCAAAATAAATAGGAACAACAGGCACATTTGCTTTTTTAATAAGTTTAATTGCCGATTCATTCCAAGGGTTATCAACGATACTTTTATTTAATTGGAGTGATGAAACTTCTCCTGACGGAAATATTCCTAATGGCTGTTGATTATTAATTGTTTGAATGGCTGCTTTTAATCCACTGTAACTTCCTTCTTTTCTTTCTTCAAATGGGTTTACAGGAAGAATGAAAGGGCTTAATGGTTCAATTTTTTTCAATAAAAAGTTAGCGATTACTTTAAAATCTGGACATTTTTTTAATAAAATATGTATTAAAATCAAACCATCTATTCCTCCAAAAGGATGATTAGAAACAGATATGAAACTACCTGTTAATGGTATGTTTTCTAAATCTTTTTCAGAAACATCTATGGTGATGTTTAGTTTTTCAAAAATGTAATCTGTAAAATTTTTTTCAGGATATGCCAAAGCTTCAGAATAAAAAGAGTTGACTTTATTTAACTGTAAAAGATACATCAATACATTAGAAAACGGAGCTAAATGTTGATTTTCTGTTTTAAGAAATTGATGAAATGATTCTTTTTCAATTAGCTGTAGTTGTTTCATTTGGATAGCATTTATAACCTACCAAAATTGAAAAATTAATATGCTTAACCTATTTAGGGAATA
>PCUH01000072.1:0-915 GCA_002770955.1 Flavobacteriales bacterium CG18_big_fil_WC_8_21_14_2_50_32_9 | reverse complement strand
ATCATCACTTAAATTAGCTTTAAACGCTCCAAAACCAGCAATATCCTTGTTTGTTAAATACAGTTCTTCAATGGCTTTAAATTTCTGCTCATCAACCAATTCTTTAACATCTATCATTCCCAATCCAACATAATAAGCTAAATGTCCAGTTATTGTTCCTTCAACAAGACTTCTCTCTTTTGCAATTTCTGGTATTGATTTCCCTTGTTTATAAAGGTCGAAACTCAATTTTTTGGTATCAATTTTATCTTTTTTTGGAGTTTTTTCTTTTGTGATTTTTATGGAGCTGACAAGAGTTGTGCGTTGGTGGTCGTCTTCAACCACATTTTTAACCATTTCTTTGGTAAACTCTTTGTTTTCTATCGAAGAATTAATTAAAATTTCGGCTTTTTTCATTAAGCCAATCTGTTTAAAGAAATGAGCTTCCAATTCTTTGAGTTCAGACAAATAAATTTTAATTTTCGAAACAACACTTAATTCAGTAATATGATTAAGAATATGTTTAGAATGGGATTCTAGAATAGGAATAAAATAGGTGTTAGCAGCTTTCACTCTTTCGAGTAATGTTGTTTTATAATTTGTATTTTTAGTTTGAATAATTTGTTGAATTTGGTACTTAAATTTCACAGAAACAGGTAACAATTCATCAACTTTTGCTTTCAATTCTTTTGCCCAAGAAACATATTGCTGTTTTGCCGATTTTTTTTCGTCTTTGGAATAGCTTTCAACATGATATTGAACTTCTTTTGAAAGAGAACTTAAATCATAACTTTTTAATAAAAAATCTAAAAAGTAGGCTTGAGCTTCGTTTTCCAAGAGTTGGGGCAACATGCGTTCGTCTGCTTTTGTTCTTGAAAATTGGGTAATGGTTTCATCCAATTGCAAACTTTGTTGGTTGATGGAGCTTGTTAATAC
>PCUH01000180.1 GCA_002770955.1 Flavobacteriales bacterium CG18_big_fil_WC_8_21_14_2_50_32_9 | reverse complement strand
GTAGAAAATTTGTGAACCGAGCTTGCGAGTTCAACGAAGTTAATTTTCTGGGTTAATATAGTTGGAATTAAAATTCCAACGGTTAATAATACTGTTTGATTTTGAAACAACTTCTATTAAACATTTTGCATTACACAAAATGCATTATACAAAATGTTTAATGGGTTTGAGGTAATGCAATTCAATTTTCATCACCAATTACCATGATGAATTTTTCTTTAGGTTGTATGTCAATCGCTTTTTCATTTTCTAATACCATAGTGGGCATACCATCAAAATCGGTTATTTTACCTTTCACATAAATTTGTTGATGGATGAGTGTTTTGAGTGGGTCGTAACTGAAATTTACCAAATTTTGTCTCCAAATAGCTACGGTAAAAATATGGTTAGGATAATTGAGGTCTAAATTCAAAAAAATATGTCCATTTCTGGTCTCTTTTGCACTCACAACCGTTCCCGCAATAGTAACTTTATTGCTTCCTCCCATCAATCTTTTGGCTTGTATGGTATTATAAACGCCTTTCGGTAAATCGGGTTGATAAAGTGGTGTAACATCATTTTTTTGTTTTTCAGGAACCCAATCTTTATAATTATTTTGATGTTCAAGTTTTTCTTCTAATTCATCATCTAATAAATAAAAAAAGTCAATTCCTGTTGCTTCTTCCACTTCATTAATTGAAATTGCAAAACTACTCAGAGGATATTCGATTTTTTTGTTAGGCATAATAAATCCGATAGCTTTTTGGTTGGTTAAATCTATAACCACTTTAAAATAATATTTTGGGATAGATACTTTATTAACTCCACGCTCTATAACTGGTAAGCTATCGTTGAGCAAAGGTCCACTAACAACATAAAGTTGTGTATTTTGGTTCATTACAATATAGCCTCTAAATATATCTTCTAATTCGCCCCATTTCCCTCTGTTAAAATCAGCCAATTGTGGCGACATATTGGAATAAAGATAAGATTCTGAAAGAGCTTTTTTGCTCCATTTAAAATCTGCCGAAGGAGCTAAATGACCTCTGTCAAAACCAAAACCATCATAAGCATAAGTGCTGTCTTCTTTTTTTGTTTTTAAAAAATAGTCTTTTTCGGTAGCCGAACCTGTTTTTATGAGCGAGTCTTCCCTGAAATCATTTGTTCTACCTTCTTTTCCGTTAATAATATCGGGTAAAATAATATGAGCCACCCATTTAGCCTGTTCGTGTTGTTCCGAATAAACTAAGCTCATTGCCGAATGATGAATTATTTCTTCATTATCGGTTGTTTTTGGAAGTCCAATTTTTTTTAAATCTTCTTGTATTTTTTCGAGCTTGAAAGTTTCTAATTTTTTATAAACTTGTTCTTTTTGTTGATCGAGTTTATTTAATTCTTCTGTCAACGTATTGATTTTTTCTTCAGAAGTTTGTGCAGAAACGGAAATACTTATAAAAAATATAAGAGGGAAAAATAGGCTGTAGCTGAATTTTAGCATTAAAATAGGTGTTAGACTTTAGAGAGTTAAAGCTAACAATAATTGTGCTATAGAAGTTAGGTTAATGTTATTATTCTTTAAACAAAGAATCAACAAATTCAACTTTGTTGAAAACCTGTAGATGTTCTATGCCTTCGCCAACACCAATGTATTTTACAGGGATTTTAAATTGGTCGGAAATTCCAATCACAACACCGCCTTTAGCAGTTCCATCAAGTTTAGTAATGGCTAACGCATTTATTTCAGTTGCCAATGAAAACTGTTTAGCTTGTTCATACGCATTTTGACCAGTTGAACCATCTAAAACCAATAAAATCTCATGAGGAGCATTAGGAATAACCTTCTTCATTACATTTTTTATTTTAGAAAGTTCGTTCATCAGGTTGATTTTGTTGTGTAATCTTCCTGCAGTATCAATAATAACAACATCCATTCCTTTTGCTTTGGCTGACTGTAAGGAATCGAAAGCCACAGAAGCTGGGTCAGCATTCATTCCTTGTTCCACAATTGGAACATCTACTCGACTTGCCCAAATTTTTAATTGATCAACAGCAGCAGCTCTAAAGGTGTCGGAAGCACCAAGCATAACCTTCAATCCATTTTTCTTTAATTGGTAAGCAAGTTTACCAATAGTTGTAGTTTTACCAACTCCATTAACTCCAACAACCATAATTACATAAGGTTCATCTTGCGTTGGAATTTGAAAATCAGTATAATTTCCTGTGTTGTTTTCTTCTAATAAATCAGTAATTTCTTCTCTCAAAATTTTATTAAGCTCAGTTGTGCCAACATATTTATCTTGTTCAGCTCTATCTTCAATTTTTTTGATAATACGAAGCGTAGTTTCAACACCAACATCGGAGGTTATTAATAATTCTTCTAAGTTGTCTAAAACTTCAGAATCAATTTTAGATTTCCCAGCAACAGCCCGAGTTAATTTTGAAAAAAAATTCTCTTTGGTTTTGGTTAAACCTTCATCTAATACTTCTTTCTTTTCTTTTGAAAATAACTTAAAAAATCCCATTTGCTTTAGAGTGATTCGTGTTTATTAATAAAATCAAAAGGCTTTATTAAAATAAAAAAAGCTTCTCTCTAAATAAAGAAAGAAGCTAATATAAAGTTCTTATAAAAAAGACGCTAATTATTTTTTGAAAAAATCTTCTACTTTATCTTTAGTAACAATATTTTCTTTAAAAGAATAAGCTCCTGATTTAGGAGATTTTATCATCTTAATAACTTTAGTGTAATTCTTTCCACCTTCTTTTTGTACTGTTCCAACGGTTTTCTTTGCCATAACTTTTTGTTTTATTTAAAATTTTCATAAAGAGAAAATTTCTAATTTGGTTTATTTGAAATTTTCATAAAGAGAAAATTTCTAATTATTTAATTTCTTTATGTACGGTAACTTTTTTCAAAATAGGATTGTATTTTTTTAATTCAACTCTATCTGGTGTATTTTTTTTATTTTTAGTAGTAATGTATCTTGATGTACCAGGCATACCACTTGTTTTATGTTCTGTGCATTCCATTATTACTTGGATTCTATTACCTTTCTTTGCCATTTGTTCAAACTTTTTAAAATTGGATTGCAAATTTAGAATTTTTTTTGAAATTCTAACAAATAAACTGCTATTATTTTTAATCAAAAAAAAACGAGTTGAAATTCTGACAAAATTCATAGTTTTTTGAAACACAAAGATAGACTTTTGTACATTCAATTATGTCAGTCCAAATAAAAAACACAACAGTCTGTTTTCACTGCGGAGAAGATTGTCTTGATGAAGCAATTTTGTTTGATAACAAACACTTTTGTTGTTCGGGCTGTAAAACCGTGTTTGAAATTCTCAACCAAAATAATTTATGCGATTATTATGACATTGAAAAAATGCCTGGAATTTCGCCTCCAAAAAATGCAATTAAAAAATATGAGTACCTCGATAATGAGCAAATTTTTGAGAAACTTATCGATTTTAAAGATGAAGATCAAGCATTGGTAACGCTTTTTTTACCTCAAATTCATTGTAGTTCGTGCATTTGGTTGTTAGAAAATTTGTATAAACTTAATCCACACATTGTTTCCTCTCGTGTAAATTTTTTGAAAAAAGAAATTAAAATTGCTTTTAACTATTCAGATTTATCGCTCCGAAAATTAGTTGAATTACTCACTTCTATTGGCTACGAGCCTGAAATTACTTTTTCTAATGTGAGTAACAATAAAAAACATTCAATTGATAGAAGTTTAATTTTTAAATTGGGTATAGCAGGTTTTTGCTTTGGAAATATTATGTTGATTAGCTTGCCTGATTATTTTGGTTTAGATAACCTCAAAGACAATGATTTTTCTCAATTTTTTGGATACATTAATATTTTACTTTCTTTACCCGTGCTTTTATATAGTGCTTCCGATTACCTTAAATCAGCTTGGCAAGCGATGTTTCGAAAATCCATTAATATTGATGTGCCAATTGCCTTAGGAATTATAGCATTGTTTGCCAGAAGTGTTTATGAAATTATTTCAAACACAGGATCTGGTTATTTGGATTCTTTGGCAGGACTTATCTTTTTCATGTTATTAGGGAAAATTTTTCAACAAAAAACGTATGCCATTTTATCGTTTGAAAGAGATTATAAATCCTATTTTCCTATTTCTACTACATTAATAGATGCTGATGGAAATGAAAAAAGTGTGTCTGTTTCAGAAGTTAAAGTTGGAGATATTATTTTGATAAGAAATAATGAAATTATTCCAGTAGATGCCTTGTTGGTAGAGGGATGTGCTCAAATAGATAATAGCTTTGTTACAGGTGAATCTGTTGCTGTTCATAAAAATGTGGGAGAAAAGATTTATGCAGGAGGAAAGCAAATGGGACAGGCTATTCAATTGGAGGTAATTAAAGAGCTTTCGCAATCGTATTTAACTCAACTGTGGAATGATGAAGCTTTTATAAAACAACAACATCATCAATTTGAGGGTATAACCAATGCCATGAGTAAATATTTTACTATTGTTATTTTAATAATTGCTTTTTCAAGTGCTTTTTTTTGGTGGCAAACATCAATAAAAATTGCTATCCATGCTTTCACCTCTGTATTGATTATTGCCTGCCCTTGTGCATTAGCACTTTCAGCACCATTCACTTTTGGAAATGTGTTGCGAGTGTTAGGTAAAAATAAATTTTATTTAAAAAATGCATCGGTAATTGAAAATCTTACAAAAATTAGCACCATAGTTTTCGATAAAACAGGTACTATTACTCAAGCATCAAAGTCAACCATTACATTTCATGGAGATATGTTATTGAAAGAGCAAATTGACATGATTTATACATTATTGAGGCAGTCTTCACATCCATTGAGTAAATTAATTTTTTCATCAATTAAAGACGCTGAATTACTTACTCTCATTGCTTTTAAAGAGGTTCCTGGAAAAGGAATTGAAGGGAGTTTTAATCATCATAAAGTAGCAGTAGGCTCTGAATTATTCATTAAAGAGAAACAAGACTTAAATCCTACTTCAACTACTGTTTTTATAAAAATAGATGATAAAGTATTGGGCTATTTTCAGTTAGAAAATTCCTATAGAAATAATTTAAAAGAAGTATTGAAACAGCTTTCTAAAAAATTTAAACTTCATTTAATTTCTGGAGATAATGATAGTGAGAAAAAGAATCTAATGACATACTTTGGTTCAAACGCTCAATTTTCATTTAATCAGCGTCCAGAAGATAAATTAAACTATATTAAAAAATTACAAAACAACAATGAAAAAGTAGCCATGATAGGCGATGGATTAAATGATGCAGGGGCTTTAAAACAAAGTAATGTTGGTGTTTCCATATCAGAAAACATAAATACATTTTCTCCAGCTTGCGATGCTATTTTAGACGCAAGTGCTTTTGATAAAATACCTTTGTTTTTAAAGTATTGTAAAGGTAGTATGCGAATTATTGAGGTAAGTTTTATCATTTCTTTTTTGTATAACATAGTAGGGTTGAGTTTTGCAGTTCAAGGGTTGTTGTCGCCAGTTGTAGCAGCTATTTTAATGCCGTTAAGTTCAATAACAGTAGTTGTTTTTGTAACCTTAGCCACCAATATTTTGTATCGAAAAAAAATTAATAAATAGTTTTTTGTTTACTATTGAATATCATAGGATTTTCCAAAAAGAATATTTTTACCTGATAAAAGTCATTTATTTAATAGTTTTGACACCCTACTTTTATCCAATAAATCAATCCAAAATGAGCGTACTTTTTATTTTAATCATAGTAAGCTTAACTGTAGCTGCATCATTTTTAGTTGCTTTTATTTGGTCAGTTAAAAATGGGCAATATGAAGATGGTTACACTCCTTCAGTACGAATGCTTTTTGACGATGAATTAAAACAAGAATCAAAAAAACATCAAATAAAAAATAAATCTATAAAATAAATTAAAGAATTATGTCAGGAGAAATTCAAAAATTTTATTATGATAATAAAATAGTAAAAATGTTTGCTTATGCCACTGGAATATGGGGTATAGTTGGAATGTTAGTAGGACTTTTAGTAGCTCTACAAATGTATCTTCCAGCTCTTAATTTTAATTTAGAATATACCACTTTTGGTAGAACTCGTCCGCTACATACAAATGCTGTAATTTTTGCTTTTGTAGGTAACGGAATTTTCACAGGAGTTTATTATTCCTTGCAACGCTTACTGAAAACCAGAATGTGGAGTGATAAGTTAAGTATGATAAACTTTTGGGGTTGGCAATTGATAATTGTATCTGCAGCTATTACCTTGTTAGCAGGATTTACAACAGGAAAAGAGTATGCTGAATTGGAATGGCCTATAGATATTGCAATAGCAGGTATCTGGGTGGTATTTGGTTGGAATATGTTTGCAACTATATTAACTAGAAGGGAGCGACATTTATATGTTGCAATATGGTTCTTCATTGCCACATTTGTTACTGTTGCGGTACTTCATATTGTAAACTCATTTGAGTTACCAGTTAGTTTTATGAAAAGCTATTCATGGTATGCAGGTGTGCAAGATGCTTTAGTGCAATGGTGGTATGGGCATAATGCGGTTGCATTTTTCTTAACTACTCCTTATTTAGGATTGATGTATTATTTTTTACCAAAAGCAGCACAACGACCAGTTTATTCTTATAAATTATCAATTATACACTTTTGGGCATTAATTTTTTTATATATTTGGGCAGGACCTCATCATTTG
>PCUH01000298.1:6372-6717 GCA_002770955.1 Flavobacteriales bacterium CG18_big_fil_WC_8_21_14_2_50_32_9 | reverse complement strand
CTCACATCTTTCACCTTCTAATCCGGGGATGTCTAAACAATGGTCAATCGCTGTATGAATGATTTCTTTTTCATTTGAATTATCAATCCAGACATTCCAACCATCAGGGTTTTCAAATGAAAGGGTAGCGGGTGGTGCGTCAAATATACCAAAAACTTTTTCCTTTGTTATGCTTCGACATTTCGTCTGAAAAAAATCTATCGCCATCCTTTTTCAATTTCTTGTAATTGTGAAAATAATTCATTCGAATCCTCAAGACTATTGTTTAAAAAGTTTTCGTCTGATGGCAAACCCTTGTAGTCAGACAGTTTTCTTATAGATCCGTCTTTTTCATTTAATTCATAT
>PCUH01000298.1:4197-6317 GCA_002770955.1 Flavobacteriales bacterium CG18_big_fil_WC_8_21_14_2_50_32_9 | reverse complement strand
TTCTCTTTGATTCTTCTGAATTTAGTTTTTGTTTTACCATTTCAGCTTTTACTGATAACGTGAGGTAATTTATCAAATACGGACTATGCGTAGTTATTATTAATAAATTGTTACCGTTGTTATATGCTAACAATTGATTCAACAATAGCCTTTGAGAACTTGGAAATAAATTTTGCTCGGGTTCTTCAACAATATTTACAAAGTATTTGCTCACATACTTTTCATTTATTTTCTTTTCATTTGATCTTAATGTTTTTTCAACTAGACCTAAGGTGTTCAATGCTTTCAATTCATTATTTCTGCGAATAGTTTGGTCTGTACTCAATAATTCTAATAATTTCTTTTCTCCTTGTTTTACAAATTCAATCAAATATTTTGTAACCCAATGGAGTGGAACAATGGAGTGAAAGCCGCTCGATGCATCAGAAAGTTTCAATCGTTTATCATCAAATACCAAATAGTTTTCATCATCTTTTGGGTCGTAAACAACTTTGGTATTGTTTATAGGCAATTCAATTGGTTTGCCTTTGTGTGCAAGTTGTGCATTACGAAATTCAACTGAATAATTCTTTAAACTACCCACTATCAAGTCCGATACCTTATTGATATTAGTAATTGAACTCAAAAAATTGCGTTCAGCCGGAACATACATAATTTTAGGTTGTTTGACAGATTTCTTGTTTAATTTCGTTGCCTCAATTGATTTCTTGTTTGAACTACCAGACAAAACTAATCGGTATGTCGCACCTTCATATTCAATTTGTGTATTGGGTTGTAAATAATTTTCTAAACGATGAAACTCAATAAGTTCAATAAAATCTTGATGAGAAACTGGCGTCTTAATGTCACCTCTTATTAAGGCTTTCTCTAACCACATGAATGTAGAAATCAATTTTGCTACGGTACTTTTACCCGAACCTTGATTGCCAATAAATACAGTAACTTTATTCACTTCGAGCCAACCGTTACTATCTTGATACCCGTTTTTAATTGGTCCGAAATTCTTTATTTTGATTTTATTCATTATTCAAATCGTAAGTTAGGCAAATTTACAAAATTATATTTAATTAAATCCTTGTCAGGATAGTGAAAGATAGATGGTACGTTCCTTTTTATGCTTGTTAGTAATGGCTGTTCTTCTTAAAACCTGCATTAATTCATCAAAAATAGATAAAAAACGAAAGCAAAAGCGAGGTCTTAGAAGAATTTTTTTGGTAAACCTATTTCAAAACAAGGCATTTAATATTGTTTATAAAAAGTTAGTTTTAAATGATAAATTCTTTTTATTAAGCAACGAATTTAACTAACTTTAACCTCTCATTTTTTCATTAATTTTCAACTATGTTTTTAATTTTCGATACCGAAACAACAGGTTTACCTAGAGATTACAAAGCTCCTGTTTCAGATTCTGACAATTGGCCCAGAATGGTTCAACTGGCATGGCAACTCCATGATGAATCAGGAAAATTGCTTTCTGCCAAAAATTTTATTGTTAAACCTGAAGGGTTTGATATTCCCATTGGCGTATCAAAAATACATGGAATTACCACCGAAAGAGCTAACAATGATGGAGTTGAATTAAAAATTGTGTTAGATGTGTTTTTAGCAGACTTACAAAAGGCAACATTCAATGTTGGACATAATGTTGATTTTGATGTAAACATTGTTGGTGCTGAGTTCTATCGCTTATCCATAGCAAATAATATAACCGAATTATTGGTGCTTGACACCATGAAATCATCCATTGATTTTTGTGCCTTGCCTGGCGGAAGAGGTGGTGGGTTTAAGTATCCCAAACTCATCGACCTCCACGAAAAACTATTTAATACTGGATTTGGCGATGCTCATGATGCTGCTTATGATGTTGACGCTACCGCACGCTGTTTTTTTGAATTATTAAAACTAAACATCATTAAGCCGAAAGGATTGGTTATTGGAAACATTTCTTATGAGCCTCCAACACTTGCTGCTGCAAATTTCACGAAAGAAAAAAAGGATGTGAATCCCGAAGACATTCTGAAAACAGTAACTCCGATTTCGGAAGCATTAGAAAAAAGTGATTTTATACACTTGCACAATCACACAGAGTTTTCCATACTTCAATCTACAACCAAAGTTGT
>PCUH01000298.1:4038-4180 GCA_002770955.1 Flavobacteriales bacterium CG18_big_fil_WC_8_21_14_2_50_32_9 | reverse complement strand
CCAAAGAACTGAAAATGGAGGCTGTTGCACTCACCGACCATGGAAACATGATGGCAACTTTTCACTTTGTTCGGGCAGCACTCAAAGAAGGGATTAAACCAATTGTTGGTTGCGAATTTAATTTATGTCAAGACAGAAAAAA
>PCUH01000298.1:0-4007 GCA_002770955.1 Flavobacteriales bacterium CG18_big_fil_WC_8_21_14_2_50_32_9 | reverse complement strand
GTATTGATTGCTAAGAATAAAAATGGCTATCATAATTTAATAAAATTAGCTTCTTATGCCAACACCGAAGGTTCTTATTATGTTCCTCGAATAGACAGGGAACTTCTGTTGGAATACAAGGAAGATTTAATTGCTTTTACAGGCGGAATTTGGGGGGAAATACCGAACAAAATTTTGTTTGAAGGAGAAAAACAAGCTGAAGAAGCATTTTTGTGGTGGGCAGCAAATTTCAAGGATGATTTTTATGTAGAAATTAACAGGCACGGAATTGAAGAAGAAAATGATATAAACAAGGTGTTATTGGCTTTTGCAGCAAAACATCAGGTAAAATTAATAGCAGCAAACAACAACTATTATTTGAATAAAGAAGATGCTATTTCTCAAGATGTATTATTATGTATTGGTGGCGGAAATTTTGTAAGTCAGCCAAAAAAATACATAGGAGCTAAAGGAAGAGAATTTCGATTTGGGTTTCCTAATGATGAATTTTATTTTAAGTCGCAAGATGAAATGAAACAACTCTTTGCTGATTTGCCAGAAGCAATTTCAAACACCAAAGAAGTTGCAGATAAAATTGAAACCTACGAGTTGGCTCGAGAGGTTTTGCTTCCAGAATTTGATATTCCAGACGAATTTAAAGATGAAAGAGATAAGGAAGACCACAGTCTTAAAATTGGAGAAAATGCTTATTTGAGGTACATTACTTATGAAGGAGCAAAAGAGCGTTATGCAGAACTAACAGAAGAAATTAAAGAGCGTATCGACTTTGAACTGGAAGTTATCAAAAAAACAGGATATCCAGGATATTTTTTAATTGTTGAAGATTTCATAAGAGAAGCTCGTAAAATGGGCGTTTCTGTAGGCCCTGGAAGAGGTTCAGCAGCAGGTTCAGTTGTAGCATTCTGTACAAAAATAACCAACATCGACCCATTAAAATACGATTTACTGTTTGAGCGTTTCTTAAATCCAGATCGTATTTCCATGCCCGATATTGATATCGATTTTGATGATGAAGGCAGACAATTGGTGTTGGATTATGTGATAAAAAAATATGGGAAAAACCAAGTAGCTCAAATTATTACCTATGGCACAATGGCAGCAAAGTCATCGGTGCGAGATTCTGCTAGAGTTTTTGAATTACCACTTGACCAAGCAGGAAGATTAGCTAAATTAATTCCAGATTTAGTGAAATTGAGTAAAATATTTAATTCTTCGGAAGATGAATTGAAGAAAGTAATACAAAAACAAGAAGAGTTTTCCAACGCACAACAATTACGTGAAATTGCAAGTGGAAATAGTTTAGAAGCCAAAACGCTTTTACAAGCAATGAAAGTTGAAGGAGCTATGCGAAACACAGGGATTCATGCCTGCGGAGTAATTATTACACCCGATGATATTACCAATTTTGTTCCCATAGCCACAGCCAAAGATTCAGACATGGCTTGTACTCAATTCGATAACTCAGTTGCTGAGGATGCTGGCTTGTTAAAAATGGATTTTTTAGGATTAAAAACATTAACGCTTATTAAAGATGCCATTCAAATAATTAAAGATAAACATGGAATAGAACTCGATCCTGAAAGTTTTGATATTGAAGATGAAAAAACATACGAGCTTTTTCAGCGAGGAGCTACCAATGGAACATTTCAGTACGAATCTGCTGGAATGCAAAAGCATTTAAAAGACCTTAAACCAAGTGTTTTTGCGGATTTAATTGCTATGAATGCATTGTATCGACCTGGGCCGATGGAGTATATTCCTTCTTTTATAAAGAGGAAACATGGAGAGGAAGTAGTGGCGTATGACCTTCCTGAAATGGAAGAATACCTCAAAGAAACCTATGGAGTTACGGTCTATCAGGAGCAAGTGATGTTGCTTTCTCAAAAAATTGCTGGATTTACTAAAGGTGAGGCAGATGTCTTACGAAAAGCCATGGGGAAAAAGCAAATTTCTGTGTTGGATAAAATGAAACCTCAATTCATTGAACAAGCTAAAGAAAAAGGACATCCCGAAGATAAATTAGAAAAAATATGGAAAGATTGGGAAGCATTTGCAGCCTACGCTTTTAATAAATCTCATTCTACTTGTTACGCTTGGATAGGTTTTCAAACAGCCTACTTAAAAGCACATTATCCTGCCGAATATATGGCCTCTGTGTTGAGCAACAACATGAGTGAAATTAGTAAAGTTACTTTTTTTATGGATGAATGTAAGCGGATGGGAATAAAAGTATTAGGACCAGATATTAACGAATCGGTTTTGAAATTTACGGTAAACAAACAAGGAGAAATTCGCTTTGGATTAGGTGCAATAAAAGGAGTGGGTGAGAGGGCTGTAGAATCAATTATTGAAGAACGAAAGTTAAATGGTCCGTTCACTTCAATTTTTGATGTAACCAAACGCATTGATTTAAGAGCTGCCAACAAAAAAACATTAGAAAGTTTGGCTTTGGCAGGTGGTTTTGATTCATTTTCAAATACACATAGAGCTCAATATTTTACTGAACAAGAAGGCGGTGGTATATTTCTTGAAAAAGTGATTAAGTATGGGAACAAATACCAAGAAAACCTTAACTCAGCACAGGTTTCGCTGTTTGGAGAACAAGATGAAACTGCTATTGACGAACCTCCTATACCACAATGCGAAGTGTGGAGT
This sequence comes from Flavobacteriales bacterium CG18_big_fil_WC_8_21_14_2_50_32_9, assembly GCA_002770955.1. Taxonomy (GTDB): domain Bacteria; phylum Bacteroidota; class Bacteroidia; order Flavobacteriales_E; family Vicingaceae; genus BRH-c54. The sequence continues at coordinate 1,352 of PCUH01000298.1, read as the reverse complement.
ACATTAAAAAAATTAAATGCCGAAAAAGAAGTTGTAGGAATTTTTATTTCTGGTCATCCCTTAGATGATTTTAAGTTAGAAATGAACAATTTTTGTCAGGGAAATCTCGATCTTTTGTCAAATATGGAGTCAATAGTAGGAAAAGAATTTTCTTTAGCTGCTATTTGTGTTGGTGCCGAAGATAGAATGACGAAAAATGGAAAACCTTATGGGATTTTAAAATTAGAAGATTATTATGCATCTAAGGATTTATATGTCTTTGGAGAAGACTATATTAAGTTTAGACCCTATTTTATTCAAGGGCAATATTTATTTGTAAAAGGGAAAGTGCAACAAAAACAATGGGCAAAAGAAAAAACAGATGTAGAATTTAAAATATCCAATATTGAATTGCTATCAGAATTGCGTGAGAAAAAAGCAAAAAGTTTGGTGATAAATATTAGTAATAAAGATGTTTCTGAAAAATTAATCAATGAAATACACGAACTAATTAATGATTTTCCAGGTAAATTTAATTTTAAATTTAATGTAAAAGATGACGAAAATGGAATAGTATCAATGTCTTCTAGAACAAAAAAAATTGGTTTATCGAATGAGTTTTTAGCTAAACTTGATACCATTTTTGAAGTATCTTATAAGGTAGAAAGTTAATAAAAATTCTATTTTGTATCCTTTGTTACAAATGTGTATAAGAATTTAATTGTAATTTTACATCAAAATAAAAAATATAGTATAATAACTAAAAATAAAAGATATGGCATTAGAATTAACAGACTCCAATTTTGCGGAGCAAGTACTAAAATCAGATAAAGTTGCATTAGTAGATTTTTGGGCAGTTTGGTGTGGCCCATGTAGAATGGTAGGGCCTATTGTTGAAGAATTATCTAATGACTATGCTGGTAAAGCAATTATTGGTAAAGTAGATGTGGATAATAACCCAGAAACAGCCTCAAAATATGGCATTCGTAATATTCCAACAATTCTTTTTATTAAAAATGGAGAAGTAGTGGATAAACAAGTAGGAGCAGTTCCTAAGCAAACATTGGCTGCTAAATTAGATGCACTTATTTAAAAGTTTTCTGTTACTACTCTGGTAGATATTTTTTTTCACCATCAACGTCCTTGCTCTAGTATATGGTTTTTCAATTCCTAGATTATTAGTTTAAAACACATTAATCTACCTGAGTAGTAACCGTTTTTTAAAACTTAACAGGTTTCAAAAACCTGTTAACCTGAGTTCGGGTTAAGCAAAATACTGTCAGTTCGAGCAACCAGACAAAAATTTATCCAGCGTAGAAGATGACGTTTAATGGGAGTAGTAATGAATAAAAATAATCACTACGAATCGAGTA
>PCUH01000045.1 GCA_002770955.1 Flavobacteriales bacterium CG18_big_fil_WC_8_21_14_2_50_32_9 | reverse complement strand
ATAGAATTTAGGAAAAAAGGCAGTAATAAATTTGTGCCTCTTGTTTATAATGATGATACAACGATTTTTAATATAACATTTAATCAACCTGCATCAGGAAGTTTAATTCATACAAATAAATTAGATGGAGATGTTGTTTCGTTTGCTTTAAACATACCAAGAGCGTTGTATTATGCCATGTTTAAACCTTTTTTGTTTTCATCAAGAAATCCTTTACTTTTAGTAAGTGGCATAGAAAACTTTTTTGTTTTATTATTGATAATAGTGGCTATTTTTTTTCGTAAAAAGAAATTCAATAGCAATTTAGTGGTTTTTGTGTTTGCTTCTGCATTATTAATTCTTGTTTTTGTAGGGATAACAACTCCAGTTATGGGAGCTTTGGTAAGATATAAAATACCTGCATTACTGTTTTTAACAATAGGAGTTCTAAGTTTGATGGATTTTCAAAAATTAACTGTTTTATTAAAAACAAAAATTAAAAAGTAACACTCAACATACAAACATCATCAACTTGTTCTTGATGTTTTTTCCAATTTTTAAAAAGTTGATGAACCTTATTTTTTTGGTTGTTCATAGATGCAGGATGAATTTCCACGAGCCAATTTTTCAATCCTTTCCATTTCAATTTCTTACCTCTTTCTCCTCCAAATTGATCGGGTAAACCATCTGTAGAAAGATAAATAGTATTTCCTTTTTTAATAAGCACTTCATGCTCAATAAATTCTACTTTTCTTTCATAGAGCGAATAACCAATGGATGATTTCGTTCCTTTAATTTCCATCAACTCACTGTTTGATGCTATGAATAGAGAGTGATTTGCCCCAGCAAATTGTAGTGAATGATTTGTTTTGTCCCAGCAACAGATTCCTATATCAAAACCATCACTTATTGCAGATTCTGATTTTTTAAACTGGTTAATCATTGCTTTGTTGAGTGTAGTCAATATTTTCTTTGGAGAGGTCATTTTATGTTCCAACACCACTTTGTTTAATAAATTAAAAGCAATTAAACTCACAAAAGCACCAGGAACACCATGTCCAGTACAATCAATTATTGCAAACACTACTTTGCTCCCAATGTTTTCTACCCAATAAAAATCTCCACTAACAATATCTTTTGGTTGATAAAAAACAAAATAATTTTCTAAACAAGTGTTGAGTTTTGTTTCGTTTGGCAATATTGCCAATTGAATTCGTTTGGCATAATGAATACTATCAGTAATAGCAATGTTTTTAGTTTCTATTTCATTACGTTGAATTTCAATTTGATTAAACGCATGTGTTAGTTGTTTGTTTTTCTTTTTTATTTCTTCGGTTTCAGAGGTAATGGCTTTAAACTGAAATTCAAATTCAATTTTTTTTAATTTTTGGGCACTATTTTCTTTCTCTAATTCATCTCTATATTGATTATGAAGATTGAGGTAATAAAATGCTTTTTCAAAATTTGCAAGGTTATTATAGACTTTCGCAAATAAATTAAAAAGCGGAATTTGCTCTTTTTTAGATTTTTTTCTTTGAGCAATATCCAATGCATACTCTAGTATTTCTAGTGCCTTAATGTCTTCTCCTTGAGTAATAAAAATATCAGCTTTCATTGCACTAGAAGCTATTATTATTTGCCAATAGTTGCTTTCAATACCGTAGTTTAGTCCGATTTCAAAATAAGTAAGGGCTTGTTCAAATTCTTTTTTAAAAAAATGAACTTCTCCAATATTGTGGTTAACAATTGCTTTGATGTGCGTAGTTAAATCGGGAAATGTTAAACAAATATTAAAATAACGGATGGCATTTTCATAATCACCCATTACAGTATAGGTGTCTCCAATATTATTATAGGTACTGAGTTGCCCCTTCATATCATTTGCTTTTTCTCTGAGAGCCAAGCACTCTAAATTACATTCTAACCGTTTGTGATAATCTTTTAAAAAATTATAGACTCCTCCCAAAATATTTAAACATTCTGCTTCACCTTTATAATTGTCAGTTGATTGATATAATTCTTTTGCATGTAAAGCAGCTTTCATCGTTTCTGCATAATTAGATGCATTGGAATAGCAAAGCGCAATTTGTTTTAAGCTATCGGCTAATCCTTTGGTATTGAAATGTTCTAATGCTATTTTTTCTGCATTATGAGCTAAATCAATAGCAACAATTGGATCATCTTCCATTAGATTAGAAGACTGTGTTAAAAGAGAAGTAATGTTATTGGTTATTTTTTCCAAACGATAAAACAATTAATTTTCAGCTGTAAAAGTAACATCAAAAACTTAATACTGAAACAAAATAAATATACATTCAACAATTGTTGTTATTAAAATGAGAATAAAAATTATGTAACCATGGAATATAGCTGGCTTTTTTACGTTAAATTCGTGATTAAAAATTTCATGATATGAATATTCGATTAGCAATACTTTTTATTTTACTTAATACTACTATTTATGCTCAATTGCATACCTATAAATGGACTAATGGAAACAAAAAAGCTGAAGGAGAAATTAAAGATGGATTGGAACAAGGGAAATGGACTTTTTGGAGTAAAGAAGGAGTTATTCAGCAAGAAGTAACCTATAAGGATGGAGAATTTAACGGAGAATATGTGAATTACAATGAACAAGGTAAAAAAATTGAACAAGGCAACTTTTTGCGTTCCATGAAACATGGAGCATGTAAATCTTGGTATGAGAATGGGCAATTAGAACTAACAGGATTTAATAAAATTGGCTATAAAGATAGTTTGTGGACATTTTTTTATCCATCAGGAAATAAAATGGAAGAAGGACATTATAAACGAGACGAACGAGTAGGAACTTGGGTTAGTTGGTATGAGAACAAACAACAAAAAAGTTTAATTTCATTTGAAGAAAATAAAGAACTTCTTCAAAGTTTTTGGGATGAAAAAGGCAATCAATTAGTTTCTAACGGTAATGGGAAATACATGGATTATTACCCAAATAAAAAACCAAAAATGGAAGGTTCATACCTTAATGGAAAAAAAAATGGATTATGGATTGAATATAATGAAGATGCAACTAAAACAGCTCAAGGAAATTATGTAGCTGGGATAAAAAATGGAATTTGGCAATTTTATTATAATGATGAAAAGATTCGTTTTAAAGGAAATTTCAATAATGGATTAAATGATGGACTTTGGGAATATTGGTATGAAAATGGTCAAAAATTAAAAGAAATTAATTTTTTGAATGGTAGAGAAGAAGGTGTTTACAAAGAGTGGTTTGAAAATGGAAAATTGAGTGCTGAAGGAAGTTACAAACTCGGAAAAAAAGAAGGGAAATGGACCTATTGGCTCGAAAATGGAAACATTGATTTTGTTGGACATTTCAACAATGAGTTGAAAGATGGGTTATGGACGTTTTATGATTCAAAAGCAAACAAAAGTTATGAAGGATATTATAAAAACGATAAAAAAGATGGAAAATGGACGTATTGGTATCCCAACGGTGAGATATGGAAAACAGGAAGCTATAAAGAAAACCTTAAACACGACCAATGGAGTTTTTATTCTGAGCAAAAACAATTGGTAATGCAAGGAAACTTTTTAAATGGCAAGGAAGAAGGTGAATGGAAATCATGGTACGATTCAGGAGAAAAAAAAGACATTGGAAATTACACTAATGGATTGATGAATGGAAAATGGGAAGGTTGGTATATGAACGGACAACAAGATTACAGCGGATACTACAAACAAGCCTTAAAAGACGGCATTTGGGAGCATTGGCACGAAAACGGAAAACAAGAGTTATTAGAAACCTATTTGGTAAAACCCGAAGTTAAAAAGAAATTTTATAAGGATAAAAATAATAAGTTTATGGAGGTGGATGATAGTCGCCTTATTTCCGTAAAACAAGGAATGTATTATGAATGGTTTGAAAATGGAAAACCCAAAACAGAAGGAGAATTTAATGACAACCAACAAGATGGAAAATGGACTTATTTTTATGAAAATGGTAATAAAATGTATGAGCAAACCCTGGTTAAAGGAAGACAAGAAGGAAAAGTTACCTCATGGTATGCTATTGGCACGTTAGAAAGTGAAAAAGAATACAAAAATGGGCAAGCTCATGGAAAATGGGTGTTTTATGCCAAACAAGCTGGAAAAGTATTAAAAACAGCTTATTATAAGGAAGGGAAGAAAATTAAAGAAGAGTAATCATAACGGTTGCTTCATTCCATTAATGAATTTTCAGTAACAACATTTTTTTGTTTCAAGCATTTTATAGCTTGTTCAATTCCTGAAATGGTAAGTGGATACATTCTATCGTTCATTACTTTCTTAATCATTCCAATAGATTCGGTGTATTGCCAGTCGTTTTCGGCAACAGGGTTTAGCCAAACGAAGTAGGGAAAATGTTCTTTTATTCTATTAAGCCATGTTATTCCGGCTTCTTCATTGTAATGTTCAACACTACCGTTTTTATAAAAAATTTCGTAGGGCGACATGGATGCGTCACCTACAATAATTACTTTGTAATCTTCATTATACGTGTTCAAAATTTCATCTGTAGGAATTTTTTCGTGCCATCTTCTAGCATTATCTTTCCATAAGAATTCATAAATACAATTATGAAAATAATAAAATGAAAGGTGTTTAAATTCATATTTTGCAGCTGAAAATAATTGAGAACATAGCTCTATATGGTCGTCCATTGATCCTCCAATATCAAAAAACAACAATACTTTTACTGTATTTTTTTTTGATGGAACCATTTCCACCTCTAACATTCCTGCATTTTTTGAAGTTTTTATAATGGTTTTATTCAAATCTAACTCTTCAGCTTTTCCTTCTCTGCTTAATATCCGTAGTTTTTTCAATGCCATTTTCATGTTTCGGGTTTCCAACTCCACTTCTTCATTAAGATTTTGAAAACTTCTTTTATCCCATACTTTTATAGCTTTTCGGTGTCGGCTTTCATCTTGCCCTATTCTTATTCCTTCGGGATTATATCCGTAGGCTCCAAATGGAGAAACTCCTCCTGTGCCTATCCATTTACCTCCTCCTTGATGTCTTTCTTTTTGTTCTTTAAGTAACTCTTTTAATTGGTCTAAAATTTTATCTAAATCTCCAAACGATTTTATCTTTTCCATTTCTTCTTTTGAAAGAAATTTCTCTCCATTTTTTCTCAGCCATTCTTCGGGAATGTTTAAAACATCTTCGGTAGAAATGGTTTCAATTCCTTTAAAGTATAAACCAAAAAGTTGATCAAATGTATCTAAATGGATTTCATTTTTCACTAAAACCGAACGACATAAAAAGTAAAAATCATCTATATTGTATGATGCAATTTCTTGATTTAGAGCTTCCAATAAATCAAAATACTCTTTTATGCTTACCGGAATTTTGTTGTTTTTTAGTAATAAAAAGAAATCAATAAACATGGTATAGAGGTTATTTATATGAAGATAAAAGGGCTTTTTTATCCTGCTCGTTTTTTAACAATGCTCCTAAGTAGGGCAATTCGTTGGAGCCATTTTTTACTGCATCAAGCTCTTGTGTGGTAATTTTGCCGATAATTAATAGTTTAATCCAATCAATAATTTCGCTGGTTGATGGTTTCTTTTTAAGGTTTCTTTTATCTCGTATGGCATAAAAAATATCTAACGCATTATTGACTAATTTTTCGTCTAGTTTCTCATAGTGTAAATCAATAATATCTTTAAGTGTTTCTCTATCGGGAAAAGAAATATAATGAAAAAAACACCTTCTAAGAAAAGCATCGGGCAATTCTTTTTCGTTGTTGGAAGTTATAATAATAATTGGGCGATTTTTGGCTACTATGGTCTCTCCAGTTTCGTAGCAAAAGAACTCCATTTTATCTATTTCCAATAATAAATCATTAGGAAACTCAATATCTGCTTTATCTATTTCGTCAATTAACAACACCAATTGTTCTTCCGATTCAAAAGCTTCCCACAGTTTGCCTTTTTTTATATAATTGGCAATGTTATTCACTTTTTCATTTCCCAACTGAGAATCTCTCAGCCTTGAAACTGCATCATATTCATACAAACCTTGTTGGGCAGTTGTGGTTGATTTTATGTGCCAAGTAATTAATCTTTTATTGAGTGCTTTTGCAATTTCGTAAGCCAAAAGTGTTTTTCCTGTACCAGGTTCACCTTTTATTAATAATGGTTTTTGTAAATTAATAGCCGCCTGAACAGCAACTTGTAAATCTCTTGAGGCAATGTAATTTTCTGTTCCTTTAAATTCCATTTATTTTGTTTTCTTGCAAAGGTAATCAACTCCATTGGTTTGTTTTATGATATGTGTTATTGTTTGAACTAATTAGAGTTTGTCCATAATGTCGTAAATATAGCCATGCTGCTATCTAAAAACTGATGGCGTCATACAATTCAGTGGGAG
>PCUH01000092.1:158-6675 GCA_002770955.1 Flavobacteriales bacterium CG18_big_fil_WC_8_21_14_2_50_32_9 | reverse complement strand
TTTTTTACTGGGGCAGTTCCAATAATATCGTCTTTCATCCCTACAAAAAACATGATTAACATGGAAGGAACAATGTATTTGATAACTCCCATTTCATCAATTGGAAGCCACAATAAAAACGAGAATAGGATTCCTGCAAAAATCATCATTCCTCCCATTAAAGGAACTTTATGCGTATGAATTTTTCGTTTTTCTTTTGGGTCGTCAAACAAATGTTTGAGCCGTGCAATAGTAATGAATGAAGGTGTGGAGAGCAACACAATCAAAAAGGACGTTATTATTGGTAAAGCTATTTCTAACATTTTTTAAAAATCACTGTATAAATTTCGCAACGATGTTCTAAATGCAAAATAAACATAATTTGTATTAAAATCGATATTGTTTGTTGTAATCGTTCTGTTATTAATGCCTAACATAATACTCATGTTATTTTTTGGATTTACCAACACCCCAATATGAAATTGTAAGTTAATTATTTCAGTTTCTACAATTGGAGTAATTTCATTCGTTGTATAGTAATAATTTATAAAAATATTACTACCAGTTGAAGTTGTTTGAGCTACAGTTGCCTTTGCTTGTGTAAATATACGTTTGTATTTATAATTAACAATTCCAACAATTTCAGTAAAATTAGCACCTAAAGGATGAGCCAAGGGTTCGTTAAAATGCGAATAGTTTTGTAGAGGAAGCTCTGAGCTAAAAGTATAAGGTTCAACCTTGTTAAATTCAGCTTGAAGCGTTAACCCACTAATTCCAAAATACTTAATTCCTGCTTGATATCCATATTTTGTATTTATTTCGTTTCCATCATACATCAATTGCCCATAAATAATGGTTTTAAATGGAAATTTAATTTTTGTGTTGATGCCCAATTGTGAATTGTCATTGCCATCAAAACCAGCGTTTAACGTATTTAAAAACAGAATTGGATTAAGCTGCATGAAGTTGTAAGGTTTTGTTCCCGATTGGCTTTCAGTTTGCCAAATGGTTGATTCAAAAATGCCTAAATGCAGCCATTTAGTGGCTATCCAACTTAAATAATGCACCGACATACTTTTCCTTGTAAAAAGAGCTTCAGGTGTTGAGCCATCTTCTCTTCGGTTTAAATTAGAAAGCCCCGCATTTAGTTTTGTATATTGAAATTGATTTTTCTTTCCAAATAAAACTACTGCCTTATAATAAGGGTAATTGTTTGCAAAATCGGAGAGTAACAACGAACGATATCCATCACCAATAAACTGTTTGTCGTTACCTAATTGAAAATTTAGGCGTTTATTTGGTGAATAAGAAATGTAAGAAGTGGCAGTGTTGTAATCTAATCCGTTATCTTTAAATTTTTTCACCCTACCTTGTCCAGGAACAACATTATGTGCATCTACGTAATCTACCATATAGTTGGGTAAAGTTGCTTGATTTTCGTAAACGGCTGTTTGAAATGAGAATTTTTTACCAATGTGTCCTTTGGCGATAATTCCTCTAGTATTTACAAATAATGTTGGTTTATCTGGTCTTTTATCTTCGATATCTTCTCCTAACTCCAAATTTAATAATGGGTCTATGGTTAGGTAAAATTTTCCTGTATCTACTTGTATAAAATTTTCATAAAACAGCATTCGAGCAAACCATGAGCGATTTTCTAAATACGTTTTTTTTGTATTCATTAAAAAGTCATTTTGTTCATTTATTGAAAGAATGGACGAGCTGTCTATGCTTATTTGAGCTTGTAGAATAGGTTGAAAAGATGTGTGAATATTAGCATCGAAGGCATTAAATGCTTTTTGATTGGTTAAATTAAATTCTCTGTTTAATGGTAAATTGAGTTGTTGAGCGATACTCCAATTCGTGTATGAAAGTAAAAAAAGTAGAGCAATATTTTTCGAGTATGAATTCATAAACAATGAGAGAATCTACTTTAATTATTTTAGTAACGAATTTATCTATGATATGGTTGTATGGGTTTATTATTTTACAGTTGCGTAACCAGCTTTATCCCAAGCACCAATACCACCATCTAAGTCATAAATTTTTGTAAAACCTATTTTTTCTAATTGCATTGCGGCTTTACTACTTCTGCCACCAGCTTTGCAATAAACATAGATAGGTTTTGTTTTATCTAAAGTTTCTATTTGATTAGTAAAATCAGCATCAAAAAAATTCATTTTCACAGCACCTTTAATGGTTCCTTGAGCCCACTCTTTGGGAGTTCTAACATCTAGTATTATTCCTTCTTGAGTAATTAATTCATTGAATTTTTGAGCATCAACAACTTCAATTTTTGCTTTTTCTTTAGTAGCATCGTTTTGACTGTTGCCACATGCTGTGATAAAAAAAGTTGTGATTAGGGTAAGTAATAAAGTTGTGTTTTTCATTTTTATAAGTTTTGGTTAATAATTTGAATCAATTTTTGTGCATCAACAACTCCAGATTGTTTCCAAAGTTGCCTTCCATTTTTAAATAAAATTAGCGTTGGAACGCCTTTTACTTGATAAGATGCCGCAGCCGTTGGGTTTTTATCTACATCTATTTTTAACACTCTTGCCTTGCCTTGAACTTGTTTAGCAACATCATCTATTATTGGCGACATCGCTTTGCATGGTCCACACCAAGTTGCATAAAAATCAACTAAAACTGGTGTGCTGGCTTGTATGATTTCGTTAAATGTTGTCATCTTTTTTTTCTTTTTTAACAAACTTATCTGTAATAATATCACCAACAAACCAACCTAAAATAGCTCCATAACCAGATGTTCTATACCAAACAGAAGTAATGGCACACGAACCACTTTCGCAACCAATAAAATACCAATAAGCAAACCCAATGAGGGAGCCTAAAAATGCTACTAAAAAAGAAATTTTATGATTTATGAACCAGTTTATCATTTGCAACTTATATTCTTCCCGACAAAGTTAATCAAATTTCTTGGTTCTTGTTTTGTGAAGTGTTTAAAATCAAACTCAGTGATATTCCAACTCCTAAATACTTTTTTTAACTCTAACTGCTTCTAAATACTCAAGGCACTCCTAAGTACTCCTAAATATTCTTAAGTACTTTTTAAGTACTCCTTAAATATTCCTAAGTACTTTTAAAATTGTAAATTAGCCGTCAGATTTATGCATTGATAATTTTAAGACATTGTTTTTCCCATTTTACATAGCTAAAAGATATATGGTTTCTAAGAAATCGCACAATGTAATCAACATTATTTCGTGGATTTCTGTATCGGGTATTGCTGTTGGTACGTTGGCGTTGGTTATTGTGCTTTCTGCTTTTAATGGATTGGAAGATTTGGTTGAAAAACTCTACGCCTCTTTTGATCCTGATATTAAAATTACGGCTGTTGAAGGAAAAACTTTTAATGCGGTAGATTTTCCTAAAGAAAAAATAAAAAAGTTAGAATCAGTTGCTTTTTATTCCGAAGCCATAGAAGAGGTTGTGTTGGTAAAATACATGGAAAAACAAACTGTTGCTTCTATTAAAGGAGTCCAACCTGTTTTTTATAAAATGACTGGACTAGACTCCATGATGATAGAGGGTAAATTAGTGTTGGAAAATCCTAACTCAACAGTGATGGGCTACGGAATTTCTGACAAACTTTCGTTGTATTTGAATAATATGTTGGTGGAACAAGTGAGCATTATTGTCCCCAAAAAAGGAATTAAAAAATCATTTACACCTGCCGATGAATTTACTCGAAAATTTGCCACTCCAACAGGAATTTTTTCGGTTAGTCCCGATTTTGACACCAAATATGTGTTAACATCATTGCCTTTTGCTCAAGAATTACTTTCGCATCCCAATCAACTTTCGTCAGTGGAATTGAATATAAAAAAAGGAGCCGATTTAGAAAAAACAAAAGCAGCTGTTCAGGCAATTTTGGGAAATGAATTTTTAGTAAAAACTCGTTATGAGCTTAATGAATTGATTTTTAAAACCAACAAAACCGAAAAATGGATTACTTTTTTAATTCTTACTTTCATATTAGTAATCGCTTCATTTAACATTATTGGCTCTTTAACAATGTTAATTATTGATAAGAAAAAAGATGTGTGGATTTTACGTTCTATGGGGGCTTCTGCAAAAACTATCCGTCAGTTGTTTTTTATTGAAGGAATGTTAATTAATTTTTTAGGAGCTTTTAGCGGAATGTTGCTTGGAGCATTTTTTTGTTGGTTGCAAATTACCTTTGGTTTGCTTCGGTTAGAAGGTGGTGTTGTTGAGTTTTATCCAATGAAATTAGAGTTGCTCGATTTCTTTTATATTTTAATAATTGTAGTTTTGATAGGTTTGTTAGCTTCTTGGTATCCAGTTAGGGTTCTTACCAAAAAACATTTATAACAGTATGGGGCAGGCAATTATAGGTCTTTTTATTTTGTGTACACCTGCACTTTTTCTTGTAGCAGCCTATTTATTTTATAAAAATTCAGCTATTCAGGCTTTTATTCAAAATAAGTTGGTTTGGAAAAATCCTATCGACAAAGCACAGTATGCTTATATTGATAAACTTTTGAGTAGTCAGTTGTGTTTTTTTAAGTTACTCTCTCTTAATGGAAAAGCAAAATTCATACATCGAACATTAAAGTTTAAGGAGTCTAAAAATTTTATTGGTAAAGATGAACTAGTGGTTACCGAAGATATGAAGTTAATTATTTCTGGAGCTTCTATTCAGCTTACTTTTGGATTAAACTATTATATGTTAGAAAACATCAAAGGGTTTTATATTTATCCTACTGTTTTTTATAATAGAATGATGAAGTTAAAATTAAGGGGAGCTACTCCGCCTTCTGGAAATATGATGCTGAGTTGGAAACACGTTGAACTTGGTTTTATGCAACCTAACGATAAATACAATCTTGCTTTGCACGAAATGGCTCACGCACTCAAGCTAAGTATAAAATATTCCGATAATTTTGATGCTAATTTTTATAGGTATATTAACGAATGGAAATCCGTAGGGATGCCAGAATTTCAAAAAATGAAACACGCTGATGATAGTTTTTTAAGAGAGTATGCCGCAGTGAATATACATGAATTTTTTGCCGTTTGTGTTGAACATTTTTTTGAAGTTCCAACGCAATTTCAATATAATTTACCTCATATTTATTTTCATCTTTGCATTTTACTCAATCTTGACCCCATAAATGTGTATAATGATTATAAAGTGAAAAGATAGAGGTTTTAGTTATTACTCAACTACTTATTATGCCACAGATTACACAAATTTTATAAAAAATGATTTGAGAAGAGGTTTTAGGATTGAATATCAACATATAACATGATTGAGTTGTGAATAAAGTGGATAATAATTCCAAGCCACAAAGTATTATATTTGTTTCTTAAATAACCCAACACAATACCAAATGGCAAGATCCAAAGAAGGGAAAACACAGAAAGGTGCATAAGAGCAAATAAAAATGAAGATACTAATATTGTTGTTTGTGGAGTTAAAACCTGAGAAAGTTGATTAAACAAATAACCTCTAAATGCAAGTTCTTCAAAAATAGCAGGTATAAATGCCACAAATATAAAAGCCCACAAACTAGCATTTTCAAAAGAGGCATACCTAATAAATAAATTTGCATTTTCAAATCCTAATAAATTATTTAACCAATTTATTGCGTAAAAAACAACAATTGCACTAAAAACAGGAAATATAAAAGTAAATATATAAATTGGTATTGAAAGTTTTGGAAATAAAATTAAAGGAAGAATGTTTTTAAAGTCTAACAAACAAAAAATTAAAATGAAGATTATAAATGAACTTTCTAAAATAAGCTCGTTCAGAAGACTTGGAATTTCTGGTTGAATCAAATAATAAACAATTAAAAACCCTATGAAACAAATATAAAAAACTATCGATTTTGTTATAAATTTTTCACTGACCAAACTGTTATTAGATAATTGAAAACCACAATTAGCACAGAAATTCATTTTGGTATCAACCTCATTACTACACTTTGAACAAGTATTGTTATTGGGTATTTTCATTTTTATGAAGTTCTTTTTGATACGCATTTGCCGAGTAAACACCTCTTCCTAAGTATGAAATGATAAATATTTTAGCAACTAATCCATTGTATAATGTAGTTGGATCAAAAATTCCGTTTGAAACAATTAATGTAATGTATAAAAATAATGCGGATAATAGTGCTGCTAAAGGTTTTTTAATAGACCAATAACCTAGTATCATAAAAGAAAATGAAATAATAAAATTTATAGTAAAAAGTGTTGCATCTTCTGTTTTATAAACAGTTTCATATAAGCTAAAAACAAAAATAATTCCAGCTAAAATATAAAGAGTATTTCTAGCCTCTTTTACTTTTTTGTCTGCGTCAAAATATTTATTTTTATTTAAAACAGCATGAGCGTGAAATTTTGATTTTTCGAGATCAGTTCCTTTTTCAGGAAATCCACATGAGGGACAAAATTGTGCTTCTTTATTAAGTTCAATATTACAATTTGAACACTTATAATTCTTTTGTTCTATGGCTTCTGTTTTTGTGTATTTATCATCCATATT
>PCUH01000092.1:0-147 GCA_002770955.1 Flavobacteriales bacterium CG18_big_fil_WC_8_21_14_2_50_32_9 | reverse complement strand
ATTGTTTCAATTACTAACCGAGTAAAATAATATGATGTGGCTAAAGCCCTTGCGTTATTTGGTTTTAATAGCCCCGACCTTAAGGTCGGGGTAATAAATCTAAATCAATTCATATTATTGGCTTTAGCCACATTAGTCGGTTAGTAA
>PCUH01000253.1:763-7346 GCA_002770955.1 Flavobacteriales bacterium CG18_big_fil_WC_8_21_14_2_50_32_9 | reverse complement strand
AAGGGTTCATTTACGGCAATAGATGCGTTAGCTGTACAGCCATTAGCATCTACAATGTTTATAGTATAAATTCCTGCACATAAGCTAGTAATAGATGCCGTTCCTTGCCCTGGTCCAACTTGACCTGCTGGTAAAGATGTCCAAACAATAGTATAAGGCAATGTTCCTCCATTAATGGTTGCTGTTGCTGTTCCATCACAAACACCACTACAACTCATGTCTGTTTTACTCATTGTAATGGAAATGGGTTGAGGAGCTACTATCGTAACACTATCTACGGCTACACAATTATTATTCGAATCAGTAACGGTAACAATGTATGTTCCTACACATAAACTATTTACTGTTTGAGTAAAATAAGGACCTCCTGGACCTGTCCATGAAAAAGAATAAGGCAATGTTCCTCCAGTTGGATTGGCAGTAACACTTCCATCACAAACTCCAGCACAAGAAGGAGGGGTTGCTGATGGATTGGCTACTAACAATGCTGGTTCTGTAATTGTTATTGTATCCGAAACGGTACAACTATTACTATCAATAACGTCAACAATATATTGTCCAGGACATAAATTAAAAATAGAATCCGTTCCTTGTCCACTAAAAGTTAATCCCGCAGGAATTGTTGACCAAGTATAATTATACCCTGGAGTTCCTCCTGATGTGGTTGTAACAGCTGTTCCATCACAGGCTACAAAACAAGTAACATTGGTTGAATTAGTTGATGTGATAAGCGGATCTGGTTCTGTAATAATAATTGTTATAACTGTATCACAACCATTTCCATCAACAATCGAATCTGTATAGGTTCCTATACATAAATTATTGATGGTGGATGATAATCCAGTACTATTAAATCCATTACTCCAAAAATGATTAAACGGACCAACGCCTCCTCCTAAAATATTCACAGTAATAGAAGCATCACAAAGCCCACCACAACTAACATTTTGCACAATTGTATCCCATTGTAATTGATTAGGAATAGTAATAGTAACACTATCTGAACCAGTACATCCTTGTGGGTCAGAAACAGTTACGCCATAAACTCCTGCACATAAATTAGTTAAATTAGGCGTTGTTTCTCCATTGGGTGTCCATAAATAGGTATATGGACCTCCATTTCCACCAGTTACTAATGAAGTTGTTGCTGTTCCTGTGCAAGTTCCAAAACAATTGATGTTGGTACTATCTAATTGAAACGAAACTACTGGAGGTTCAGCTAAGTTAAAATTTTTAAAAGCTGTACAACCATTCGCATCAGTTACATTGATTGTATAAGCAGCTGCACATAAATTTGTAATAATGGGGGTTCCTTGTCCTGGACCGACTAATCCAGCAGGAACACTTGTCCATAAAATAGTATAAGGAGCTACTCCAAATGCTATGCTTGTTCCTATAGCACCATCGCAATCGCCATTACAAGTTGGTTGAATTACACCAGTTTGATTAATAGCAATAGCAATAGGATTAGTAACAAGAACTTGATCTGAACATTGTACTCCGAAAGGTGGGCTTTGCCCCAAATCAGTTACCTGAACACCAATATTACCTTGACAAGCATTAAAAAGAGTATCGTTAGAATTACCAGGTGGTGGAGCTCCAAGCCATAATATATCAAATGGTCCTACTCCACCAGTTATGGAAACAACAATAATAGCATCACAAACACCTTGACATGAAACCCCAAACCCATTATAATTAGTAATAACTGTTGTAGTTAACGTGAAAGCAGGAGATCCACAAGGATTTCTCATTGTTGTTCCATTGCTCATGGTAACTGTTTTCTCATTTATGTTGCCTAATTTAATATCATCTGCCTGACGAAAAACAATAATATTGGAATTAGTTTTGGTTAATGAAAAATTTTGAGCATCAAAAATGGCTTTTTTGTGGTTATATAAAACTGCTTTTGTAAGGGTTAATTTCTTAGATAAATTTCCCTGTGTAATTATTCCTCCTGAATAAATGGTAATGTTATTAGCAATGATTTCTCCTTGTTTGTGATAAATATAGTTAGAATCGGTTAGAACTATATCATCAATCAATTTCCACGAACCTTGTCCATTAAATTCAAGGTCTCCTAAAAAGGGTATTCTACCAGATTTTATTTGTGTATTTGGTTGATTTGATGTGAAAATGATTTTCCCAAAAAAATCATTGACAAAAAAATCATTAACGGAAAAATTTTCTGCAAGTTGTAATGAAGCAGCAATTTGAGATGAAAAATTGACTGTTTGTGTTGCTGAAAAACTAAAACTATTAGCTTTAATGTTACCCTGAACAGTAATAACACCTGTTTGATTAAACGATTGCTCATTGATGATTACATTATCGTTGATTGTTGGAACTCCCGCCCCTCCATTTCCACCACTAATTGTTGACCAATGCGAAGCATCATTCCAGTTTCCACTATTTCCTACCCAATATAAATCGGCTGCAAAAGAATTAATTGCTAGCATCAAAACCACTAATAGTTTAGATACCAATATACTATCTTTTCTAAAATTCATCACTTATTTTTTATTAAGAGAATAACTACGACAATAATACAAAAAATGTTACGTATTGCAATAATTAACATATATAAAGAAATTAATTAGTTATAAATAATTTGACGTTGCAATAGGAAATTTAGTTGCAAAAAGAATTTTTATGAGATGAATTTTTTTATCATCGATAAAAATGCTTCAGGCTGTTCGGCATGTATCCAATGTCCCGAATCTTTAATAGTTATGAGATTTGAATTGGGGAAAATCTTTTGAATCTCATCCATATCACTGTCTAAAATATAATTGGATTTATCTCCTCTTACAAAAAGAGTTGGATTATTAAATGATTTACCATTGGTTACTAATGCTTCTCCAACATGATGAATGTTTTTTGCAATTACTTCTAAATTAAACCGAAAACCCAACTGTTCTTTTTCTTTCCAATATAAATTTTTAAGTAAAAATTGACGCACAGAGAACTCAGGAATGTATGCTGATAATTTTTCGTCTGCCGCATTTCTTGTTTTTATCACATTAAAATCCAATGCTTGCAACCCTTCAATAATCAACTCATGATGCACTGGATATGCTTTTGGAGCAATATCTACGACTATTAATTTATCAATTTTTGAAGGATAGTTTATTGCAAATTGCATGGCTATTTTTCCTCCCATGGAATGACCTAAAATTATGGAATTAATCAATTGATTCTCATCTATAAATTCTTTCAAATCATCTGCCATAACTTGTATATTAAATACATTACTATGAGGAGATTGCCCATGGTTTCTAGCATCAATCAAATACACTTCATGATTTTCTGACATTGTTTTTGCAAAAGTCATCCAATTGTCTAATGACCCAAAAAGTCCATGAATAATAATTAATGGTTGTCCTGTTCCTAATTTTTTATAATTTAATGGCATGAATACATCGTTTTTATACTTATTTTTGAACTTATTATTCAAAAAAAATAAAAGTACTATTTATGCATGTAATTAAAGTAATTGCTGAAAATAAAAATGAATACAAAGTTGAGCTAGACAAAAGCACTTTGAAAGGAAAATTAAACAACGAATTGTTTTCTTGGAATGTGATAAAAATAAAAGACCATCTTTTTCATGCTATAAAGGATGATAAATCTTACAATTTGGAGTTGTTAAAACTCAATAGTGATGAAAAAACTGTTTTTGTAAAAGTAAACGGTGTTAAGTTCAAAATGCAATTGCAAAATAAATATGATGAATTGCTACATATATTAGGAATGGATAATTTATTAATCACCAAAGTTGCTGAATTAAAAGCTCCAATGCCTGGCTTAGTACTTTCATTACTTGCAAAAGAAGGGGAAACTGTTCAAAAAGGAGATACATTGCTTATTTTAGAAGCTATGAAAATGGAAAATGCTATAAAATCGCCAACTGACGGAGTAATTAAAAACATTTCTGTTAACACAGGCGAAGCGGTTGAAAAAAATCAGTTGATTCTTAATTTTCAATAGTCTATGAAAAATAAAATTTACCTTCTTTCTTGTGTTGTTGTAATCTTTCTTTCGTGCAATACTGAAAAGGAAAACAATCCCGATAGTTATAGGGACAACAAAGAGCAATCAGAAACCCTTCAACTGATTGAACCAAAAATAGATAAAGAAATTAAAAATTATATTGTTAATGAAATTTCGCTTACAGAAATTAAAGCACAGCAATATCCTGACGCTTCACTTTCGCTAAAAAATCAGCCCTTTAAAGAAGGATTGAATGCCCTTCATTTTACTATTGAAAACAACCAAAACTTTGGCATAACAACTATTCAAAATAATTACACCATTCAAACACATTCTTCAGCTATTTTTGAACAAGAATTTTTAACTGGAAACAATGTTTTTTTAGCTTTTTTAACTGATAAAAACAAGTTGGCTATCAAAACCAACAAAGCAACTTTTTTGGAAAATATTGTACTTTTTGATGAACCAATTTTTAACACAAAAGCACCTCATTTGTTTTACTATTTACCTCAAAACAACCAAGCTATCTTAGATTTTTGCCTACTCAATACTTCGCTTTCTGAAAATGGTAACCAACTAGAAGTTATAATTAATGAAACCGTTTTTTACATCAAAAAATGGGCTGCTTACCAAATAGAAGGATTGACAAAAAAAGAAAATACCATTCGTTTACGTTTACTTGATAAGGATAAAAAACTAATTCCTGGACCTTTTAATGATTCGGGAGAACGTATGTTTACCATAAAAAACCAAAACAGCTAAAATTTTGATTAAAAATTCTACTGAAAGGAATACAAGATTTATCAAACAAAAAGCCTATGAATTAGGCTTTTCCTTTTGTGGTGTTGCTAAAGCAGAATTTTTGGAAGAGGAAGCTCCTCGACTTGAGAAATGGCTTTCCAACAACATGCACGGCAAGATGCAATACATGGAAAATCATTTTGAAAAACGATTAGACCCCACCAAATTAGTAGAAGGAAGTAAATCCGTTATTTCATTATTATACAACTACTTCCCTGAAAAAGAACAACAAGACAACACTTATAAAATCAGTAAATACGCTTACGGACAAGATTATCACTTCATTATAAAAGATAAACTAAAAACTTTGTTACAACTCATTTTCAATGAAATTGGAGAAGCAAATGCTCGTGTCTTTACTGATTCAGCCCCAATTTTAGAACGAGCTTGGGCAAAAAAAAGTGGTTTGGGCTGGATAGGAAAAAATACCATGTTAATCAACAAAAAACAAGGTTCTTTTTTCTTTTTGGCAGAAATTATTTTGGATGTGGAATTACAATACGATGCTCCCATTAAAGATTACTGTGGTTCTTGCACTGCTTGTATTGATGCTTGTCCGACCAATGCAATTTTACCTAATAATAGTATTGATGGAAGCAAATGTATTTCGTACTTTACCATAGAATTAAAAGATGAATTATTGCCCAACGAACACACTAAAAATTTTAACGAATGGATATTTGGTTGCGACATTTGCCAAGATGTTTGTCCTTGGAATAGGTTTTCTACCCCACACCAAGAACCACTTTTTGCTCCAGATAATAGGTTATTGAATTACTCCAAAAAAGAATGGGAAGAAATTACAGAAGAAGTATTTCAGGAAATATTTAGAAAATCTGCCGTAAAAAGAACAAAATTTAGTGGATTAAAAAGAAATATTGGGGCGATTTCAAAAACAAATTTTAATCCCTAAACATTTTCTTTCAAAGACAACAACTGGTTAACCAATTCCACAACACCCTCGCCTGCTTTTTTTTCAATAAGCTCAATATTATTACCAATAAATGATTGCTGAATTTTGGGGTCTATTAAATACTTTTTACAATCTTCTGGAACAAAATTTACAATATTAGCTGCCGGATAAACATTCAACGAAGTACCTATAACAATGAGTAAATTTGCTCCTTCGCAACAATTAGCAGCTACTATCATGTTCGGCACAGACTCTCCAAACCAAACCACATGCGGACGAAGTTGGTAACCTTTCGGACATTTATCTCCTAATTTTAGTGTTGGCTTTTTCCAATCATACAATTGATCATCAAAAGTGCTACGGGCTTTTAAAATTTCTCCATGGAGATGCAACACCTTTGTAGAACCAGCTCTTTCATGTAAGTCGTCAATATTCTGAGTAATAATCTGAACATCAAAAAATTGCTCTAACAATACAAGTGTTTTATGGGCTTCGTTTGGTGTTGCTTTCAACACCTGTTTTCTTCGTTCATTATAAAAATCTAACACCAATTTAGGTTTTTTACTCCATGCTTCGGGAGTTGCCACTTCCTGAATATCATGATTTTCCCATAAGCCATCGCCATCTCTAAAAGTTTGGATACCACTTTCAGCACTCACTCCAGCACCTGTAAAAACTACAATTTTTTGTTTCATTCTTACTATTTGGACTTTAAATAACTTCTGTATAAACGATAAACAAAACTAATGTTAGTTCAACAACTTTACAAATTTATTTTATTTAGTTTATAAGTTTAAGCGTTTATTAGACGAAACCTCACAATAGTTGGGTACTCATTAAAATCCGTTTAAATGCCACGAATTCACGAATATTAAC
>PCUH01000253.1:0-678 GCA_002770955.1 Flavobacteriales bacterium CG18_big_fil_WC_8_21_14_2_50_32_9 | reverse complement strand
GTTTTGCCAAAACTAAAAAATTATGATACAACGTATTCAAAGTTTGTTTTTATTATTAGTTGCTCTTTTAGGGATAGTATTTTCTTTCACACCAATAATAGAACTTATCGATTACGAAAACTTCTTTACAATGAATGCTTATTACGTTTTCATTACAGAAGAAAACTCCCATGAAATCGTTTTTAAAAATATGGGGGTAGGTGTACTAGCTGGAATCATTACGCTTTTAGCTACTTATATTATTTTTCTTTATAAAAACAGAGGCTTACAATTAAAGCTTTCTAAATTGATTCTTTTACTTTTGACACTAAAATTAGTTGCTATTTTCATTTACAGCGAAGCCGCTACATCTAGGATTACAACCAACGAAGAGCATCTTCTAATCAACTACAAAATAGGCATTATCATTCCTATTCTTTCTTTATTATTTACTTACCTCGCTATTCATTTTATTAAAAAAGATGACGAGTTGGTTCGTTCAGCCGACAGGTTAAGATAACTAAATATGTAGATCCGTTTGCTTACCAATGTTTTGAATATAAATTTGATTACCCCAACCCTAAAGGGAGCAAATTGATTTTCTTCACACCCTTTAGGTTTGGGGTAAATGAAGAAAATCAATGACTAAAATAGGTAACCATACGGACAGTCGGACAGTCATTTAACCAAATGTTAAAA
>PCUH01000293.1:9453-10777 GCA_002770955.1 Flavobacteriales bacterium CG18_big_fil_WC_8_21_14_2_50_32_9 | reverse complement strand
CTTCCAATGCAAAATCAATCACTTGTTTTCCGAAATTTTCTCCTCTTACTTTTGGTGATGTCGCCATAGCTCTTAATCGGTATTGATTTTTTGCTTCAAATTTTTCGTTTTGTTGTTGTAAAAAAGTGCCTATCGCAACTATTTCTCCATCCTTAAACACCCCAACATGAAAGGTGGTAGGCAAATCATCTATGTCTAACTTACATTCTTCTAAAGTGTTTTTGTGTTGCCATAATACTTCCAAACGAAGAGGATAAGTTTCTTTTGTTGTAATTATTTTAACAGAAGAATTAATCATTTTCAAATTGTTACATTTTCACATTATCAAAGCATCTCATAAATTCCTGCACCACCTTGTCCTGTACCAATACACATAGTTACCATACCATATTTTTGTTTTCTTCTTTTCAATTCGTTAAAAATTTGAACTGAAAGTTTTGCTCCTGTACAAGCTAATGGATGTCCCATGGCAATTGCACCACCATTCACATTTACCTTATCGGTGTCTAATCCTAAACCTTTAATTACTGCCAACGATTGAGAAGCAAAAGCCTCGTTCAATTCAATTAAATCAATGTCATCTTGTTTTAATCCTGCATGCTTTAAAACTGCTGGAATGGCGTAAAGCGGTCCTATTCCCATAATGCGAGGAGGAACTGCAACTACTTGAAAATCAATTAAACGAGCTATGGGTTGAATGTTTAATTCTTTCATCATTCGTTCCGACATTACCATAACAAATGCAGCTCCATCAGAGGTTTGTGACGAATTTCCTGCTGTAACACTTCCGCCTTGTGCAAAAACTGGTTTTAAATTAGCCAATACTTCTATAGTTGTTCCTCTTCGTGGGCCTTCATCGGTATCAACAATAAATTTTTTAGTTTGTTTTTTGTTATCACTTCCAACAAAAATTTCTTCTACTTCTATCGGAACAATATCGTCTTTAAATAAACCTGTATCTATTGCATTTAAGGCTCTTCGGTGTGATTCTACCGAAAAAACATCTTGTTCTTCACGAGAAATTTTATACTCATTGGCAACTGCTTCAGCAGTTAAACCCATTCCCCAATAATAATCGGGATTAGCTTTTGCAACTCTTGCGTTGGGCACAATTCTCCAACCTCCAAAAGGGATAGGGCTCATGGTTTCAACCCCTCCAGCAATAATGCAATCGGCCATTCCTGCATGAATCTGTGCTGAAGCAATGGCTATGGTTTGAATACCAGATGAACAATAACGATTTACGGTCATTCCAGGAACTTTTTCTGAATCTAACCCCATCATTGAAATCATTCTACCGATATTTAAGCCTTGTTCGGCTTCG
>PCUH01000293.1:6992-9367 GCA_002770955.1 Flavobacteriales bacterium CG18_big_fil_WC_8_21_14_2_50_32_9 | reverse complement strand
ACTGCTGTTCTGTAACCTGCTACTATATATGCGTCCATTTTTGAAATGTTAAATGTTATATAAATCTTATCTAAACACACCCCTAACCCTTCTCAAGAGGGGAAACTCTTTCCCTTTGGGAAGGTTGAGATGGAATTAGTTTCTTAATACTTTCCCTGTGGTAATAATACTTTGCAACCTTTCTAGCGTTTTACGTTCTGTACAAAGTTCTAAAAATGTTTTGCGTTCCATATCTAATAAATATTGTTCGTTGACTAATGTTGGACCTGATAAATCGCCACCACAAAGTACATAACCTAATTTTTCGGAAATCAACTGGTCGTGTTCTGAAATGTAATTACCCGATTTCATGGAATGAGCACCTACATAAACAATTCCCAACCCTTCTTGACCTAATACTTTAATATCAGTTCGTTGTTGTGGTTTAGTATATCCTTTTTCGGCTAAGTTTAATGCTGCTTGCTTGGCGTAACTTAATTGATGAGCACGACTAACAATAACTTCATCAATACCTTTTCGTAAATATCCCAACTCAAATGCTTCATGAGCTGAAGTAGAAACTTGAGCCTGACCAATGGTTAAGAAACGATTTCTAAATACATTCATTCGCATTCCATCACCGTATTCATCAGAAGCTCTTAACGCAAATTCCTTAGAACCTCCGCCACCAGGAATTACGCCAACTCCAAACTCAACCAATCCCATGTAGGTTTCGGCATGAGCGATAACTTTATCGGCATGCATACTCATTTCACAACCACCACCTAAAGCCAAGTTGTGAGGAGCTACCACTACTGGTATGGATGAATATCGAACTCGCATCATGGTATCTTGAAAAGCTTTGATAGCAAAATTCAACTCATCATACTCTTGTTCGGCAGCCATCATAAATATCATACCCACGTTGGCTCCAGCCGAAAAATTATCGCCATCGTTAGAGATGACCAATCCTTTGTAATTGCTTTCCGCTAGGTCAATGGCTTTGTTGATGCCCTCAATTACTTCACCACCAATGGTGTTCATTTTGGTATGAAATTCTAGGTTGATGATGCCATCGCCTAAATCTACAATGGTTGTTCCTGAATTTTTCCAAATTGTATTTTCGGCTCTTAGTGTTTCTAACGAAAGTACTTTATCGGAACCCGGAACCATTTGATAGGTTTTCGTGTTCATGTCGTAGAAATATTTTGCTCCTTTTTCTACTTTATAAAACGACTTGATTCCTGCTGCCAACATTTCTTTTACCCAAGCGTTTGGAGTAATGCCCATTTTTTCCATAAAAGGCAAACTTTCTTCTACGCCAACAGCATCCCAAGTAGCAAACGGACCCAACTGCCAGCCAAAACCAGCACTCAAGGCATCGTCAATTTTGTATATTGCATCGGTAATTTCTGGTATTCTATTAGAAACATAAGCAAACAAACCAAAAAAGGACTTGCGGTAAAATTCTCCTGCTTTGTCTTGTCCTTTGATGAGCATTTTCATTCGTTCCTTCAAATCATCCACCGTTTTTGTCATTTCTAAGGTAGCAAATTTTACTTTTTGAGATGGTGCATATTCTAATGTAGAAAGATTTAGTGCTTGAATTTCACTTTTTCCACCTTCTAAATTTACTTTTTTAAAGAAACCTTGTTTGGTTTTTGAACCCAACCATTTGTTTTCCACCATTTTATTGATGTAACTTGGAATTTCAAAAGTTGCATTGGCTTCATCATTCGGACAGTTGTCTTTAACTCCATTGGCAACGTGTACCAAGGTATCTAAACCAACTACATCGCAAGTTCTGAAAGTAGCCGATTTTGGTCGACCAATAACTGGACCTGTGAGTTTATCTACTTCCTCAACAGTTAAACCCATTTCGGTAACCGTATGGAATAAAGACATGATGCTGTAAACACCAATTCTGTTGGCAATAAATGCAGGCGTATCTTTACATACTACTGTGATTTTTCCTAAAAAGCGTTGACCGTAATCTTCTAAAAACGCCATTACGTCAGGTGAAGTTTTTGGCGAGGGAATTAATTCCAACAATTTTAAATAACGTGGGGGATTAAAAAAATGTGTTCCGCAGAAATGTTGTTGAAAATCTTCACTTCTTCCATCCAACATTAAATGTATTGGAATTCCTGAAGTATTTGTAGTAATAAGCGTTCCTGGTTTACGGTATTTTTCTACATTTTCAAATACTTGTTTTTTGATGTCTAATCGCTCGATAACTACTTCAATTATCCAATCGCAATTGGCAATTTTAGACATATCGTCATCAAAATTTCCAGTTGTAATTCTGCTGATAAACGATTTACTGTAAATGGGTGATGGGTTCGATTTTAGTGCAAACTGCAAGGCATCGTTCACAATTTTGTTTCGAGCCACTT
>PCUH01000293.1:285-6958 GCA_002770955.1 Flavobacteriales bacterium CG18_big_fil_WC_8_21_14_2_50_32_9 | reverse complement strand
CTCAACACCAATGTTGGCAAAATGACAAGCAATTCTGGAACCCATTACTCCTGAGCCTAAAACCGCTACTTTGTTTATTTTTCTCATATTTTATTTTGTTAAAAATTCTTATTTTTTTAAAACACCTCTGTTTCTCGCTATTGTTTTCTCGCAAAGTCGCAAAGACGCTAAGTTTTTCCATTTCCAATACTTCCTTTTTCGCTCTTCTACGTAGCCCCTCCTTCGGAGGGAGCCTGTCCCGCAGCATTGCGGGATTGGGGAGGCTTTAATTTTCTTTTTTATACTTCTCTACTATTTTATTTATTGATTCCATTACTTCAAAGAAAACAGCCAGTTTCTCGTGAGGAATTTCATCTACAATTAATTTATTAAATCCCGACACTACTTTTTTGGCTATTTTTCTTTTTTCTGTTCCTTTTTCAGTAAGCAAGATTAAAACTTTTCGTTTATCTAGCGTGTCTGTTTTCCGATATATTAGCTCTTTGTCTTCTAAGTTTTTTAAAATTCTACTTAAACTTGTAGCCTCCATTCCCAGCAAAGGAGCAATTGTAGTTGAAGGCGTTCCTTCTTTAGCAATACTCAATAAAACAAAACCCGTAGCCTGTGAAGTATCATATTTTAATGCAATTTGGTTATACATCTTAAAAATGGAATGCCAAGTGGCTTTAATATGATAATCTACTGTTTCGCTTTTCTCCATTTTTTATTATGTATGCATAGCAAAAATAAGAAACTTTTTTATTATGCTTGCATAATAGTTAAATTTTTTTATCACTGCATTTTTTTTAATATATTGTTTGAATGAAGTATATTTACCAAAATTTTAAATTTAAGATAAATTATATTTTAATTTATTATTAAATTTTTAAATTATACTCAACACAAATAGGTTTTTGGGGATTTTGACGAATTTATTTTTTTTTATCAAGGAAAAATTTTCAAGCAAAGCCCTAGTACGGTTTAAAATTTTAACGTAGAGAAAGGACGACAAAGTCCAGTGTACTTTTGAGCGAGACAGTGCAGCAGATAAAGAGCGAAATAACCGAAAAGCTAAGTATGTTGAGTATATGTGTTTTTAATCACTGATAAATAGTGTCTTGAAAAAAAAATACCTTTCTATATTTTCCATTTTTTTTTGTTTCTATCTATCAAGTTTATTTGGGCAAGAAAAATTTAGTCGTGAAATATTAGATAATCCCAAGAAACATGGACATGAAGTAGAACTCAAATTCAAAATCACAGAGGTTTATGAATTTGAAAAGGATAGTTCTAAAACTTGTATAGCTATAAAAAATGGGTTAAGAAGTTCTAATTATATTAATGGCGATGATTGGTTGAAAATAGAACACAAAGCAGAACCTATTGCTATAAAAATAGTTTTTTCAAAATATCCTATTCGCAAACATGGGTATCAAATGAATCATGCCCTTTTGTTTAACCGTTTGAAGAATTTGTTTAAGATAGATCCTTATTTGAATGATACTCTTATAACTTGGGAAATTGTTTTACAAACCAATTGTAAAAATGATAATCAAGTGTCTAATTTATTTCATGGAGTTGTAATAGAATACAAAATAGTAGATGATCCTGAAAAAAATAGCGATGAAGTTCGATTAGATAATTTAGCATTAACCCCCACTGTTAACGCAGCGATTGAAGTGTTAGAAAAAATAGAATCATTTGACGAATTACCCCAAGAAATAAAATATCAGCTTGAAGGCAGAACTGGAGTTGAAAAAACGGAAATACTTATCGATTATTTTGAAGATGTATTAACAGACACCTCATTGACAGAAATAACACCTGAGTTTTTAACCAAGCACACTCGGTTGATAAAAAAGTTTATTGATACGTATGGTAATTTTAATGATAGTATAGCCTATAAAGTTTTTGAACGTAATACCCAATGGAAAAATGCGCTTATTGTATCCGATTGGACTGGTAGTATGTATCAATATGGAGCTCAGGCTTTACTGTGGCACGTCTTAAATTTTGAAAATTCAGGAATACAGTTTTTCACGTTGTTTAATGATGGAGATAAAAAAATCACAAAAGATAAAGTGATAGGAAAAACAGAAGGAGTTTACTTTGAAAAAGCAACAAACATAGATAAACTCTTAAAATTATATCAATTGGTTATTTTAAAAGGCTATGGAGGTGATGGTCCAGAAAATGATATTGAAGCCATATTAAAAGGAATAGAGAAATATCCGGTTCATTCTGAGGTGATTTTAATAGCTGACAACAATGCTTGTGTTAGAGACATGGAATTGTTGGAATTTATTAATCAACCAGTTCGGGTTATTCTTTGCGGATATAATGAATTCGCAGGAATAAACCCACAATATCTTGACATTGCTACAAAAACAGGAGGTTCTATCCACACCATTGATATGGATATTTACAACATAAAAGTAAAACTAAATAAAAAAGGAGAGACAGTTTCTTTGCTCGATTACAACTATAAGGTTGGTATGAATCCTTGTTATGTAAAACCTACTATGTATTCTAAAGCGTATTTTGAAAGTAAGCTTTTTAAAGATATTGAAACGGCAAAAAAGGAAAAGAATAATGTAATTAATTTAGATTTAAGCAACCAAGCACTCAATAAAATACCACCTCAGATAAAAAAGTTTAAAAACATTGAGAATCTCAACCTTAGCAATAATAACATCTCTAAAATTAACAGTGCTATTTATAACTCAGAAACCATAGAAACGCTTGATTTATCGAACAACCAACTAACGGTAATTCCCTATAAAATGGAGCGAATGTATAAGCTAAAAAACTTAAATTTAAAGGCGAATAAAATAGATACTATTTATGGAAGTTTTTCGGCTCTTCGGTATTTACGCTATTGTAATTTATCGGAAAACAACTTAGGAGGATTGCCCAAAAATATGAATTTAAGGTATTTAGAAACTTTATTTTTAGACCACAATAAATTTAAAGAAATTCCAGAAGCTGTTACCCGATTAAGAAAATTAAAAGAACTTTCATTGAGTGGAAACAACATCACGAAAGTATCTAAAAAAATAACATACCTAAAACGCTTAGAAGTATTAAATCTTTCTGATAATCAACTTACAGAATTACCCTCTTCAATTTACCGGTTGCGAAGATTGAAATATTTGATTTTATCGGGCAATAATTTTAATAAAGCTTATATAGAACAACTACAACAAATGCTTCCTACTACTATAATTGAATATCAATAATTAGATTTTAGAAACTATACCTAACTTGAATTTTCACATCAGACTTATGATTTCCTTGAATCTCTTCTAATCCAGAACTGATAACATCTAAATTTTCGTAATAGGTAATAGCATATCTTATCCATAAATCTATACCTTTTCTAAATTGATACCTTGCAGTAAGATAGGTTCGAGTTCCTCTGTTGGAATAGGCTGGGATAGAAAAGGAATAAAGCACATCATTTTCATAGGCATAAATACGGCTATTAAATGATTTGGTATCAAAAATAGCATACCTAAAACTAAACGATAAAGGAGTGCTTTTTGCCTTAAAAACAATGTCTTGATAGATTAAATAGCCTGTTTCAAAAGGAGATTCTGATAAATCGTAATTTGATAATTCAACCCTACCTTTTAATCGAAATGCTTCAGTAATTTGATATGTATAATTGAAACGGTAATTGGTTTGTTTCTCTTCAACCAAATAATCAATTGCATCCGTGTCCATTTTTGTGTTTTTTTCTTTTATTCGTTCTCTAACCCGAACATACATTTCCATTTTTTTTGATGGTTTAAAATTAAGTTGAGCAATAAATTGATGTCCTTTTGATGGTGCATCAACACCAGATTTCAGCCAACCAAATGTAAATTGGTCATAATAGCCAGAAAGTGTAAAACTTTTACTAATTTTAGTTACAATACCTGTGTATAAGCCTGTTTCATTCTCGTTTACAGAGCCTTCACTAATTGCTACACTCGAAATGGGTTGGAAATCTCTATCAAATTTTCGATATAAAACAGCAAGTGTTAGACGAGGGTCGAGTGTAATTAATGCTCCTGAAACAAAAGCATTTCCAGCATTTATACTTTTTGTAGCTTCACCAAAAAAGTTGAAATTTCTATAAATCCAATTATAATCCACTCCTATTTTAGCTTGTTCACTTTCTGCATTTCTAAATTGACTATAGGGTTGTAAGTTAGGGTTAAAATTAGCATCAATGGAGCTATAAATTCCAGTTAACCCCACATTTAAACTTCTTGTTTTATAAGCCAAATGACTTCCCATTTGTTGTTGTGTTATAGCATCTTTATCCTCTAATTCGTTAGTTGTGCGATGAAAACCTGTTTGTTGCAAGGAAGAAATAGATAATCCTTCTTGATTTATTGCCTCTATTTCTGCTTGTTGCAAGCCTGTAGTATCTTGCTGAATTACATTCCCATCTATTTTATTATAGGAATAAAAAACAGTTGTTTCAATTTTTCCTACTTCAAAAGTGAAACCTCCGCCTCTTAAAAAAAGTGTTTCATCTACCGAAGAGTAGGGCTTCAAACCAAGTCCTGTTCGTTTTATCATTTGAATGTCGGCACCTTTCCCAAAAGCTCTTCCCGACCAATAGGTTAATCCTTGACCAAATTGAGCTTGATAATCGCCAATGGCAATTTGTTTGAATTTACCTCTATTTCTTAAAAAAATATGTCCTGAATAAAAGTCAAAGCCGTTTTTTTGAGTTCCTGTAAAAAATTCTTCACCAGGATCTTTCTCTGCTGTAATTCCAATGCTAACATGATTTCCATATTTATATCGATATCGAGAAAAAATCCGCAAATCATTTCCTAAGTACCTTGAATTAGGACTGGCTGCCAAAGCTGAATCAGTAATAGGGCTATATCCTTTTTTCTGTTCCAACACTTTTTCGGCACGAAGTACGAGTTGATTATCTCCATTTTTAAGTAATTCATTAAAGGAGAGTTGAGCTGTGTTTACATCTGTTGATAATCTAACAAAAGGCAACACACGTTTTATGGTAGCTGCATCAAAACCAGCTATGGTTTGAAGTTCTTCTAATGTCATCAGTTTGCCATTTTTTTCAATATGCAAAAGCAAGTTGTTAATTTGAATGCTAGAAAGCAATCCCAACGATTCCAATTCATCTAAACTTACTCTGTTTAAATTCAAAGGCTTGTCGAAATAATGAGAAAGTTGGTCAAAAATAGTGGTATAATCAGCATCTGATTCTTCATCTGATTCTGATAAGTATTCAATTCTTTCTTCAATAATTTGATTTTTATCATCTTCTTTGCTTTGAGCAAAGAGGGAAAGATTGACAATTAAAGATAGAGTCAAAACACAAGCGTTTCGAAGTATATACCGTAACCAAATGGCTTTTTGGAAAATAGTGTGAGCTCCACTTTTGGCAAGAGTACTCGTAAATGGGATATAACTCAAACTGAACATCTTTTCTCCCGAAAAACTATTAGGTTTGAGAATATTTTCAAACAATTTCGACATTAAATACTTGGTTTAGCTTTAGAAGATGATTTGTGTTTTTTGTAAATAATAGAAATTCCAGGCGTAATTCCTAAAGTTTGATGATAAGAAGATGATGCTTCTAAAATGAAATTGTTCATTACCAATCCAAAACCAAATGAGCTCATGGTTGGGTTTGTTGAAATTCCTACTCTAAGATACAAAATTTCAACAATATGATATTCTATTCCTGCTTTAATAATTGGTTCGAAATCAATATCTTTTTCGGTTTCAAGTGCAAAAATTACTTTATCGGAAAAACGATAATCTAAGCCTAACTTCATAATTGTTGGTACACGTTCGTTGTCATAATTTGCCAGTTTATTTCGTGTAGGATTATAAATATGAACACCTAATGTAAATTCCTTGCTTAGTTTGCCAATTAATCCAATGGCACCTGTAACATTATTTTTACTTCCAAATTCTTGGGTTAGGCTAGTTCTTAAGTAATTCAGTTGAATTCCCACTGAAAATTTTTCGCTGAATCGTTGTCCATAAGATACTCCTGCCTTTGTTTCTACAAAATCTGAAAAACCAAAAGAAGCTACACTTACTCCAAAAGCTCCTAATTTTGTTGGCATTACAAAAGCTCCTGCTTTGTAACTGGTTTCTTTTAACAAAAATCTGTTTTCGAAATAGGCCCCTGCAGCAAGTTCGGTTACAAAACCTAACCCTGCTTGATTGTTGTTTGCTGACCATAAATCGGAAAGTGTTGTATTTACACCTCCCATTGCTATTGAACGAGCTCCAATGGCATCATTTCCAACTTGCGAAAAGAAATGTGTTGGTATAATTAGCACTAAACTTAGTGTTACAATTTTTAAAGTTTTATTCATTAGATGTATCTTCATTTTTGTGTGAAAGAATATAAATGATTGGTAAAATGCCTACAGTATTAAATATAGCAATACACACAAACCAAATCAAATGCTTGTTTCTTGCAGATTTCCAAAGAGCAATTAGTTTCCAAATAGCTTCCCAAACTGCTAAAACTATGATTATGGTTATAAACAGAGGGCTTGTAAAAAATTCTAAATTTTCTATTTCCATGATATAAATTTTTAAGGGTTAGATTTTATTTTATTCCAAGTATTATAAATAGCAGCTTGTTGGGGTCTATTTTCTTCTTCCCTAATAAGTGGTTCGCAAGGTTTAAGCGTTTCATGAC
>PCUH01000293.1:0-147 GCA_002770955.1 Flavobacteriales bacterium CG18_big_fil_WC_8_21_14_2_50_32_9 | reverse complement strand
CTCTTCAATAATTACATCATCCATTACTACGCTATTCATACCTACCAAAGAATTTTTACCTATGGTTGCTCCGTGTATAATGGCTCCATGTCCGATATGAGCTCCTTCATGAAGTGTAACGGTTGTTCCCGGAAACATGTGTATGGT
>PCUH01000243.1:26867-32029 GCA_002770955.1 Flavobacteriales bacterium CG18_big_fil_WC_8_21_14_2_50_32_9 | reverse complement strand
TCCTAATAAACAGCATTAAAACATAAGTTTCTCCCATAATTTTTAACCTAACCCGTTTATTTCTTATTGAAATTTAGATAGATTTATTTATGTTTTTGAGTATAGAAAAAGCCCTGTCGATATTTTCATCATTCACAATTATTGTAAATTCATGCATGGTTGATATGATATCTAAAATATTAATACCTTCCCAAGCCAATTTTTTTAAGATGAAATAATAAATACCTGATACATCAGAGTTTTCGCTTGGTAATTTGATGGTTAAGGAGGATAATCCTGTAGATTCTTGAATTATTTTTTCATTTTTAAATAGAACATCAACATCTTGATGCTCTGAATCACTTAATATGATTGTTGTTTCATAAACTCCTTGTGAAAATGCAAAAAATATGTCTTTTTTTCCTTTAAGTTTTCGTAACAACTCAGCTTGATGTTCTATGAGTGACTCTGAATTTTCAAAAGTATAATAAGTAATTTTTGAACGAACAGTTATGTCTCCTAATTTTTGAACTACTTTTTTAATTTTTATTTGAAAGTTGGGGTCGAAGCGGGGCGAAAGTCTTTTTAATGCCATTACTATAGCTCCAATTTTAACATCTTTTCCTAATTCTTCGTCAATTTCACTTTTAATTTGCCTGGATAATGAAGAAAGATTGATTAATCCTTCTGCTAATGCTTCTTCTAAAAATGGAGATTTTTTAATAATCTCTTCAACTATTACATGTACCGCTTTCATTATTTCAATTTTTTAACAATAATAGCGTAAAAATAGTAAATAATCTTAATAACCTACTATTTTATAACAAATGTTTAAAAAAAAACAAAAAGTAAAAAATTTTAATTCGTTATCGGAGTGTAATATGTTTCTGCATTGGGTAGCCAATCTTTAATCCTATTAATTCGTGTATCGTGACTTGGATGTGTGCTTAAAAATTCTGGAACACTTCCTCCACCTCCTGCACTCATTCTTTCCCAAAAAGGTATGGCTTCACTTGGCTGATATCCTGCCATAGCCATAAAAACCATTCCTAATTTATCTGCTTCACTTTCTTGATTGCGTCCAAAAGCCAAAATACCGACTCCTGCTCCTATTCCGTATGCCCCAAGAAATAGAGCTTGTGTTTCTGATGGTTTATCTCGCATATAAACCGCTAAAGCAACTCCTCCTGCTGCTGCTAAAATTCCTTGCGTCATTCTTTCGTTTCCATGTCGGGCTATGGCATGGGCAATTTCATGTCCCATCACAACTGCCAATCCAGCATCTGATTGAGCAACAGGCAGCAATCCTTGGTAAACAACTACTTTACCTCCAGGCATTGCCCAAGCATTCACTATGTTTTGATTTACTAAATTAAATTCCCAACGATAGTTTTTTACTCTTTTTGACTGCCCATTATCTTTTAAATAACGCTCCACTGCATTAGCTATTCTATTACCTACTCTTTTTACTTGTTTGGCTGTTTCAACTTCATCGGAAACTGGAGGATTTTCTGTTAAAAACTGTTTGTACTGAACTAAACTCATACTCATCAGCTCAGATTCTGGCACTAAGGTAACTTGTTTTCTTCCCGAAATAGGAACTTTTGAACAGCTAATAATTAGTAAAACTAATGCTATTGTAATAATTTTTCTAAACATGGTTTTTTATTTATTTTAATTTGTGTTTGTGCATAAAGTCATGATTTTGAGTTAGAACTGAGTGCAGCGAACTCACGAACACAACTAAAAAATAATTTAATATTGTGAGTAATGTTCGAAGTTTTCAAGTTTTGAAAATCATAGTATAACAAGGATCATGACTCCTTGTTAAAACTTCGAAAGCCTCGAACTCGGACATTATGGACAAACTCTAATTAATTTCGACTGTTAATCCTGCATCCGACAAAGCCTCTGACATATTTCTGAGGGTTTGATAATTTCCTTTTTTCACAGCACACTTTCCTTTATAATGAATGATATAAGTACATTGCTCTGCTTGTAAAACATCATGCTCGCAAACTTTAACTAGCATTTCTATCACAAAATCAAAGGTGTTTACATCATCATTAAACACTACTAAATGATGTTCTTTAGTAATTTTTTCTTTTACTTCTTCTAGATAAATAACTTCAGGTTGCATAAAATTAGTTGTTTTTAATTTTTTCTATTGCTGTTTCTATTGGTATGATTTCATCGTTTTCAAAAGCAATAACAGATGGATTTTTAATTCCCATTTCTGTTATTTCTATTTGATAGTTCAAGGCAGATTTATAATCTAAGAACGAACCAACTGTATAAATTGTTATATTATTTTTTTCAAAATTTTCAACACCTTTATCAGAAAGTTTTAGAAAAATAGCTGCATCTTCAGTTGGAACGTCTTCTTCATACGCTCCTATTTTTACTTTAAAAACAATGTTAAGGGCTGCTGCTTTTTGTTGCAATTCCTCATCTGAAATTTTTCGAGACACATTATTAACTGTTGTTTGTTCATTGTTGTTTGTTATTTGCTCATTGTTATTTGTTATTTGCTCATTGTTATTTACTATTTGCTCATTGTTATTTGTTATTTGTTCATTGTCATTTGTTATTTGTGCATTGTCATTGTTGTTTGTTTTTTGCTCTTTGTTATTTGTTATTTGCTCATTGGTATTGGTTGGTTGTTGGTAACTTGAGGTCTCCACTCCTTTCTTTAACAAATCAGAAGCTTGAGTAACTGTTATCTTTTTTCCATTATGATAAGCTATAACAAAAGCATCAGAAATTCCAATATTTCTTATTCTATCTTTAGCAGCATTGGCTTCATCCAAATTTTTATAAATACCTGATGTATATCTAATTAATCCATTGGCTGTTCGTTCACTATTGATAGGCGATAAATTATTAAGTTGTCCAGCTGTAATTTCCTTTGAATAAACACCTACCTGAACTGTGTAAAAAATGCCATCAATGTTTCTAACATCTTTAGAAATTCCATCTTTAACTTCTTCTGTTGTGCTTAATGTTTCAGTTTCATTCGTTCTTGATGTTTGTGAATTGTTATTTGTCCCGATAGCTATCGGGAGAGATTTATTATCTACAACCTGTGCATTATTATCTGAAGTTTGTAAATTATTATTAGGCTCATTCAGCATAGCTCTTGCCTCATTTATATTAATACGTTTACCATTAAAAAAAGCAACAACAAAAGCATCTGGATAGCCAATTTCTCTGATAGAATTTTTTGCCTCATTAGCAACATTGAAGGATGTAAATAATCCTGCAGTGTATCTGGTTATTCCATTTCCTGCGTCCTCTGCCATCACTGGAGTAAATCCTTTAAACAAATCTTGAGGAATTGGGTTTCTAAATGCACCTATCTGAACTTTAAACACTAACCCTTCAGGCATTTTAGGGTTTTTAGGAATAGGTTTTGAATTGCTATATGCCGATTGATTCGCTGAAGTTAATGAGAAAATGGAATTGGTTAGCTTTTCGGGTATTTCTTCATTTGTTATTTGTGATTTGTCATTTGCTATTTGCTTATTGTTATTTGTTTCTTGTTGTTGGTTGTTGCTTGCTACTTCTTTGTTATTTGTTATTTGCTTATTGTTATTTGTTTCTTGTTGTTGGTTGTTACTTGCTACTTCTTTGTTATTTGTTATTTGCTCATTGTTATTTGTTATTTGCTCATTGTTATTTGCTATTTGCTCATTGTTATTTGCTATTTGCTC
The DNA here is from genome assembly GCA_002770955.1 of Flavobacteriales bacterium CG18_big_fil_WC_8_21_14_2_50_32_9. Taxonomy (GTDB): domain Bacteria; phylum Bacteroidota; class Bacteroidia; order Flavobacteriales_E; family Vicingaceae; genus BRH-c54. The sequence goes on along the minus strand of PCUH01000243.1, from coordinate 28,337 downwards.
ATTGTTATTTGTTCTTTGCTCATTATTATTTGCTATTTGCTCATTGTTATTTGTTATTTGTGAATTATTCTCTGAGGATTGTAAATTATTTTCCACTAATGAAACGCCATCAATTTTTTGAGCTACTAAATTAGGATTGAAATATTCTGCTTTCTCAATTGCAACAAATTTACTGGATGTAGCTGCATCATTATTTGATAATAAATCAGATGCTTTCGATTGGTTTTCTAATGCTTTTTTCTCCTTTTCGATAGCAGCATCTCTTAATCTAGCAGCTTTTAACTCGTTGTCTGCAATCATCTGTTCTAATTTAACTAACTGAGATTGTAGTTTTTGTTTACCTGCTTCCGAATCTGTTGCCATCTCCATTGCTTTTAGAGCTTTCTCCAAACCAACCTGATCCACTGATTCTTGTTGAGCTTTATCAGCTTCAATATACTCCACTTGAGCGTCTTTTATTAATCTTCTGTTTTCTTGCTTCAATTCCACATAAGCTTTATAATCATCATTACCTTTAATAGTTGCAATAGATTCTGGTGATAATTCATTAAAAATCAACTCATCTTGAATAGTAATATTTTCTAAAATAACATCACTTCTAACATCTGATAACGCTGAGATAGTTTCTTGCTCTTCAATTTTCAACTCATTAGCCTCTGCATATAGCACATCAGCTTCGTAAATTTTTCTGTTAGCTTCTTCCTTTTTTGCCTCAACCTGAACTACAACTGCTTCTTTTTCCTTTTTCTTTTTCAAGGTTAAGGAACTATCTTCCAACATTTTTGCTTCTGCATTAAGCACCTCAGCTTCTTTCATTAACTTATCAGCATTTGCAATAATTTCATTGGAAGCTATCCCGATAGCTATCGAGATTGTTTTGGGTTCATAAACTTGCTGTTTGTCAACCACTTGTTCTTTGTTATTTGTCCCGTTAGCTATCGGGAGAGATTTGTTATTTGTTTCCTGCTCATTGTTACTTGCTATTTGTTCTTTGTTACTTGCTATTTGTTCATTGTTACTTGCTATTTGTTCTTTATTACTTGCTATTTGTTCTTTGTTATTTGCTATTTGTTCTTTGTTATTTGTTTCCTGCTCATTGTTACTTGCTATTTGTTCATTGTTATTTGTCCCGATAGCTATCGGGAGAGATTTGTTATTTGCTAATTGATTTGTTGCTACTAAGTTGTTTTTATCAATAAGCAAAATTGCATTTTGTTGTTTTTGTATTGCTTTCAATTCCAATTCAAATGCATCTTCATTTAATTTATTTCTTGTGTTTGTGTTTGTGGAAGTTCGTGCATTTTGTCTTGAGCTGGCTGCTTTGCTGAATAAATCTAATGCCTCTTCATTCAACATTTCTGCCATAATAAAATTATTATCTGATGAATTACTTCCATAAGCTATAATTAACTGACCCAACGTATTTTTATTCGAGTTAAATTCATTCGCATTCACTTTCTCATAAATTGC
>PCUH01000243.1:26574-26841 GCA_002770955.1 Flavobacteriales bacterium CG18_big_fil_WC_8_21_14_2_50_32_9 | reverse complement strand
CTTTTTTAATTGCAGCTTCAGAATCTTCTATTTTTCTATTTTTTTCTTCGCTTGATGTTTCTTGACTGGCTTCTGTTAGCAACTCTTCCGATTGATTTCGCAATTCAATAATATCATTTTTCAAACGATTAACTTCTGGTGTCGCAACAACCTGTTCTTTATATGTTTCTATTTGTTCGTTGTTTGCTATTTGCTCTTTGTTATTTGCTATTTGCTCATTGTCATTTGTTTCCTGCTCTTTGTTATTTGTTATTTGCTCTTTGTTAT
>PCUH01000243.1:13204-26462 GCA_002770955.1 Flavobacteriales bacterium CG18_big_fil_WC_8_21_14_2_50_32_9 | reverse complement strand
TTGCTCATTGTTATTTGTTTCCTGCTCATTGTTATTTGTTTCCTGCTCATTATTATTTGCAGATGTTGAATTTGGTGATTCCGAACTGTTATCAGCCAATTGCGAATTACTTTCTAAATTATAGATATACGCCAACTCTTCATCCGTAGATGCCAACGATTTCGCTTGTGATAAAAATAAGGCAGCAAATTCTTCCTTATCTTGTAAATCAGTTTCTAACTCAGAAATTAAGGCGTTAATTCTATCTTTTTCTATTTCATCGGCTTTGGCTATTTCATTTTTTCTAAAAAGGATTTCTTGTGCTGTAGCATCAGCCCATTTAGCATAAATCATTGATTTTTGAGCAAATAGTTTGGACGTTTGTTCATCGGTAGGAAGTGCTTCTAATTCATCTAAAAATACTGAATTATAATCTATTACATTCCCTTCATCATCCAAAATAGACTGTGAATTGGTGCTTAAATTTTCGGTAGAATTCGTATTTTTAATGGATTCGGTATTGGTTTCATTTTGAAAATTATTGCTTGTTTCTGTATTGGTGTTTGCGTTTTTAGTAGTGCTATTAAATGAATCTTGAGAATTGTTTTCCACCGATTGTGAGCTAACAACTGCCAACTGTTCATCTCTTTCCGTTTGTTTTTGTATTTTTAGTTCATTCAATTTATCAATTACTAGTTTAAATTGAACTTTTGCATTCAAATCATTCTCTTTTTCAATTTGATAGTTTTTTATTTGAATATCTTCGTCAATCGCTTTTATCCATTCTTCATTAATTTGAGCTATATTTTCCGCTTTTTTTAGTGTATTGGTTTCATTTTCTGCTTTAGCCAATTTAGTTGAAAAAGAAGTATTGTAATCAATCAAATTTCCATTATCGTCAATAATTTCAAAGGCATCTTTTATTGCTACTAAATTTTCAGAAGTCGCTGTTTCTTGTGAATTATTTTCAGCTAACTCTTCTTGAGTTGGGTAATAACCGACAATTCCTTCCTCTTTAAAATAAGTTATGTTTCGCTCAATTGCTAATTTTTGGTTGGCATCTAGGGCATTTTTTTGTGAACTTGAATTTTCTTTAGCAGCTAACACTTGCTCAAAAAGTTGCATTTCATTTTTAGCTTCAAGATATACATTTTTCAGTTCTAATTCTTTTTGTTTGGCTTTGTTTTCCTGAAAAACAATATCTTCTAAATCTATTTTATACACATCTATTTGAGCTTGGGTTTCTTCTTTTTCTTTGGCTTTTTTTGTTGCTGCTAATTTATTTTCTAATTCCGAAATAGATTTTTCTAATTCAAGTTTTCTGTTTGTAATTTCTATTACCACATCACGCTGTTCATTAGCTGCCAGTTGTGTTTCTTTAAGTTTTTCAGATTTAATACGTCTTTCATCTTCAACAGCCGAGTTGGCAAAATAACCTGCTTTTTCAATTTTATTGATTTCAGATAAAATCTCTTCAGCCTCAGCACGCTTTCCGTTTGTAACGAGTTCTGCAATTTTAGATTTATATGCTTGTAATTTCTGTTTTTCTAAATTTCGTTCGGTAGATTCACTTTCAACTACACGAGCCAGATTTAATGCCACAACACCTTGGTTTACATCATTAGCAACATCCATTTTGTTTTTTTCGTTTGATGCATACGCTTTTTTAGATGCTGCTGTTTTTTCATTTGCCAGGTTATAATAGAAATTAGTTTGTTCTTCCGATTCTTTTGTTTTCATTAAAAGTGTTGAAATTTTTTCATTCACCACAGTTACCAACTTATCATCCGAATAGTTTTGAAAATCAGAGTTGGATGCGTTTTCATCAGAAACAACATCACTAACCAAATTTGTTTTCAAAGAACTTAACGCTTCTTCTTCTGTAATATTTACATCTAATTTTGCACGTTGTTTCAATAAATTCTGAACAATAATTGGATTGGTTATATCAAACTCATCTACCTCATCAAACATATTTTTAACTACCAATTTTTCATTATCTCCTTCTCCAACAAGTAATAATTGCTGTTTAAGTAACGCAAAATCAGTTTGTGCAGGAATTTCAATTATTGCAGAATGAATTGGAGCATCGCTTGTTGTTTCAACAATTAACTTGTATTTAGTTTCTGCTTTTGGAAAAGTCAATAAATACTCACCACTTTTCGAATCTGTTTGGTAAACACCCAACTTTGTATTGGTATTGGCATCCATAATAGATATGGTTGCATCTTTCATGTTTGGGTTTTGTTCTGCTAAGAAAACACCTTTTATCATAGGGTTCTGAATGGGTTCAGGCTCAACTTTCACTCTGTAAACAGTCATTTCTCCTTGTTTACTAGCTCTTGAAGATGCAAAATAGGCCAATTGATTATCTATATCACTGATATACAAAACATCATCATCTGGAGTATTGATGGGGAAATCTAAATTTATCGGTTTAGACCAAGTTCCAGAAGCATTGTTATAGATAGATTTAAAAATATCATATCCTCCCATACTGTTATGTCCTTTGGAAGAAAAATACAATGTTTTTCCATCTGGATGTAAGAAAGCATAATCTTCATCATAATCAGTATTTATGGTTGAACCTAAATTAATTGGCTCACTAAAATTACCCACTCCAATTTTTTCAATTTTATAAATATCTTTATTTGTTCCTTTATCTCCATAAGAAGAATAAACAATGGTGTTTTGATTGGGGTCGGAAAACAAGATAGATTTATCATTATTTTTTTTGTCGGCTTTCGACTGAAAATCGTCTGGCTTCACAATAACTTTACCATCTATACCTCTCAAATCATAGCTTCTAAAAAATTCCGATTCTCTAATTTCTTTTTTATCAAGCACCCCAATATTATTAATTTTTTTAAGTAATTTTTGTCCATTTTCGCACATTTCAACCTGCCTGTCAATTTGATATTTTTGATGTTCTTTAGCAGTAGATTTTGTTTTATACTTGTTGTAGTAAACAATTGCTGAAGCAAAATCATAATTGTGGTGATAGGCCTTAGCCATATAATAATAAGCTAATGGCTCAACGGTTGCTTTTGAAACTGCAAATGATAAATAGTTAATGGATTTTTCTTTGTCTCGAGTTGCAAACAAATAACAAGCACCATATTTGTAATTATAATTTACATCTTTGGGGTAAGTACTTAATAATTGAGAAAATAATGGAAGGGCTTCAATGAAGTTTTCTTCATTAAAAAACGTGTTTGCAGCTTTTTTTAGTTCTTCTTCGGAAGAATATTGTGCTAATGAAACTGACGAAAATGCCAATAAACACAGTAAAAACAAGTATATATAAAGTTCCTTAATTCTTAACATTAGTGATAATCACAATAAAACAAAGATACTATTTTATTGAATAGATGCAAGAATGGTGCAAATTCTCTAAAAAAAACAGATTGAAGCTTGTTTAACATTCATAAATTCACAGTTTTCAGTCTTCAGTTCTCAGTCTTCATTTCTTAGTCTTCAGTACTCAATCTACAGTACTCAATCTACAGTTCTCAATCAACAATCGTAAATCAACAATCGTAATTCGTAATTCGTAAATCGTAAATTTACTCATCAAAACTTCTAATAAAATCTCGTTTCTTTTTATCTGACGAATACATAAATTGATACGGTTCTTGCCCTTTTTCTTGTTTTGCTTTTCGTTTATCTGGCTTGGTTTCTTGAATCACAGTATTGAAATCAGAATCAGAAGAAATGGATTGCATAATTCCTCTTGTATAAGAGAAAAAATACCAGTTATTTTTATCTACTTCTAAGTATATGTTGATAATATCTCCACTTCGCTTTTTAATTATTTCAATTTTACCCTCTACATATTTATTAATTTGGTCTTTACCTAAATTGCTAATTCCAATTTTTCCGTAAGATCTGTATGATTTATTTGCTTGGTTCCATTTAAATTTAATTTCATTAAACAAAATTGTTTTACGCATAATATCGGGCATTTTTTTATAGGAACCGTATAAATTAACCTGTGCAATAATTTTATCTCCTTCATCTTTACCTATAATTTCTTTTATACCTTTTTCAAATGTTGGGCGATCTAATTTTACTGGCTCTAAATCGGATGCTTGTTCCAATTTTTTAGTCATGTTTTTCATAGCATCATCGGCAAAGAAAAAATCCATAGACAATACTAAATCAAAAATGGCTTCATTATCGAGTTGATTATGATAAACAACTCCAGCTGATTCAATAGTTAGTTGACCAGATTCAGCACCTAAATCAATTTTTCCTTCTCCATAAATTTTACAATTTTTGGTACTTAAACTCAAATAGTTTCCTCCAAACGAAATTTCTTGCAGTTTATCTTTGTTTGAAATTCGATATTCTTCTGATACTTTATCAAAATATAAAAATCCTTTAGTTGGAATTACTTCCTTATGACTATTTTTTTTCTTTTGATTTAAAAAAGAAGAATAAATGCCCAGTGAATCTGAACTTAACAAAATACTTGCTATTAGTTTGTTTCCATTTTCATCCTTTGTATTGCTGTCAATAGGGATATAAATTTCATTTGGATCTATTATTGAATTGAAAGTAAACCAATTATTTCCTAATAAATCACAATCGTGAAAAATTTTAGAATTCCCTTTAAAAGTCAAAAATTGATTGTTGGCATTTAATGCTACTTTTCCATAAAATTTATACCTAGGACTCAACGTAAAATCATCCTCAGGTTTTATTTCTGCATTAGCAATAGTTTGACCTGTTGTGTCAACGCCAATAGATGCTAAATAAATGGTTTGAGATTTTTCTATTTCATCTACATAATCTACATATCCCGAACCTGCATATTTTCTTTTTCCAAATACATTGGTTGTTGCATTATAAATATTATGATTTTGTGTGATATAACTAGCCACAATTCTTGAGTTATTAAGGGTACGCATACTTGCGTTTTTATCTATAATTACTTTACCACTATCAGGATAAAGCATTACATCGGCAATGTTCATAAACTTAACTCCATCGGCATAAATCACTTTATTTCTTATATCATATCGTGCTTTGGTAGAGAAAAAACTCAACGAATCTTGCTCGGGATGAACTGAAATAAATTGAGCTCCATCCAAACTAACTCCTGATGCATCTTGAGCTTGTTGTGTACCCGCAGAAAGTTCAATATCATCATTATCCATAAACCATTTAAACTCATCCATAAAACAGATGTATTTCATTGGTTCAAAATTAATTACAGATCCATCTCCATTAGATTTAAACAACCCATTTCTTTCCTTAAAGGATACGAAAGCATTTACATTTTTGGTGGAGAAAGCCAATGCATCACCATCTCCAAACGAATCTTTCAATCTAAAATCTGCTGTATCAGCACTAAAATCTTGAAATTTGAATTTGATTAAATTTGATTCCATTTCTGCTTTTTCAAACTCAAATACCCCAACGCCAGAAAGTCCATCAGGTGCCATAATGGTTGAACCGTGCATTTTCGATTTCATGTCGTACATGGCAATAGGTTTGTCTATTTCTTTGTGTATCATGTAATCTTTTTTGGGAAACCAGCGTGTAAAAACATTTTCACCTTCGGCTGGTGGAAATTCTATTGCTTTTGAATTTTCTTTAACAGTAAATCGTTGGGCAACAGCATTCATGGAATCTGGAAAGAAAATAAAGTTGTTTGAATAGGTTGTGGAAGCTACATAAACCAAATCGCCATCACCTTTTAATCCTTGATGGCTAAGTTTTATATCATTATTAAACTTCCCTTTCCCAGCATAAACGGGCATTCCTTCTGGTGGTGTTTTTTTAACAAACCCAAGTGAGTGATCAGGTTGAAGCGTTAATGTTTCTTCTATATCTTGAAAAATTCCTGCGGAAACAAGCGTCCCATCAAAGCGAAGTGCTGAGTTATCAAAATCGGCTAAACTGTCAATGGTAAAAGGCTTAACTTGAAAATAAAAGTCTTCTTTACCATACACTCCTCCTTGTATCGAGTTTCTATCATAATACACATAAGAATCTTTAAAACTGTGAAAAATAGGATATTCGCTATAAGGTTTCACACCCGATTTGTTGTTGGGTTTATCTATTAATAAATCACCATTAACTTGTTGGACAACTGTTTTTACTGGTCGTATAATAGGGTTTCCATATTCATCTTTTTGAGGGGTTTCAGCATAAATCCGAACAGAATCTACAATAGGCATATCAATTTTAAAATCATCGTATTTAAATTTAAAATCATGTCCCATAAAATCGAACCTACCTGCCTGTATTGTTCCTGAAAAATCAAAATCTCTATTTTTTTTCAATGTGATGGTTTGATTTTTAGGAAAAATTTTAACTTCCTGAGAATCACTTAAATTTATTTGTTTAACCCCACGCATCAACATATCATAATTTAATAAACTTAGTGTTGCGTTGTTTGCTTTTTCTATATTTGAATAAAATCCTATTACATCATAATCAACCCTACCACCACTTGCTTTTACCCAAGTAATCAGTTTATCTTCTACCACAAAAGTTTTGGTATCATAATCATATTTCACAAAACCTTGATAAGACAATCCTAATAAAAAATTTTCTAATTGAGATTTGGAATATTTGGAGTGTTCTGCCAATTGATACATGGTTATAAAATTTGTATCTAGTTTATCAACAAGTGATTTTACCATGTATAATGGATGGATTGTGTTTGAGCCTAAAAAGCTCATGTAAGCATCCTTTCTGAAAAAATCAGTTGAAACAAAAGTAGCATCGGTTTTTGTTCCTCCAACCAAATTTCTAAATTGAACCATGGGTGAATCTATAGCCCACGTTAAATACTCAAAATTCATATCCACTTTGTGATAAGAATTTAAGTAAGGTGTTTTCTTAATTCCTTGATTATCTCTAATTAAATTTAATTTTCTTTCATCAAAAAAGAATTTGAATATTAATCCTGGATGATAGATAGAATCTTGTTTTAAATACATGGTAAAGGAAGCATCATTTGAAACAATTCTATCGGGTCTGATTACAAATGCTTTGGCTGACATTTTGACAAAAGGCAATTTTTTACGATAAAAAATTACGTAGGCATCTTGGTTGTCAACCCCAGTTCCAAGAACTTTGTATCCATGCAATGAAAACCCTCCTATGTAATCTACATCTTCAATAATATTTTTTATTTGCAATCGGGCATTACTTGATGTAAACCTTGGGTAGGTTGCTTTTTCTTCTGTAATGTTTGCTAATATTTTTTCCGATAAACTACCATCAAGAGCTTGGTCAAAATAATAATAATCATAAAATGTTACTTCATTTATTTCAAATGAGGGTGATTTAACATTAATTTGATAGGTTGAATTAATGGTTGCAAAAACCGAATCGGCTGGGAATCCAGCTCTTTCCCAAGTTATTTTCCCTCCCTCTCCATACCAAATTTGTTCGGTGGGATAAAATTTCCCTTTGGTATTGAAAATAATAGCACTATCGCCTTTTGAATAACAAGTTAGTGTTAATGCATCAAATTCAATTGTAGGTATGCTATCGAAACCAAATTTATAGTTACTGTTATTGGCTTTCCAAGTGTTTGAAGGCGACTTAAAAAGTGCATTTTCTTCAAAAAGAGCATTGCAGGCTTGCAAATAATCAACAAATTGTTTTTTTGCACTCGATGATTTACTTTGTGTTTCTCCTTTTATTAATTTTTCTAAAATGGCTTGCCAACTAAAAAAACTTGTTTCTGTTTGATACTTGCTATTTACAAACAGTGAAATGGTTTTAATATAGTTGCTGAAATCTGGAAAGGCTTTCTTTTTGTTATTCAGCATTAAATTAGCCATAACATAGACTGATTCTCGTTGATTTTCGGAAAATTTACCTCCAAACCAAGTCCATGAAAATTCATCCATTACCAATTTTCCATCTTCTGCTCTTGAGGCTCTTAAAAACTCTTCCATTTCATTAAAAAAAATGGTGGAATCGGAGGAAAATTGCTTGATTTTTGACTGAGAAAAAGCTGTTAAACCTGAAACGATAAAAAAAAGAAGTAGTATTAATTTTCGCATTTATTTTTACAGTTAAAAGTTTATAAAGTTCATAAAGTTGAAAGTAATTAGAGATTAAGGAATTAAGGGTTTAGGGATTGAAAATGTGATTTACAATTGTTACATTCTCACATTTTTTTAGCCACGAATACACGAATTCTCACATTTCTTATTTCACATTTCACATTTCATCTTTCACATTTACCAACACCTTATTTATCAAACTCCAACATCATCCACTCGTCTTTTGTGTCTGAAAAACTGAATTTCAATCCTAGTTCTGTAGCTTTTTTAGTAATAATTTCTTCATCAACACTAAAAAAGCCACTCATTAATAGTTTTCCATTGTTGTTTAATGCATCTACATAATACTGCATATCGGCAACCAAAATATTTCTGTTTATGTTGGCAATTAGCACATCAAATTTACTATTTTTAATCAATTGAGCATCGCCTAATTTAACTTCAATATCAACATTGTTGTTTTCACAACTTTCAACGGCATTGTTATAAGCCCATTCGTCATTATCTATTGCTAACACCTTGCCAGCATGTTTCATTTTTGCTAAAATTGCAAGCACACCTGTTCCACAACCCATATCCAACACATTTTTATTTTCCAATTTTAATTCCAACATTCTTTTAATCATTAAGAATGTAGTTGCATGATGCCCTGTTCCGAATGCCATTTTTGGCTCAATAACAATGTCAAACACATCTTTTTGCTTAGGTGCTTCATGAAAAGGTGCTCTAATAAAACAGTTGTCCAACACATTAATTGGTTCAAAACTCTCTTCCCATTGTTTGTTCCAATTTTGATTTTCTATTTTTTCTATAGCATAGCTTATTGAAAAATCTGGATTCGATAGTAAAGCTACTTTTTCTAACGCATTTTGTTGAAACTGATTTTCTTGAATGTAAGCTTCTAGCCCACCTTCAGTTTCTACAAAACTCTCGAAACCAATTTCGGCTAGTTGAAAAACTAAAATTTCTCTACCAATTATTAAAGGAGTTATTGTTGCTTTTAGTTGAATGTAATCCATAACTATTTTTTTTCAAAAGTACACTTGCTTTTTGGAAGTATGCAAAGAGGTTAAGAAATTATTTGATAAATTTGCACTCATTTTGAATCCTTTCATAATTATGCATCTCTTTTCATACAACAGTAAACATAAAATTATTTTAGGCATAATTTTAATTGCTTTAGCAGCTTATCAATTTACTGGCAAACGAGAATCGACTAGGTATTTTGAAAATGGGAAACCTATGCAAACAGGTAGCTTTAAAGATGGAAAAAATCATGGAAAATGGGTTTGGTTTTATCCCAACGGAAAAAAAAAGATGGAAGGATTTTTTAATAACGGTTCAAGAGAAGGAGCGTGGATTACGTATTCAACCGAAGGAAAAATTGAAACAGAAAGCATTTATATGAATGACAAGCTGAATGGCAAATTCATTAAAAGAAATAAAAATGGTGCTATAATTACGGAGCTTACTTACAGTGATGATGAATTGGTTCAGAAACACTAATTAGAGTTTGTACATAATGGACAGACACTAACTGAACAAATTAAACCCTTCCTTTTCTCAGTTTTTAATAGTAATTTTGAAAAAAAATTAAACTTTAAATATATACACATGAAAACACTAAAAACAATTGTAATACTAACTTTTTGTACGCTATTATCGTTAAATCCATTATTTGCTCAGGAATTACCTCAGCCAAGTCCCAGTGCTGAAGTAAAACAACGCATAGGATTAACAGATGTAAGCATTAATTATTCTAGACCTAGCGTTAAAGGACGAGAGATTTTTGGAAAATTAGTTCCTTTTGGAGAAATCTGGCGAACAGGTGCAAACGCAAACACATTAATCACCTTTTCGGACGATGTGAAAATTAATGGAATAGCTGTGAAAGCAGGAACATATTCATTTTTTACTATACCAGGAAAAACAGAATGGAAAGTAATTATTAATTCATCAACTGATGGTTGGGGAGATGGAAAATATGACGAAAAAAATAATGTATTTACAGCTATTGTTAAACCTGGTAAAGGAATTTTTCAAGAATCCATGCGATTTACCTTTGAAAAACTACAACCAACTCACGGAAGCTTAGTTTTAGCTTGGGCTGAAGTTTACATTGAACTAAAAATTGATGTGGATGTGGATAAAAAAGCCTTAACAAACATAGAAAAAGCAATGGCTGAGGCAACAGATAAAAACAAAGCTGGTGTTTATAGAAATGCTGCTAAGTATTATTTAGATAATAAATTAGATTTAGAAAAAGCACTAACATGGATAAATGAATCTATTGCAGCACAAGAATATTGGTACACCTATTGGGTAAAAGCCGACATACAACATGCCAAAGGCGATAATTCAGGTGCTATTGCAAGTGCAAAAAAAGCCATTGAATTAGGCGAAACTGGAACTAAAGAAAGTGGAAAACCTTTTGGTTATAAGGAAAAAATTGAAGCATCCATAGCCACTTACAAATAAGATTACTAAATAATATTTTTCAAAGACTGCTTAAAATTTAGGCAGCCTTTTTTATTTAACACTTTTAGCAGCTGTAAATTCTTTTAGATAAGTATATTTGCAAAAAATAAATAACACTATGAAAAAAATTGTATTTACAGCTATAATAGCACTATCTGTTTTAGCTTGTACCAATGAAAAAGAAAGCGAAATCTCTACAGATTTAATTAACAATCCGAGCACTGCTTCGACAAGCAACACAGAAATAGACAAAGATAATTTGCCTTTTTTTGAATTTGAAGAAGACGTAAAAGACTTTGGTCAAATAACTCAAGGAGAGTCAGTTAAAACATCTTTCAAATTCAGAAATGTAGGTAAATCAAACCTTCTTATTTCATCTGCTCAAGGAAGTTGTGGTTGCACCGTACCAACTTGGCCAAAAGAACCCATCAAACCAGGTGAATATGGCAACATTGAAGTAGTTTTTAATTCTGAAGGAAAATCAGGACTACAAAATAAAACCATCACATTGGTTGCGAATACAATTCCAAATACAAAAGTAATTGCTCTGAAAGGTGAAATAGTAGCACCAAAATCAAATTAATTCAACTTTTTTTAATTTATAACTTATAATTTTTATGTACAATATTACTTCAATCTTATTGATGGCATCTCCCGAAGGTGGAGAAGGCGGAGGATTACAAACAATATTAATGTTTGGTTTAATTTTTTTAGTTTTTTACTTCTTTATGATACGTCCACAAGTAAAAAAACAAAAAGAGCAAAAGAAATTTAGAGAATCGCTTGAAAAAGGGTCTAAAATAGTTACCATTGGTGGTATTCACGGAAAAATTGCAGAAGTGAAAGACGATATTGTTATCATTGAAATTGAAGGTGGCAATCGGTTGAAAATTGAAAAAGCTGCTATAGCTAAAGAATTTGCTGCTGAGGAAATAGAGAAGAAATAGTAACCATTTACGATTTTTGATTTACGATTTACGATTTGCCCACCCAAAACCTCCCATCGGGATGGGAGTTGGTTTAGAACTTATATTTTGTTATTTTTTTTGTTTTTTGTTTTTTATAATCACTAAATAGTGTCTATCTTTTTAGTCGAGAGGCTGAACTTTAAAGTTCAAATTCGAGGCATTCGAAGTTTTGAAAATCAGGAGTTTACTTTCGTAAATGACTGATTTAAAAAACGAGAATAACGAAGAAGTTGGACTTTAAAGACAGCCTCTAAATATGCTAACTATTGGATTAACAGGCGGAATAGGTAGCGGAAAATCTACCGTTGCCAAAATATTTGAAACGCTTGGAATTCCTGTGTTTAATTCTGATATTGAAGCAAAAAAACTGCTTTTGTTTAATGATGAAGTGAAAAAATTAGTGAAAGCTAAGTTTGAAAGTGCTTTTGAAAACAATCAACTCAACAAAACAAAATTAGCTCAGCTCGTTTTTAATGACAAAACAGCCTTAAATCAACTCAATCAAATCATACACCCAGAAGTTAAAAAAGTTTTTCTGCAATGGGTTGAAGCAAACAAGACAGCACCTTTTGTGATTAAAGAAGCAGCAATTTTAATCGAAACAGAATTACATAAAGAATTAGATAAATTAATTTTGTTAACTGCACCTACTTCGCTAAGAATTCAACGGGTAATTGCTAGAGATGAAATTGCTGAACAAGAAGTTATTGAACGAATGAACAACCAACTTTCTGACGAAAAAAAAATTCCTTTCGCTGATTTTGTTATTCAAAATGATGATAAAACACTTGTTGTTCCTCAAGTGATTAAAATTTATGATAGCCTAATAGTTACTTCTAAATGACTTTTTTGTTGTTAAGGCAACTAAAATAAGGAAACAAAGTCTTTATGCTATTCCTTAATAAAATTCAAAAAACTAAAAAAATTATGAAAACGAAACTTATGAGTAAAAAAATTAGCACCCTGTTTTTAATAAGTGTATTAACACTTAATCTTAACGCTCAAATTAGCATCGATTCTTCAAGCATCGTTAAAACTTGTTGGGATTGCAACATTCCAATACCGCCTGCTTTCCCTGGCAGTATCTATATAGCCGTTTCTGGAGGGGTTGCTCCTTACAATTTTTCATTAACAGGTGTTCATCCAGCAAATGTTAACCCTGTAACAAGCATATCTTCAACAGGAATAACAACATTCAATCAACTGTGTCAGGACACTTTTCAATTAAGAATTTCAAATTCAAGTGGCGATACTATTTATTATAATTTTTCTACAAATCCACCAACACCACCTACTTTTAGTATAGATTCTGTTACCGTAAAAGCAGATTCGACCAACAATCCCGACTCAGGTTTTTTAGAATTGTTTGTAACAACAAACGCTGATTCTGTGTTTTATAAAATAAGAGAACAAAATAATGCATTTGCATTAGGAACTTTGGGCGGTTGGCAAGATTCTACCATTTTTGATTCGCTACCGGGAGGATATAGCTACCGTGTTTTTGTAGATATTTATCCTAAAGTTATGGGTTGTGGATCAGACACTGGAACAAGTGTATTTTTAATTTACATTCCGTTGGCTTGCGAAAATGATGGTTTTGTATCAATAGCAGCTCCTTCTGATGTTTGTATTGGCGATGTTGTTACCATGTTTGGAATGGCTAACCCCGGAAGTGGTGTTGGCAATGTTGTTGCGACAGAATTTTGGGATTTCGGTGATGGAAACACTTATGCTGGACCTTCTCCAGTAATGTACACTTACTACCAGCCTGGTTCATATGTGATAACATATATTGTA